>DAOTUB010000215.1:0-12976 GCA_034437455.1 Anaerolineae bacterium | reverse complement strand
TGTACTGAGCTTGTCGAAGTGAATCGACTGTTTGCCAGTCGGCAAATTGAACATGTCGGACATAACCGAAAGACTAGCTGAATTTGTAAAGATGTTTCTCGCCCCAAAATGGGCTATATGAACCATGCCTCTTTTCCAAACTGGGGCAGCGAGCGGACGGCGTCTTTTGGGCCGGCGTCTGGATTATCATCGGATTGTTCTTTAACCGGGTGACCATAGGCTGGATCGGCCTGGAAGCGCCTGCCTGGGCGACGTACGTCCCTCACTGGATAGAAGTTGCAAGCTCTGTAGGCATCGCGGCGGGGGCTGTCCTGGTCTATATGATCATCACCCGCCTCTTTGACCTCTTTCCTGAACACACTCACTAAGGAGAAAATGAGAAATGGCAAAAATTGTAGTTGATCCCGTGACCCGTATCGAGGGGCACTTGCGCATCGAAGTGGAAGTGGATGGAGGACAGGTGACCGACGCCTGGGCCTCTGGCACCATGTTCCGCGGCATCGAGCTGATTCTCAAAGGGCGCGACCCCCGCGAAGCGTGGACGATCACGCAGCGTATATGAGGCGTCTGAACAACGGTTCACGCCGTCTGCTCCGTGCGAGCAGTTGAAGACGCTCTGGGAATCGAGATCCCAAATAACGCTCGAATTTTGCGCAACATCATCGAAGGCATCCAATACGTACAGGACCACGTGATTCACTTTTATCACCTGCACGCCCTGGACTGGGTGGACATTGTCAGCGCGCTGGACGCCGACCCGGCCGGAACGGCTCAACTGGCCCAATCGATCTCGGACTGGCCGCTTTCCAGCGCCGACTATTTCAAGGGCGTCCAGGACCGCGTCGCGGCTTTTGTAGCCAGCGGGCAACTGGGGCCTTTTGCGAACGCCTACTGGGGCCACCCGGCCTACAAGCTGCCTCCCGAAGCGAACCTGATGGCCGTGGCCCACTACCTGGAGGCGTTGGAGTGGCAGCGAGACGTCATCCGCGTCCACGCCATCCTGGGCAGCAAGAACCCCCACCTCCAGACCTACCTTGTGGGCGGCATGGCCTCGCCCATCGACCCGAACAGCGAAATGGCGATCAACGCCGACAAGATCGCCATGATCCTGGGACTGTTCGAGAAAGCGAAACAGTTCGTGGATCAGGTCTACCTGCCCGACGTACTCGCGGTAGCACCGTTCTACCTGGAATGGGCCGGCATCGGCGAAGGCGTGGGCAATTACATGTCCTACGGCGACTGGCCCGACGCCAACGGCGTCCCCTGGCTCCCGGCGGGCGCGATTCTCGGCAAGGACCTGAGCACCGTCCACCCGGTGGACCATCAGGACGTGACCGAGTACGTCGCCCACTCGTGGTACGAATACGACGACGAGAGCAAGGGACTGCACCCCTGGGACGGCGAGACCCGGCCCAAATACACCGGCCCTCAGCCGCCGTATGAATACCTCGATACGGACAACAAGTACACCTGGATGAAGGCTCCCCGCTGGAAGGACGAGCCGATGGAAGTCGGCCCGCTGGCGCGGATGCTCGTCGCCTACGCCTCGGGTCACGAGCGCGTGCAGGCTGTGGTCAACTCGGTGCTGGAGACGCTCGGCGCCGGGCCAGAGGTACTCTTTTCCACCCTTGGCCGCACCGCCGGACGCTGCATCGAGACCGTCCTTGTGGCCGAAAAGCTGGTGGGTTGGACCCAGGAACTGATCGACAGCATCGCGGCTGGCGATCTCGACATCCACGACCAAGACTCGTGGGATCCGGCGAACTGGCCCGCCGAGGCGAAGGGATGGGGCTTTACCGAGGCTCCGCGCGGCGCGCTGGGTCACTGGATCCACATCAAGGACCAAAAGATTCACAACTATCAGGCCGTGGTGCCGGGTACGTGGAACAACTCGCCCCGCGACGCCAACGGGAAGCGCGGGCCTTACGAAGCGGCCCTCATCGGCACGCCCATCGCCGATCCTGAAAAGCCGATAGAAGTACTGCGCACGATCCACTCCTTCGACCCCTGTGTGGCGTGCGGCGTCCACGTGCTGGATGCCGAGGGGAACGAGATCACCAAAGTGATCGTGCAGGCGACGGGTCGCTCGTGCTAGATCGGCCCGCCATCCGAACGCTCATTCTGGGCGTGGGCAACCTGCTCCTCTCGGACGAGGGAGTGGGGTTGCACGTGTTGGCGCGGCTGACGGCACTGTATGATCTACCGGAGGGGGTCCAGACCCTGGATGGAGGAACACTCGGTCTGGACCTCCTCTATTATCTGAAGGACGAGGACGACCGCCTGGTCGAAAACCTGCTCATCATCGACGCGGTCGAGATGGGCAAAGAGCCGGGCAGCCTGCTCCGCCTGGCCGGAGACGAGGTACCGTCCTATCTTTCGGTCAAAATCTCCCCGCACCAGGTCGGCATCCCCGATATGCTCCTCGCAGCGAAACTCAAAGACCTCTACCCGCGCAACGTGGTGTTGTGGGGCGTGCAGCCCGGCGTGTTGGACGCGGGCCTCGAACTCTCGCCGCCCGTCGCTGCCCAGGTGGATACGTTGGTCGAAAAGCTCGTCGCAGAGTTGACTGAATGGGGAGAGCACCCCACTCCACGCAATAGCTCGTGACGGCAGCCGTCGCATATTGTCTTTCTTCCTATAAGCTGAGCGTGAAGTATCAATCCATGGACCGGTACACGGTGCAAATAGTTCCCTGAACATGAGGAGTATTACGACAGATGTCATTGCCTTCGCAGTGTCCAGCGGGATACTGAATGAATACCGAGCAAAGAATACACAATTGGATGAATTGATTGTCACTGTGTCCGAGTCACCTGAACGCTGGCAAAGTATGGGCATTGATGTATCATCTCCTCCTACCTCAGCCCTGGAAATGAAACCAATTTGTGAGGCGCGTCTTTGGGTCGCCCTGGACGAACCAGCCACGAAAAAGCTGAGGGTTGCCACCAAAAAGCTGGTTGACTACTGTACGGAGCATCCTGCTGCGGACATTTGGGCAATGACTTTCTTCAGCAGTATCGAATGCTATTACGGAGTCTTCTGTGGGGAAGTGGATGGCAAATTGGAGGCTATCTGTGTACTGGTTGGACACTGGACAGGTGAGGACCGATTGTAAATTCTTACTACACCACCTGAGTATCTAGCCAGGTAGGACACGCTTTGTAAAGCTTCAAAACAGGTCGCAATCCAGCGATAGGCGCGCGACAATAGCAGAGCGAAATTCGGTTGAATTGCAGTGTGGTTCGCCGTGGTCGCCTCGTCGTCGGCGGTCGTGGCGGCGATTGGGTTGGTGAACTCGCCAGGGCGCGCAGTACCGCTGATGGCGCTGAAAAGGGTTCACGGTTCAGCGAGTTTCAGCGATTCGGACTGGGAACGTGAGCCAACGTTACCGCCTCGTTTCCTGATGTGTTGCGACCAGCGCCACGTATACTATAATGAACCACCGATGTCACGCCACAAAGCAAGGTTGTTTCTCGCACTGACCGCGCTGCTTTGGAGTAGCAGTGGCCTGCTCGTGAAAATCACAAGCTGGCAGCCGCTCTCGATCTTTGGCGCTCGCAGCCTGATCGCCAGCCTGGTCTTTTTGGTCTATCTACGGCAGTTCAGTTTTCGCTGGACGCGCTGGCAGATCGGAGGCGCACTCGGGTACGCGGTCGCACAACTGCTTTTCATCACCGCGACCAAGTTGACCACCGCGGCCAACGTCATCTTTTTGCAGTACACAGCGCCCATTTACATCGTTCTGTTTGGATACTGGGTGCTCCGAGAACGTCCACAACGTAGCGACTGGCTCGCAATGCCGGTCATATTCGCCGGTCTCTTGCTCTTCTTTGGAGACGAACTGAGCCTCGATGGGCTTACGGGCAACGTATTGGCCATCATCAGTGGTATGGCGCTGGCAACGATGATGCTGTGCATGCAGGCGCAGAAAGACGGCGTGCCCGCCCAGACCATGCTGTTGGGCAGCCTACTGGGTACCATCATCGGCCTGCCGTTTTCGTTTCAGGAAACCTGGACCCCATCAGACGTCGGCATCATCCTCTATCTGGGGACGTTTCAGATCGGAATTGCCTCTCTGTTCTATTCAACCGCCATCAAATATGTACCGGCGCTCGAGGCCACCCTCATCCTGACCCTGGAACCGGTTCTCAACCCTATCTGGGTATTCCTGGTACTCGGTGAAACTCCAGGACCGCTGGCCCTGGTCGGCGGCGCGTTGGTACTTGGCGCAATCACTGCCCGAGCGATCCGTGGAGCACAGAGACAGATAGAGCCATCCACTGCATCTTCTCAATAAATCAGGGCAGATGTAGAGCGGTTGCGGATTGGGACAATCCGACGCTAACCACCGCCTGGTCGGATAGCAAATCCGACCTACATTTGCCACTTTCCCCAGAATATTGAGAGATAACATCCACTACCCCGCCCTAACGCCGCTTGACACATTCCAGCCTCGTAGTATAATCCGCGAGGTATAACTATCACTTGTAGCCCCTCATAGCCACAGCTTATAGAACCGGCTTCAAGCTAGTGAGGGATAACAAAAGACGGCGGCGCTTTCAATGAGCTTTACCTGCATTCCAAAGACCATGCTCAAAATCCCCCAGGTCAGCTACCTGATAGCTCCGGGATTTTTACATCCGGCATCAATTGTATTGAGGAGACCCGACGCATCCGTAACGGATGAATGAGGTCTCTTCCCTTTTTGAAGCGCACTATCAGCAAATGGCTTTGAAACCGGTAGAGCGAATGAATAAAGGAGGTGGAGCTAACACACTATCCCATTCGAGATTTGTAGTTTTTTTTACGTACAGTCAAAGCGTTAGAATAAGTAAGGAGGTACGCTGAGATATGAGACTCGGCCGAAGAGAATTCTTAAAACTAACAGGAGCCACTGCTGGCGGGATGATGCTTCCTCTTGGCCTTTCCGCGGCCGCGCTGGCGGCTGGCTTCCCGCTACACAAGCCCGTCGGCGAGACGCCCACCATCTGCTGCTTTTGCGGCGTGGGGTGTGGCGCGATCGTCGCGGCTCAGGGCGATAGAGTGGTCAACCTCGAAGGCGACCCCGATCACCCGATCAACCAGGGCTCCCTGTGCAGCAAGGGTATGTCATTGGCCCAGCTCAACACCGTGGACGGCGAAGTAAATTCCCGCCGCTTGCAGAAGGTCAAATACCGCGCCCCCGGCTCCTCCACCTGGGAGGAGAAAGAGTGGAATTGGGCCATCGAGCAGATCGCCCGCCGCATCAAGGACACCCGCGATAAGCACTTTATCGAGGCCGACGGCGAAGGCCGCACCGTCAACCGGTTGGAGGCCATCGCTTCGCTCGGCGGCGCCGCGCTGGATAACGAAGAATGCTCGATTCTAGTCAAAGCGTTGCGTTCCATGGGCCTGGTGTATATCGAGCACCAGGCGCGCATATGACACTCCGCTACTGTTGCGGCTCTGGCAGAGTCGTTCGGTAGAGGAGCAATGACCAATCACTGGAACGATATCAAGAACAGTGATTGCATCTTTATCATCGGCAGCAACGCTGCCGAGAACCATCCGGTTTCCTTCAAGTGGATCACCAAGGCCATGGAAGAGAACGGGGCCACGTTGATCAACGTCGACCCGCGCTTTACCCGTTCGTCCGCCAAGTCCGACATCTATGCCAGAATACGCTCCGGCACAGACATCGCCTTCATCGGCGGGATGATCAAATGGGTGCTCGACGATATGGAAGCTGACCCCGGCAAGTACAACATGACCTACGTCACCGAGTACACCAACGCCGCCTTCCTGATCGATCCCGAGTTCAAGACAGCCGCCGAGAACGACGGCAAGTTCTCCGGTTTTGTCCCCGGCGAAGATCCCAATTTCGGCGCCTACGACAAGGCCACCTGGAAGTGGCAGACGGACGCGGACGGCGTCCCGCTCAAGGACAAGACCTTGCAGGATCCCCACTGCGTCTTCCAACTGCTCAAGAAGCAGTTCGCGCGGTACGACGCCGACACGGCCTGCAACATCACCGGGACAGACAAGGAAAAATTCCTCAAGGTCTGCGAGACCTACGCCCGAACCGGCGCGATCGGCAAGAGCGGCACCATCATGTACGCGATGGGCACCACGCAGCACACCTACGGCACGCAGAATATCCGCTCTTACGCCATTCTGCAACTGCTGCTGGGTAACATCGGCATGGCGGGCGGCGGCATCAACGCGCTGCGCGGCGAGTCGAACGTACAAGGCTCGACCGATCACTGCCTGCTGTTCCACATCCTGCCGGGCTACCTCGCTCCGCCCACCGCGGACCAGGTGACACTGCAAGATCATCTGGACGCCAAACTGGCCGGTTTCGCCACGGCGGATCCCAAGAGCGCCAGTTGGTGGCTGAACTATCCCAAGTACTATGTCAGCCTGCTCAAGAGCTGGTATGGCGACAACGCCACCGAGGCAAACGACTTTGGCTACAACTGGATACCCAAGCTCAATCCTGGGACCAATTACTCTCACATCTCGCTCTTCGAGGCGATGTCGAACGGCGTCATCAAGGGGTTGTTCTGCTGGGGACAGAACCCGGCGGTAGGCGGTCCCAACTCCTTCGCCGAGCGAAGGGCGCTCCAGAATCTGGATTGGCTGGTGAGCGTGGACCTGTGGGAGACAGAGACCTGCGCTTTCTGGCAAGAGCCAGGCGTGGACCCGGCCAGTATCCAGACGGAAGTATTCGCGCTGCCGGCTGTCTGCTCCTACGAGAAGGAAGGCACCATCTCCAATAGTGGGCGCTGGAGCCAGTGGCGCTGGAAGGCGGTGAACCCGCCCGGCGACGCGATGGCCGACCTGGAGATCGTCACCGAGCTGATGCTCAAGGTGATCGAGCTGTACGAGAGCGAAGGCGGCCCCGTCGCCGACGCCATCACCAAGCTGCGCTGGAAGAGCTGGTACGACAATCCGACAGCCCATCGCGGCGCCACGAGCCTGGTGGACCTGGTCTCCCGCGAGATCAACGGCTGGGCCGAGGCTAAAGTCCTCAACGAGGACGGCTCGGTACAGTACGAAGAGGGCAAACTGATGGCCTCCTTCGGCCACCTGAAGGCCGACGGTTCCACCTCGTCCTCCAACTGGCTCTACACCCAGTCCTACAACGAGACTGACGGCAACCGTCAGCAGTGGCGCGACAACACCGACTACCATCCCGCCGGCATCGGCCTCCACTCCAAGTGGTCCTGGTGCTGGCCGGTCAACCGGCGCATCATCTACAACCGCGCCTCGGTAGACCTCGACGGCAACCCGTGGGATGAAGAAGATTTTGTCATCCGCTGGACGGGGCCGGATACCAAGTGGGAAGGAGACGTGCCCGATGGCGGCTGGCCGCCAATGAACGTGGAAGGCACGCGTTATCCCTTCATTATGAAACCGGTCGGCTTTGCCCACATCTTTGGGCCAGGCCGGGTTGATGGGCCGTTCCCGGAGCACTACGAGCCGCTGGAAAGCCCCATCAAGAACCCGATGTCCGGCACGCACAACAACCCGGCCATCAAAGTCTGGCGACCGGACGAGATCGCGGATCCGGCCGAGTACCCCATCGTCTGCACGACCTACCGGGTGACCGAGCACTGGCAGGCGGGCCAGATGACGCGCAACCTGCCCTGGCTGGTCGAGCTGATGCCTCAGATGTTCGTCGAGATGAGTGAAGAGCTAGCGGCGGACATGGGCGTCAAGACCGGCGAGCTAGTCACCGTCGAGTCGCTGCGCGGCAGCGTGCAGGGGACAACCATCGTCACCAAGCGGTTCAAGCCGTTCACCGTGGCCGGCAAGACCATACACCAGATCGGCGTGCCCTGGCACTGGGGCTTTTCGGGCCTGTGCGTCGGCGACAGCGCCAACCAACTCACCCCTCACGTGGGCGACGCTAACACCATGATCCCAGAGTTCAAGGCGTTCCTCGTCCGGGTCAAGAAAGGGGGTGCATAATGAAGGCCGTACTCGTCGATCTAGTCCGTTGTATGGGCTGCCGCGCCTGTCAGGTGGCCTGCAAGGCGTGGAACGATAACCCTGGCGAAGTCACGCTGTGCCTGGGTTGTTATGATAACCCGCCGGATTTCTCCGGCGACACCTGGAGCCTGATCCAGTTCAACGAAGTGGAGGAAGGCGACAAGCTACACTGGGTCTTTACCAAGCGCCAGTGCATGCACTGTGAGCACCCGGCTTGCGTTTCGGCCTGTCCGGTCAGCGCGCTCGAAAAGCTGCCCGACGGGCCGGTGGTCTACCACGCCAACAAGTGCATCGGCTGCCGGTATTGCATGATCGCCTGCCCCTTCAACGTGCCTCGGGTGAATTGGAGCGAGGTCCTACCCGAGATCAAAAAATGCACGTTCTGTGCAGATCGCCAGACAAGCGGGATGGAGCCGGCCTGCGTCAAAGCCTGCCCGACCGACGCGCTCGTCTATGGCGAACGCGAAGAGCTTCTCGCCGAGGCGCACACGCGAATCCAGAGCCGCCCGGATAAGTACATAAATCACATCTATGGCGAAAAAGAGGCCGGCGGGACTTCTTGGTTGTATCTGTCCCCGGTTCCCTTCACGGAGCTAGGCTTCCCCGAGCTGGATGCGGAGCCTGTGCCCGAGTTGAGCGAGACCCTGGCCGTCTATGGCACGCCGAGCATGTTGGTCGGTGTGGCGGCGGCGCTGGGCGGCTTTTACTGGTTCACCAAGCGCCGAGAGGAAGGATTAGCGAAGCAAGGGAAAAGGAGGTCATAGCCATGACAGCAACAACGAAAACAGGTAAAAAGACGTTTTCCGTCCTAGACCTGATCCTGGGTGTGATCGTTGCAGCCGGGGTGGTATTGGGGATCGTCAGGCTAGTAACCGGCCTGGGCGCCACGACCAACCTGAGCAGCAGCTATCCCTGGGGCATGTGGATCGCGTTCGATGTATTCACGATCCCCTTCTCTGCCGTGGCCTTTACCCTCGCCGCTGTGGTGCACATCTTTAACCAGGAAAAGTATCACGGCCTCTCCCGCTTCACCGTCTTGATGGGCTTTTTGGGCTATCTGATGGTGGTGCTGGTGCTGGTGATGGACATCGGACGCTGGGATCAGTTCTACAGCGTGCTGATGCCCCAGCGATGGAATCTCCACTCCTTCATGTTCGAGGTCGCTATGTCGATCACCCTGTATTTTGGGGTGCTGATTCTGGAGATGCTCACCATCGTCTTTGAGCGGAGCGGGTCGCCGGTGGTGGAATGGCTCAAGCGGCTGATCGTCCTGATCGCCGGTGTGGGTGTACTGCTCTCCTGCGTGCACCAGGGTTCGATGGGCGCGGTGTTTGTCATCCTGCGCCACAAGCTGGAGGCGCTGTGGTGGACGCCGATCTTGCCCGTGCTGTTCCTCACGTCCGCCCTGTTCACCGGGCTGTCGGTGGCCATCTTTCTGGGCGTCGTCACCTGGAGGGCGCTGGGCAAACCGGCGCCTATGCAACTCCTGTCGAACATCGCCCGGTGGGTGGTCATCCTCCAGGCGATCTACCTGGTGCTCAAGCTCGGGGATCTGTTGCTCGCCGGAGAGTTCGGGTTGATCTTTAGCAGCGGGCAGTTCAGCCTGCTGTTCCTGGCAGAGATCATCATCGGCGTGATCGTGCCGTTGGCCATCTTTGCCTCGAAGGCGAAGGAAAGCGAGGGCGGCCTGGCAGCTGGAGCAGTGTGCACGGTGGTTGGCATACTCATCAACCGCTGGAGCATTGCCTGGTTCGCACTGAACCCCCCACCCCCGCTGCCGCACGGCATTCCCGTGACGTACTCGCCGCACTGGATCGAATGGAGCATCGCCATCGCAGCCATCGCTGCGGCCATCCTGTTCTACTCCCTGGCCGTGCGCTTCATCCCGGTGTTCCGTGACACAGTGACCGGAAAAGCACACTAGGGCAGAACGACACAACAGATCACAACGCTCTAGCAAGAGGGACACACGATTGTGTGTCCCTCTTTTTGCGCCCCTCATAGATAGAGATGCTTAGCCTACGACAAATCAACTACGAATTTCGGGAAATGGTAATAAGCCTTTTCTGTCAGGACAAGATTGATATTTCCCCCGATGACACAAGCCAGCCCGTGTGGTATAGTGTAGGCACAAACGAGATAAGAAAAAGGGAGGTGCAGCGATGGAAAGTATCATGTTGACGGTCAAGTTCTTGTTGTTTCTCGCTATGGAAGTTTTCGTAATCGCCACGCTAGGAGTGGCTCTGATCCTCGGCGTGTACGAGATCGTAAAACGGAGGATCCGGCGGAGCGAAACACTTCCTATGGGTCGGACGAGTTTGCCAACCCGGATTGGCTGGTAGACATAAACGGGCCAGTACCTATACCACTCGCTCTCGCACATTCTGTCGGAGCCAGGTACTCGGAAGGAGACACACTATGCACAAGAGATTACCATGGATCGCTGCAACGCTAACTCTGATAGTGATCGCCAGTAGCTGCCAGCCGGTAGAGAGGCAAAATGACGGCCCGTCGCGCCAGACGATCATCGTCCACGGCTTTAGCATCGAGGAAGAGGCCTTTACCGAGGGCATCTTTCCGGCCTTTCAGGCTCTCTGGCTTGAACAGAAAGGCCAGGAGGTGGTCTTTGAAAGCCTCTTTACCGGCTCCGAAGAGATCACGGAAGAGATCGTGGGCGGCGCACAGGCCGACGTAGCGATTCTGTCGAATGAACAGCACGCTACCTGGCTGCACATCAACGACCTGGTGGAGACGGACTGGCGCACGTTTCCCAACGCGGGGATCATCAGCCGCAGCCCAATCATCATCGCCGTTCGCCCCGGCAACCCATTGGAGATCGCGGATTGGGCCGACCTGACCCGTCCTGGTGTGCGACTGGTCCATTGCGATCCCCGCACCTCGGGCGGAGCACAATGGGCGCTGCTGGCCGAATATGGTTCGGCGCTGCTGGACGAGGGGAGCAGCAACGAGGCCGCCCAGGAGCAATTACAGGGTATCTGGGCCAACGTCATCACAACGGCGCCCGCGTGCAGAGAGGCACTGAAGAAATTTCTCTTCGGCGAAGGCGACGCCCTGATCACCTACGAGCAGAATGCGTTACTGGCTCAGTCACGCGGCGCAACGCTCGAGATCGTGATCCCGCGCAGTACCATTATGAGCGAGCACGTGGCCGTCATCGTGGATAAAAATGTCAAGCCCTGGGAACGGGAAGTGGTGGAAGCGTTCGTGAATTTTCTGTGGAGCGATAGAGCGCAAAAGATATTCACCCGCTACTACTTCCGGGCCGTGACCGACGAGGCGCTCAACGAGGCTGTGGCCAAGTTCCACCAGATCGAGCAGCCGTTTACGGTGCTCGATCTGGGGGGTTGGGGACGGGCATATCCCGAGATCATCACTGGGATTTGGAAAGAGCAGATCTCTGAATAGGATAAGTGAGGAGGAGAAAATAGTATGCTAGTACAAGAGGCAATGTCCCGCAATCCCATCACCATCGCCCAGGATACCCCGATTCAACAGGCGATCATGGTGATGCGAGATGAAAAAGTGCGCCGTCTGCCCGTTCTCAACGAAAAGAACGAGCTGGTAGGCATCGTTTCCGAGAAGGACCTGCTGTATGCCTCTCCCTCGCCAGCGAATTCCCTGGACATCCACGAGCTCCATTATCTCATCTCCAAAATAACGGTGCGAGAGGTGATGACCAGGGATGCTATCACTGTGTCTGAGAACACCCCCTTGGAGAAAGCAGCGCGCATCATGGTAGAAAACAAGATCGGCGGTCTGCCGGTCATGCGCGCCGGGAAACTGGTAGGTATCATCACCGAAAGCGATCTGTTCAAAATCTTTATCGAGATGTTGGAAGCCGGATCGCGGTAAAGACCATAGACTCGCCCGGTCAAGAGGCAAACACAGGCCAGGGAATCGAATTTCCCGGCCTGTGTTTTTTGTTGAAGGGGCGTGGAATCGGGTTCATAGGCTCCTTGCCAGGATGGGCAAGGTGAATTATAATGAGCTATAAGAAAATCTAATAACACGAGGTGATATGATAACGGTGAACCATGAAAAAGAGAATACCGAGCAAGTAATAGAAGCGCTCGCAGCAGCCGGGGCGCAGAATCCCAAACTGGCCAGCTTTTACGAGTTTCACCAACAAGTGCTCCAGTTGCAACACCAGGCCAAGGCTCAAATTGCGGCCACGTTGGAGATGGTAGATGAACAGGCCCTACAATCGCGGCTACAGCAAGGGCTTCCCTTGCTTTCCTTTGTCCAGTTGCCCCTCGAGGCGGAGCGTTTTTTCAATCAGGTCAACAAGATGGTACACGTATTGACGGATTATGATCCAGATCTGGAGGCGCAGGAGGCGCCTGGCAGCCCTGCCGAGTGCCTGACACTGGCTCGCCAGCGATTCGAGCAGGCGCAGGTGGTCGAAGGGCCAAGCACGGAACAGGACTCGATCACGTTAGCCCAGTTTGCCGTGGACCTGACGCTCCAGCCCTACCTGGAATGGGCCGCCGAACAGATGCTGCCCTACGTAAATCACGAACAGTGGAAACGAGGGTATTGCCCGATCTGCGGCGCTCCCCCCGATCTCGCCACGCTGGACGAGGAAGCCGGAACACGCCATCTTTTGTGCTCGCGCTGCAACAGCCAATGGCTCTATCGCCGCATAGGCTGCCCCTTCTGCGGCATCACCGATCACACCCGGCTCGCCTACTACCCCGGCGAGGATGAGGTCTACCGGCTCTACGTCTGCCAGGAGTGTCGGCGTTACCTGAAGGCGATTGACCTGCGCAAAGCGACGAAAAAAGTCCTGCTGCCCGCAGAGCGAGTCACCACGGTGGCGATGGACGCGGCAGCTCGAGAGGAAGGCTATTGGTAACTTAACTCCTGCGGATTTCAAGTGCGGATTTCAACCATCGGGTGTAAAATAGGGGAAAGCAAGCGCGAAGGAGAAATCCCATGCTCATTCCCGTCACAGGGTTACCCGATGATTTGGCCGAGTATC
>DAOTUB010000214.1:0-41885 GCA_034437455.1 Anaerolineae bacterium | reverse complement strand
ATACTCGGCCAAATCATCGGGTAACCCTGTGACGGGAATGAGCATGGGATTTCTCCTTCGCGCTTGCTTTCCCCTATTTTACACCCGATGGTTGAAATCCGCACTTGAAATCCGCAGGAGTTAAGTTATTAACTGAAACTCAAAAGGAGACAAGAAATGCGTAACAAGTACATTCTAGTCGGAATGGCGGTAGGGGTGTTGTTGACGTCGGTGGTGGTGGTGCTGGCCGGGAATCCGGCGGGTCCCGGCACTTTGCCAGCTAACACACTCTCTTATACCCTGGAGGATATCTACGACAGGTTGGACACCGGCGCGGATGGTGCGCCAAGCGCGTGGTCGGAGCCGGTCGTCGCGCCGGGTGCTGAAAGCGGCCACACCCTGAGCGAAACGATGGCGCTCGCGCCGCAGATAAGCGCCAGTGGCGCTGTGTCGACGGAAGTTGCCGAGGGCAAGACTTTCTGGGGGTTAACTGCGGGAGAGTATGGCTGGGGATGTGGATGCTCCGGTGGTGCTGGGTGGGTTCCCTAAATCCGGTTTGGATACATACGTGGGAAAACTGGTGCGCGCCGGGCACTCGGTAGCCATCGCCCTCCAGAATGAACAGAAAGAGCGTCACATCGAAGAAGTGATCAGAGTGAGCACAGAGTAAAAAGAATGGCCCGCTACGAACATTTACCCATCTTCCGTGCGGCGTATGACTTGACCGTGCGCATCGAGAAAATCGTGCGCAACTTTAGCCGCTATCACAAGTACACGTTGGGCACGGACTTGCGCAACCGGAGCCGTGCGATCTTGCAGAAAATCATCCTCGCCAACAATGCCAGAGGCGACCGGGCGGCGCACCTGCTGGAACTGCGGCAGGAAATCGAGAGCTTCAAAGTGCTGGCCCGTTTGTGCCAGGACTCGGGGGCGTTCGCCAGCACGCGCAGTTATCTGCACGTGGCCGAGCGGATCACCAACATCGCGCGGCAAAATGAAGGTTGGCTCAAAAAGACGCGGGGCAAAGCTCCCCCCCCTCAATCCCCCCCAAAGGGGGGGGAGGCAGACTCAGCGGAGAACCTGTTGCCGAAAGGTTGGCAACGTTTCCCCGCCAGCCGTCTGCCGATAGTGGCGGATAAACAACATCCGGCGGATAAACAGCATCCGAGAAATATCCTGTGGGAGAGCGGCCTGCCCGTTGCCTGGATCAAGGAGACGGGACGGCGGGTCACCCGTATCAACGAGCGGGTTCTCGCCCGTCGTTGGCCGGGCCTGCCGGATCATCGCCCGCTCTCCGCTTTACAACTGTAACGTGCGCGATTAGAAACCGCGCCTACGCTTAGCAAAACAAGGAGGAATTGACATGATAAGAAGGATTATCACACACATCAGGTATCCCGTGCTGGTCGTGGGACTCGTCCTCTGTCTGGTCGGCGTGGCCTACGCCGCCACGAGCAACATAGACCCGACCAAGAAATGGGCCTGGAACAAGAACGTCGGCTGGGTCAACTTTGACCCCGACGGGGACGAGGGCGTGACCGTCTACGCCGACCACCTGGAAGGGTACGCCTGGGCGGAGAACGCAGGGTGGATTCGCTTCAAAAAGTACCAAACGGCTGAAACGTCTGTCGGCGGCTACACGGAGCCGTTGAGGGCGTTGCTCTGGCCGTGGCTCGCGCTGGTCGCAGCGGTCGTCGCGGGCGCCATCGCAGCGGCGGCGCTCAAGCGGCGCGAGGCCTGAAAGCGCGCAACAGCGATCAGAATATCAAAACCCTACGGGTCTCGGAGACCCGTAGGGTTTTTTGGTCGCAGACAAAAGCCATCAGACCGTAGGGCTTTTCTTTTAGCGCAGGACTAGAGACCCCGCGCTGAGGCAGCAATCGGTTTACCGAATGCTGTCATACCGGCTGATTCTGCTAGTCGCGCCTTTTTGAGACGCTTGGTCCGTTTGCTCCGTTCTTCTGTATTCAGGATGCGCTTGCGGATGCGAAAGCTTTCCGGCGTCACTTCCAATAGTTCGTCGTCGGCCAGATATTCGATCGCCTCGTCCAGGCTCATCTGACGGGGCGTCGTCAATCGCTCGTCTATCTCGCGGATCGAGTTGCGCATGTTGGTCAACTGTTTCTTCTTGCACACATTGACCGCCAGGTCGCCAGAGCGTTGGTGGCTGCCCACGACCATCCCCTCGTAGACGTTCACGCCGGGGCCGACGAACAGCGCGCCGCGCGCCTGGGCGTTTTGCAGGCCGAACGACGTAGCAACGCCCGTTTCCCACGCCACCAGAGAACCGCTTGAGCGGGATTTGATCTCTCTCGCCATCGGCATATATCTATGGAACAGGGTGTGCAGCACGCCCATCCCGCGCGTGGCGGTCAAAAAGTGATGTCGCAGACCTAACAGGCCGCGCGTCGGTACGAGATAGGTCAAGCGCACACTGTTCTCTTGCGTGTCCACCATGTCGAGCATCCGCCCACGGCGGTTGCCCAGCATTTCGACGATGGCGCCTAGCGTGTCTGAACTGGTCTCGATGTAGACTTTTTCGTAGGGTTCCAACAGCTCGCCTTGTTCCCCCTGGCGCAAGAGAACCTCGGGGCGGGAGACTTGAAACTCGTACCCTTCCCGGCGCATCGTCTCGATCAGGATCGCCAGGTGCAATTCTCCCCGCCCAGAAACGGTGAACGTGTCGGCGTTGTCCGTTTCGGCGACGCGCAAGGCCACGTTCTGGCGCAATTCGTCGAACAGCCGGGCGCGTATTTTGCGCGACGTTCCCCACCGCCCCTCCTGCCCCGCAAAGGGCGACGTGTTGACGCCAAAGGTCATGCGGATCGTGGGTTCTTCGACGCGGATGGAGGGCAGCGGTACTGGGTTTTCGGGGTCTGCCAGTGTCTCTCCGATCGAGATGTCCTCCAACCCGGCAAGCACGACGATCTCTCCGGCCTGAGCTTCATCTACCTCAATGCGCTTGAGTCCCTGGTGGACGTACAGATAGCGGGCTTGTTCAGGCCGTACCGTGTTGTCCGTCATGATCCGGGCGATAGGTTGCCCTACTTGCAGACGCCCGGCGAAAATGCGCCCCACGGCGGTCACGCCGCGATACTCGTCGTATCCCAGCGTAGTGACCAGCATTTGCAACGGAGCGTCTGCGTCAACCCGCGGGGCGGGGATGCGGCGCAGGATCGCCTGGAAAAGAGGTTGCAGGTCTGGCCCCAGCTCTGACGTCAATCCAGACTGGCCGGTGACGGCGTTGGTGTACACGACCGGAAAGTCCGCCTGCTCGTCGCTGGCGCCCAGCTCGATGAACAGGTCAAAGGTCTGATTCAGCGCCCGGTCCGGGTCGGCGTTCCGGCGGTCCACCTTGTTGATGACGACGATGGCGCGATGGTTCATCTCCAGCGCCTTTTTGAGCACAAAGCGGGTCTGGGGCATGGGGCCTTCGGCGGCATCTACCAACAGGAGGACGCCATCTACCATGTTCATGATCCGCTCAACCTCGCCGCCAAAATCGGCGTGACCGGGCGTGTCGACGATGTTGATCTTGACCGGCTCGTTTGCGTCGGGGTCGAAAATCGTGATGGCCGTGTTTTTCGCCAGGATGGTGATGCCGCGCTCCCGTTCGAGATCGTTCGAGTCCATGACGCGCTCGGCGACCTGTTGATTTTTGCGAAATACTCGAGCTTGTTTCAACAATCCATCTACGAGAGTAGTTTTGCCGTGATCCACGTGAGCGATGATAGCGATATTGCGCAAGCCGGTTCGTTCAGTTAACATAGAGCTTTATGCCTTTTTCCGTGAGCGTGACCGGGCTGGTTTGCGTCCAGATTGCGCCGCTGACTTTTGCCTGCCCCGGCGGCGCGGTTGCGCCTGCCGCTGCCGGTTTGAGCGGCGCTGCGGAGAGTAGCTTTCCGGCTCAAAGTCGCCATAGTCGAAATTGGGCAGCCGTCGCCGCTCAATGGGCGCGTGCAGCACTTTTTCAATGTCGCGCACCATCTGCATGTCTTCTTCTGCGACGAATGTGTAGGCTTCCCCGGTCTGGTCGACGCGACCAGTGCGACCGATGCGGTGGATATAGGCGTCGACGGTATTGGGGATGTCAAAGTTGATCACGTGCGTGATATCCGTCACGTCGATGCCGCGCGCGGCAATGTCGGTGGCGACGAGAAAGTCGTATTTGCCGTTGCGAAAGCCGTCGATCGCTCGCTGACGTTGGTTCTGCGACATGTTGCCCTGTAACGCGGACGCGCGGTACTTGCGTTTTTCCAGGTCGCGCGCCAGGTTGCGGGCGCGATACTTGGTGCGCGTAAAGATCAGCACGCGCCCCGTTCTCGTCTGTGACAACAAGGCCAGCAAGAGGTTTTTCTTGCGCTTGTTCGGGACGGGGTAGAGCGCGTGCGAAACGGTCTTGGCGGGCGCGATCATACCGATCTGCACGGTGGCTGGGTTGATGAGGATCTTGTTCGCCAGCGCGCGAATGTCTTTTGGCATGGTGGCCGAGAAAAAGAGCGTCTGGCGTTTTGCCGGCAGATGCTTGATGATGCGGCGAATGTCGGGTAGAAACCCCATATCGCACATGCGGTCGGCTTCGTCCAGCACCAACACCTCGACGTGGGATAGATTGATGCTGCCGTCGCCGTGGAGGTCGAGCAGGCGGCCGGGACAGGCGACGACGATCTCTGCGCCCTGCTGCAACGCGGCGACCTGAGGGCGTTTGCTCACGCCGCCATAGATCGAGACGCTGCGTAAAGGGGTGTTTTGGCCCAGATCGACGCCCATCTGGTAGATCTGTTCGGCCAACTCGCGCGTGGGCGCGATGATCAGGGCGCGTACACGACGCGACGGGCCTCGTGTGAGCCGCTGCAGGATGGGCAGGAGAAAAGCCGCGGTCTTGCCGGTTCCGGTCTGCGCCAATCCCAACACATCGCGCCCTTTGAGCGCGATGGGGATGGCCTGCTGCTGAATTGGGGTGGGGGTGGTATACCCAACCGTTTTGATAGCGGCGGCGATGCGCCGGTCGAGGGAAAACTGTTTGAAATTCACTGAGAATACTCCTTGACTGTTGAGCCAAGTCGCAATCTCAGCCCGATAGTGTCTTTTGAATTGTTTTGCCGATTACCTAGCGAACCGGCGGTTACGCCACACGGCGAACTTGCGATCCTGGCGGATTAAAGAGGTTTTGATCCCAAATCCTATCATCCGCCCAACCGGTGCATCATACAGTAAAATGGGCTATTTGTCAAGAATCGCGAGAGAAAGCAAAGGGATATGACAATGCTTCGAGACGCGACTCATTCGCCACAAACCACGTGGCAGGATGAAACGCTCAATCTTTAGCAAGACGTGCAGCGCGCCTGACACTGCACGTCTTTATCTGAGACTTTAGGCTAGAAGCGTTACGTCTTCCGCCCGAGGGCCTTTGTCTCCTTGGCCAACCGAGAATTCCACTCGTTGACCTTCGTTCAAGGTACGATAGCCCTCGGACTGAATGGCGGAGTGATGCACGAACACATCTCCCCCGCTATCCCGCTCAATGAAACCATATCCCTTGCTTGCGTTGAACCACTTGACCGTACCCAGCTCGCGTTCTGACATAATGTTTTCTCCTCCATACATACTCACTTGAACTTTGTTGGTTCAGAACGTTCCAGACCGGTCTCAGAAAGGGACTTGGCTTTGAAACGACTGCCCACAACTGAGGGAATTCTACAACGCTTTGTTTTTTTGTCAAGGAGGCTGGCTTGCCGGGTATAATTCAAAAGTCTGGGGAGCTTTCGACGTAACCGCGCTTTCCATAGCGCGCAGGCCCGCGAGGTATGGAAACCTCGGCTACATAGCCCCGTTTTATTGAAAAGATACAGTCTGGAGAAAAAAGAAACCTGTCCCCCAGAGTTTTGAATTATACCCTAGTCATTTGCAATGGGTTCAAAGCCCGTCGCGAACTTGCCTTTGTTCTGTTCTTGCTGTATGCTAGCAATATGCGGAAAGAGCGATTGGATGTTCTGTTGACCAAGAGAGGCCTGGCGGGAAGCCGGACAGAGGCTCAACGCTTGATACGCGCCGGAGAGGTACGGGTGGCGGGCCAGATCGCCGACAAGCCTGGCGTCCAGACGGCGACGAACGCCGAAATCACAGTCGAGGCTCGGCCGCGCTTTGTCGGCCGAGGTGGAGAGAAGCTGGAGGCGGCGTTGGCGCGTTTTGGGCTAGATGTGACAGAGATGGTGGCTGCCGACGTGGGCGCTTCTACCGGTGGCTTTACCGATTGTCTGCTCCAGTGTGGCGCGTGTCGCGTCTATGCGATTGACGTGGGCTATGGCCAACTGGCCTGGCGACTGCGTAACGACCCCCGCGTCGTGGTGATGGAGCGCACGAACGCTCGCTACCTGGAGAATCTGCCGGAGCCGGTGGACCTGGTCACCGCCGACGTGTCGTTCATCTCGTTGAGGTTGATCCTGCCGGCGGCGGTGGGTTGGCTCCCCCCCCCCAGCCCCCCCCATAGGGAGGGGAGAAGAGACGTGCTCGCATTGATCAAGCCGCAGTTCGAGGCTGGACCGCGCTACGTCGAAAAGGGCGGCGTGGTGCGCGATCCAGAGGTGCACCGGCGCGTGCTCGAACACGTACTGCGTGCCGCAGCCGAGTTAGACCTGGGACTGCACGGCCTGATGCCCTCGCCTCTGCGCGGGCCGGCCGGGAATGTCGAGTTCCTGGGCTGGTGGAGGTTTGGGGTGGAGGGGCTGGAATCGGAAACCACGATCTCGGCGTGTATGGCAGAGCTGGTCTACTCTACGTAAATCTCCACCATCTCGTTGTCTTCCGCGTCCATCACTTCCACGATCTTGCCGTCCACGCCGCTGGTGATCACCTCTTCCAGTTCCGCCAGGTCGAGACCCGCGAACTCGGGGGCGAATCGCTCTGCGATGCGCAGCCCCGCGCTCACCAACCCCATTGGGATAGTCACGTTGACCTTGCCTGTGCCCGAGGCCATGTCCGTCACCCGAATGCGGAGAAAGCGGCCACTGCCCCCCAGAGGACTGGGCGGGCGCGGCGGTCTGGCGCTCCGTCCACCGCCCTCCATCGCCCGCAACAGGGTGGCGGCCTCCTCTGCCGTGATTTTCTCCTCATCCAACATCTGTAGAATCTTTAAGCGTTCGTTTGTTGACGCTGTCATCGCGCACCTCCTAACCAAAATATATCTGTACCTGCTCTCCGTCCTCTCCCTCGTCCACCTCGACGGTGAAAGGGCGACCATCGCGCAGTTCCTCCCGCATCGCCAGGAGCAGCTCGTCCACCCCCGTCTCGCGGAGCTGTGGGACGAAGGGGCCGGCAATGCGCAGCACCCAGGCGACGAGGCCCAATGGCAACGGAAAGGCGAACGAGATCCGCTGTCCTCCCCTCTCTCGCACTCGCAGGGAGAACCAGTGGGCGCGCTGCAACCACCAACCCGTCGCCACGACCAGCGCGCCAAAGGCAAGGAGCGGCCAGCCGCAGAACAACCACCCATTGGCGAACCCCCAGGCGTAGACGGCCACCACCAGTAAGCCACTGCCCACCAGCAATGCCACCCCCGTCCAGAACACGGTCTGCCACAGCCAGCGCACCAGAGCCGGGCGGACGACAGGGCCGGTAGGGGGCGCTGGCGTCTCGGGTGCCTTTGGCGCCTCGGCGGCCTCCGCCAAAGCATCCAGCCGTCGCGCTCCCTCCTCGACGCTAATCTCCCCCGCCTCGATCAATTCCAATATCTGCAATCGTTCTTCCATAGATTCCTCTCCTTTAGATCGGTCTACTCCACGTGGACCTCAACCCGTTCGTTGTCCTCTGTGTCCATCGTTTCCACACGACTCCCTGTCGAACCACTGGCAACCAATTTTTCTAGTTTCTGCAAGTCGAGGTCGAGATCGTCAGATAACCGCCCTCCCACGTCCAGGACCGTGTTCACCAGGCCCATCGGAAGGGTCAGGCTCGTTTTCATCACGCCCGACGCCAGGTCGCTTACCTCGAAGCGGAGATGTCGTCTCTCTTTGCTCGGGCCCGAGGGAGTCGCTGCAGCCCATTGCCTCTCCCCGTCCAATGCCTGCAACAAGTCGGCTGCTTCCGCCGCCGAGATCTTTCGCTCTTCCAGCATTTCGAGTACCCTCAACCGCCGGTCAATCACTTCCCAGCCCGCTTGCCCGGCCCGGCGTTCTAGCAAAGCAAAAGCCCCGGTCGCCATCAAGCCCACCACTCCGGCAGCATACCAGACCCAGCGCGGATCGGCGTTGTCCATGATTAACCCGGATAAAAGCGGCCCCACGGCCATTGGGATCACCCAGGTGAAACCAAAGACCGCCAGGTATCGCCCGCGCATGTGATCGGGCGCGAACTGAGACGCCAGCGCCTGAGCGGTCGGAGCGGTCATCATCTCGCCGATGGTGAGAACAGCGATAGCCACGAGGAATAGGACGTAGGTCGAGACGAAACCATACATCGCGAATCCGATGGTGTAGAGCAGCATCCCGCCGACCATCACCATCAAGGGACGGTACTTGCTGATCCGGCGGCTGATAGGGAATTGGAACAGGACGACCATCGCCGCGTTGAGACTCAGGAGATATCCAAAGCCCTGCTCGGGAACCGAGTGGGTATCCCGCAAGTATACGGGCAGCGTGAGGTTCATCTGCATCGCCACGAGAACCATCAGCACGCAGGCTCCGATGAACAGGAGAAAGGTGTTATCCCGCAACACGTCCAGATAACCGCCGAATGTCTGGGCCATCGTCTGTTCGGGCGCGCCCTCACACGGAGCGGGCCGGGTCTCTTGCAGCGCCAGGTAGACGATGCCGGCGGTGATCACGCTGGCTACCGCGTCGCAGATGAACAGCAGCAGGTACGATCGACCGGCCAGGAATCCTCCAATCGCCGGGCCGATGGCGACGGCGAGGTTCGCCACGACGCGGAGGATGCCAAATCCCTGGGCGCGCTTCTTCTCCGGCAACAGGTCGGCGACCATCGCCTGTTGCGCCGGGCCGCCAATGTTGGCAAAGGTGCCCAGGATCAGCACGGCGCCAAAGAAAAGCTCGAGCGACCCCACCACGCCCATCAACAGGCTGGTCAAGCCGCTGAGGACCAATCCAAAGATCACCATGCCCTTGCGCCCCAGGCGGTCGGTCAGCGCGCCGCCGAGCATGCTGCCCGCTACGCTCGCAATGGAAAAGATGCCAAAGAGCAGGCCGACTTGGGTCATGCCCACGCCAAACTTTTTCGTGATGTAGAGCGAAAAGAAGGGGAATATGAACGCCCCGCCCAGCCGGTCGATGAACAAAGCGCCGATGAGCACCCAGAACTGCCGAGGGTACTCGTCGTAAATACTGCGTACACGATCCAGAGGTTGAAACGACATCCCGTTCTCCTTGTCAGACAAAAGTGGCCGCCTCTGTCGCCTGGATCGTTTGTTCGGTATCCCGCCCAACCCGACGTTGTAGCAGAGCAAAGGTCCCGGCCGCGACCAATCCCACCAGCCCGGCGGCGTACCAGAGCCAGCGCGGGATCGCCATGTATCGTCCCCGCATAGCCTCGGGCGCAAACTTGGCTGCCAACGCCTGGGAGTTTGGCGCGACGAGCATCTCCCCGATGGTGATGACGACCATCGCCGCCATAAAGAGCGGGTAGGTCGAGACGAAACCGTACATGCCGAATCCAATGGCGTACAGTAGCGTGCCCACCGCCATTATAATCAAGGGCCGGTATTTGGCAATCCGGCGCGTGATGGCGAATTGGAACAGGACGACCAGCGCCGCGTTCATGCTCAGGATGTAGCCAAATCCTTGTGCGGGCACGCCGTGCGCGTCTCGCAGATAAACCCCTAGCGTGGTGTTCATCTGGATGTAGACGAGCGACAGCAGGATGTAGGCGCCGACAAAGAGAATAAATGGAACGTTGCGCAGCACGTCAGCATAACCGCCAAAGGTCTGGGCCATCGTCTCTTCAGTCGCGCCCTCGGTCGGTTGGGGCTTGGTCTCCCGGATCGCCAGGGCCACGATGATGGCCGTGATCGTGCTGCTGACCGCGTCACAGATGAATAGGAGCAGATAAGATCGGGTAGCCAGTAATCCCCCAATGGCCGGGCCGATGGTCACGGCGAGATTAAAGATGACCCGGAGGATGCCAAACCCCTGGGCGCGTTTCTTCTCTGGCAACAGGTCGGCGACCATCGCCTGCGCCGCCGGGCCGCCGGCGTTGCCGAAAAGTCCGATGAACAACGCTCCAACGTAGACCACCTCGATGTTGTTCACAAACGCCATCATCAAGTTGACGAGCGCGCTGGTGAGCAACCCAAAGATCACCATACCCTTGCGTCCCAGACGGTCAGTCAGCGCGCCGCCGATCACGTTACCCACAAAACCCGCGATAGCCACGATCCCAAAGATCACACCGACCTCTGTCATGCCCACGCCGAATTTTTGCGTGATGTAGAGCGTGAGAAAGGGGAATATGAGCGCCCCGCCAAGCTGGTCGATGAATCGGCTCAAGACGAGGAGCTAGAACTGGCGCGGGTATTCGTCATAGATACTGTGCATGCGTTCCAACGATTGGCAAAGAAACATTTCTAAATCCTAACCCGGACAAGCCGGAACCAAAAAAACGCAAGTCGCCAAGACGCAAAGAGCCTCTGCGCCCTTGCATCTTCGTCAAAATCCTTGCTTTTCGCGCCAGGATTTGATTGTAAAGGTACCATCGAGCGATCGTGTCCTACCATGGGTAGTCATCATTCCCTCCCGCTCTATCTCGGTGATTGCTCTGTCTCCACGGGAACGGGCGCAGCTACAGGCTGTGCCTTGCCCACGATACGCTCAGAACCGTTGTGGTTATCCTCCAGATGCACGATCGCCGGTACGAAGAAAGCGCCCGCGCCCATCAGAAGACAGACCACGCCAGACACTACGTACCAGATGCGCACGCCCAGCAGATCGGCGATCGGCCCCGCGAGCGCCAGGCCCAGCGGCGCGATTGCCGTTGATGTGCTCAGCATCAACGAGAATACCCGCCCCTGCATCTCCGGGTCAACCTTGGCCTGGACCACGGCGAACAAAGAGCCATTGGCAATCGTGTTCATCGAGCCTACGAGAAACATGGCGCCCAGGGCCAACCAGAAAATTTCACCTGGAACCAGACCGACGATCAAAACGCCCACCCCCATCCCGACCAATCCCATCAGTGAGGTAAATACGCGCCGGTGGAACCCACCCCACACGCTCAAAACCAATCCGCCCAGCACTATGCCAACTCCAAAGGCCGACTCCAACCAGCCCAGATGGGCGGCCCCACCGTGAAATTGATCGGTGACCAGGAGCGGCAGGAGCGAAAAGGCCGGATTCAAGAGAAAGTTGAGCACCATCGCCATGACGCCCACAGCCACCAGACCGGGCCAGCTCACCACGTAACGCAACCCATCGCGCATATTCTGCCACAGTGAAGGCTCTCCTGAAACGGTCTCCGCCGTCTGACGCTTGGGCTGCGGAATGTGAACAAAGAAGAGACAGGCGATGGCGAGCGCCGCCGTGCCCACGTCAATCGCCATGATGCCCTGCAACGGTATCAGGCTCAACAGGAGCGCTCCCACGGGAGGCGCCGCGATGTTCATCACCCCTCTCAACGCCTGATTGAGGCCTGCCACGCGCGCGAGGTGTTTCTCTGGGACCATTAGCGAGGTCGAAGCCTGCATCGCCGGCCATTGGAACCCATCCGCGACCGCCCGGATGAACATGCCTACGTAAATGTGCCAGACGCGAATGGCGTCGACGGCAAAGAGGTAGACCAGCCCTACCGCCGCCAGCGCGATGATTCCATCGGCCAGGATCAACACGACTCGTCGGTTCCACCGGTCTACCAACGCGCCAGCAAAAGGCCCCACGAATATCCCCGGCAACAGCGCCGCCAGCGTCGCGGTCGCCAGCACCGTCGCCGATGCGGTCGTTTGGGTCAGCCACCAAACCAACGCGAATTGCACCAGCATGCTGCCCAAAAGCGAAATCGCCTGCCCGGTCCAGATGGTGAAGAATGGGATCTGCCACTTGGATGGTTGCTTTCCTTGTTTTTCCATTTCGCTCCTCAAAGCGTCACACCACGAACTGGCCATCTTTGTAGAACAAGTCGCCGTCTACCATGATCTCGCTCTCGGCCATATCGCACAACATATCCCAGTGAATGGCGGACTTGTTCTGGCTCCCCGTCTCTGGCATGCCCCGCCCGACGGCCAGGTGGATGGTGCCGCCCATCTTTTCGTCAAGCGGGCGTCTCCATCACGGAGAAATCGCCCGACACGCTGCTAAAGCGAATTGGAGGGCCGCCGCCCTGTAATTCAGAATATCGTTTGTGATTCCACTGCTGGTTGCGCGTGGTCGGCAAAGAGGTCTTGAGACGCCCACTCATGCTGCTGAACCCGATAGTGCAGCCGGTCTCGGGCGGTAGGAGCAGCTTGACGTCGCCGGACACGGTCTTGAAACCATACGGACCTTTGCCCAGGGGGGTTTGCAACAAGAGGTCGCCGCTTACGGACAAGCCGGTGACGAGGGGCAGATTGGATTCGATCAGGTGTACCTTGCCGGACACGGATTCGAAATCCGTCGGGCCATCCAGTCGCTCCCCGACGATCTTGCCGCTCACGCTGGTGACCTTGATCTTGCCGGAGAGATCACTCAGGGCCACCCGGCCCGAGACCGTCTTGATGTAAAACTCGCCCTCCAGACCCTGGACGAGCGTTTTGCTGCTCACGCAACCGACTTTCAGGGAGCAAGAGCGGGGGACGCGCACGACGTAATCTACCTTGCACGGATCGCGCCGGTCAAAGAGTTGCCACAGCCCTTTTTCGAAAACAGTTTCTGCCACCAAGCTGCCATCTTTTTCCTGCCGGATATCGATCTCGGTCCAATCCGGGTTGCCGGTATCCAGATACTTGATGGCGGTGATCGTCGCGACGCCGTCGTCGCACGGTCGAACGTCCACCGAGCCGCAAATGTTTTTCACCCGCAGTCGAACGGGCGCAGTCACAGAGAATTCTCGTTCCATCGTTTCTTGACGCATCTCGTTCTCCTTCTATCGTCCATCCAACGCAGCCAATAGATCGGCCGCCTGTTCGGGACTGATCTTGCCCTCTTCCACCAGGCGCAGCACTTGCATGCGCTCCTCGTCTGTCGTCGCGCTGTCGCGTTGCCTGGGACGAGAATGTCGACCGCTGGCCCGTTGCCAACGCCGCTCGGCCCCCTCTGCTCGCAGGCGTGCTCTTTCTGCCGCGCGCTCCGCCTTCCGGCGAGCTTTTTCCGCTGCTCGTTCCGCCTTCCAGCGAGTCTTTTCCGTTGCCTGATCCACCTGGCGGCGGATCGCCTCGCTATCCACACGGCCCAGGTTCTCTGCCAGGCGTGTCTCCATTTCCGACACGACCTCGGCGACGCGGGCTTCGATCTGTGCTCCCAGCCCTTCTAGATCAGCCATAAAGTCGAGCGGCAATCCTTCTTCCCACTCCAGGGATTGCAAGGTGATGCGCCCACCGACCTGCGCCTCCAGGATCGCCTCTCCGGCTCCCAGGACGCCTAGCGTTTCCCCCTCGACCTCTTCGAGAGTCAGCTCGGGGATACGAGAACGAACCCCACCGCCAGCCCGAAGAGTCATGCTAAGGTTGGCATCCGTGGGGATGCGGAGCTTTAGATCACTGCCGGCGTTCAACCGGTATGTAGCGCCAGGAGAGAAGGGCGGCCCCAGCCAGATATCCGATCCGACCTGCTCGACCTCCAGCCCGCCTTGTATCTCCTCGGCCTTCAAGTCGCTCCCCACCTGGCCTACCGAGAGCACGCCCGCCACGCCGCGGATTCGGGCATCTCCTGCGAGGGACCGCACCTGCAAGTCCCCCATCATCTGGCGGGCGCTCAGGTCGCCATAGGTTTGCTCCAGGACAGTGGGGCCGACGTTGCGCAAAACTACGTCGCCATAGACAGCACTTACGGCGACAGCCCCCTGTACTCCCTTGATCTTGAGGTCGCCTCGCACCGCATGGATGGTGAGGGTAGAGCCGGAAGGACAGGTGAGGGTGCAATCTTCACGGGTAGTGAGGGTAAAAGTTTCTCCCTCCTGCTCCAGAACAGTGTCATTTTCCTGCAAGCGCAGAGTAATCTGCTGTTTTCCTGTCCCATGCACCACCAGATCGCCCACACACTCGGTGACGGTGATGTGAGGGGTTGCTGATGTCTCGATCGTTTTCTCGGCCATTTCTTCCTCCTGCATGAACGTTATCCTTCCTGCATAAGCTGAAGCGCCTCTTCCGAGGAGATCTCCTGGCGAGCCAGTCGCTCCAGCACTTGCTGGCGATATTCGTCGTCGCTTCCCCGATCTCTACCCACTTCGTATCCCAGGGCGCGGATGACTTCATCCAGGCGGCTGCGGACGGTGGGGTAGGAAAGGTCCAATTCTTCTTGCACGCGATTGAGCTTCCCCTCGCAGCGAACAAAGATCTCGACAAAGTGAAGCTGTTCGGAGGTTAGTTGAAAGAGACGCTCCATGACGAAACGGCCCTGGAGGGCCGTTCCGCAGTTACGGCAGAGCATTCGTGTGACCAATAGGTTATCGTGACAGACGGGGCATTCGGTTGGGATAGGATACATCGCACTCTCCTAAATATTTTTAATCGGTATATAAATAACTATAACATATCACTTAATTTTTGTCAATAGATAAAAGCAAAAAACTGATCGGAACGAAAATGTAGCCGCGATTTACATAGCGCGCAAGGGGTAGAGCGATGGAGTATCGCAGCTATGCGCGAGTACAGCTTTTTAGAGAGTGGTGTGAATTGAGAAAAGCTGGCGAGGTTCTTGCACCCGTCTGGGTGGGCCTAGTCGTCGCGGTGGGCCCTGCCCTGCCACAACACATCCCCACGCAACGCCCGTTTGAGCAGTTGGAACATCACCCAAGACTCCCAGGCAAAAGGCGGAAAGCCCAGTAGTCCCAACACCGGCATACGAAAGTAGTAGATGCCAAAATCGAGCGGCCAGGGCACCGTGTAGCGCCACCCTGAAGTGGCCCAAAAGTTCCAGAATTCCCACAGAAAGCCCGCGATCATCCCTGCCGCCAGCAGCCGCAACGCAGGTCGCGGGTTGCCGCGCCCCCACTCTCCCAACGGCGATTTGATGCCCAATTGCACGTTGATCGGCTCCAGCAGAAAGATAAACCCAAGCCAGACGAAGCCAAACGCGTAGCGGGCGATGGGGATAGGTAACAACGGCGGAATGGTCACGAAAGCTAACCCCACCACAAACATCCCCGCCAGCAGTGTGGGCGAAAAGGCGTGAGGTTTTGCTCTCAGGTTGCGCAGGAAACCTAACCCCTCCAGCACGTCGGCGGTCTCGAATATGCCCGGCATAATGGTGGCAAAGGACCACAGGTAGACCCAGTTCCGCTCGATCGGGTGCTCTGGCACACCGACATAGTACCAGTTCTGGAGACGGATATTGTACGCTTCAAACAGCAACCAGCAGCCGACAGAGATCCAGACCAGCATCAACGCCTCCCGCACGGGGACGGTCAACCGTGGCCCGTGACGCTGAAGTCGCCGGTAAAGCGTCGCCACGGCTGCCGCCGGTTTCATACGGTGCAGCCGCCAGCCATCCGCAGTCAACCAGACGACGCCCGGCAGCACCAGCAGCACGACCAAAGCGGATGCCATCAGCCGCCAGGACCAGCTCGACCCGCCACGCCCCACGGTCGTCGGTCCCAGCGCTCCCTCCGGCTCGGGCCATTCGAGCAAAGCGGCCTCGGCAGAACGCTCGATGGGCGGGAGGCCGCCGGTAGACTCAAACTCCACCCAGTCGTAACCGGGAAAGTAGATTTCAACCCAGGCGTGAGCGTCGGCCTCGGTGACGACGTAGTGGGCCTGATACGAATCGTAGGAACCGGCGGCGTAGCCGACCGCCAGCCGGGCTGGCAGGCCCGCCGCCAGCGCCAGCATCCAGTTGCGCACCCGGAGCAGCAGCGCGCTCAGGTCGCCCCACAGTTCCGAGAGCGCCAGTATAGTCGGCATCCAACCCGGCGATAATCCCTCGTGTGACCAGTCAAAAAAGTTCCAGCCCAGCTCGGCCAAGGCGGGTAACAGCGCGACCAGTTTCCTGCCCAGTTGCCCGATCTGTACAAAAATCCCTCCCAGGCCCAACACGGAGGTCAGTATGCCCGCCGCCCACCCCGGCAGCGACGTCGTAGCTAAACCCCATCCGACCAGCAGGGCCGTCACGGTGACCATCAACGCCAGCCGGGCGTCGAGTTCGCGAATCACGTCCGCAAGTCCCGTCGCCACGCTTCCCAGCGCGATCAGAAGCAGCGCCAGCGACAACAACCTCCACGGCCCCATGCGGCGGGCGAGCCATTGCAACAGATTCATCACACGAGCGCCTTCCAGGCCACGTCACGATGGCGATGAACCGGTGCCGCCCGTCCGGTACCGCCAACTCGCCACTCCCACCGCCCCTGGCGGCCCGGACGGGCCTCGGGGCGGTCGAGCAGATCGCGGGTGATGACGTGGTGCGCCACCCCCAGGTCCGAAAGCGACGCCGTTATCCTGCGCACGCTGCCCACCCCGCCAAAGGAGATGGGGTCGAGCAACAACACCGTGGGAGCGACGCCCCGTCTCAGCAGAGGCACGAGCGCCTCGATCCACTCGCCATCTACCGCGGGCGTGATGATGATGAGGCTGGCGTGCTGCCCCAGCGCGGGTTCCATCCGCGCCAGCAATTCGGACAGGGCACGCTCGCCGGGGGAAACCCGGGCGAGCGCGCGCAAAATCTCCCAGCGACGGCCCTCGCCCCCGCGCGGCGGAAGCCAGATCAGATCCTCGCCGTGAGCCATCAGCCCCACCGCCCGCCCCGACCGCAACTCTTGGTCGGCCAGCGAGGCAGCCAAGATCACGCTATGTTCCGCAGAAGTGGGCCAATGCACCCAACGCAGGCTATCGCCGGGCGCGTACTCCCGCACGCTGGCGGTGCTGACCGTGCGCTCGGGCGCGTTGGCGCGAGGACGTCCTTCGCCCACTCGACCGCCCGGAGATATATCAATGGTCGGCAGAGGGACGACGGGGGGCATCACCATAAAGGGTATCGAGGCGGCATAGTGCAAGCTGACGGTGTATACTCCGAAGGGATCGCCGGTCAACAGGCTGGTCGGACCGAGGGTGAAGAGACCACGGCGCGTGCAGATCGCCTTCTTGCTCCACCGTATCGCCTCGTTGCCGGCTATACCGGTCGCTCTGCCGACCTCGTAGCCGGACATTGTAGAGTGATCCACAATCTCGACCCACAGAGCGGAGACCCACTGATCGTTGATCAGCGCGAACCGTTCCTCCAACCGATCACCCACCTGCGCCCAGTCAAAGCGCACCTGGCGCGTGAGCCGCAGCCCGCGCGCCAGCGACCGCGCCCACAGGTAGCCGATCAACCACGCTCCCCCCAACCCTACCAGCAAGATGACCAGCCCACGATAGGGCGCGATCAGTTGCCAAGCTACTAACAGGCCGACGATGGCGGGCAAGAACCACGAATTGAGTTTCAATCTGATTTCCGGTTTCTGTTCCATGATTGCTCGGTCGATTTATCTTAACACAGACGATGGGAGAGAGCAATCCCGCGCCAATTCCCCATTCTACGGCTTGCCCTCCTTCGTTCTCTGTGTTACACTATTCCCTTGTGTGGGACAGACTTTTTCTCCGCACACAGGAGTTGCGTATGCTTGCCAAAGTCACCAGTTGCGCCCTGGTCGGCCTGGAGGGAGTCATCGTCGAGGTGGAGGTGGATACCTCTCGCGGGATGCCGTCGCTGGTCATCGTCGGCCTGCCCGACGCCGCGGTCAAGGAATCGAGCGAGCGGGTGCGAGCTGCGGTCAAGAATTCCGGGTTAGTTTTCCCCGGCGCGCGCATCACCGTCAACCTGGCCCCGGCGGATATTCGCAAGGCAGGTCCGGCCTACGACCTGCCCATTGCCGTGGGCGTGCTCATCGCCTCGGAGCAGGCCTGGCCCCAGGCGGTCGAGGACGCGCTCTTCGTCGGCGAGCTTTCTCTCGACGGTTCCGTGCGCCACGTCAATGGCGTCCTGTCCATTGCGTCGCTGGCCCGCGAGCAAGGCATCCAGCACATTTTTGTCTCTGCCGAAGATGCTCCCGAAGCGGCACTGATTGATGGACTGGAGGTCATCCCGGTTGAGAACCTGGAGCAACTGGCGGTTCATCTGCAAGGACTGCGCGAGATCCCGCCGTACATGCTCGACGAGGATCCTGACTCGGTGCCGCTTCCCCCGTACGCGGCGGATTTTGCCGAGATCAAGGGGCAGGAGCACGTCAAACGGGCGCTGGAGGTGGCGGCCAGCGGCGGCCACAACGTCTTGATGGCCGGTCCTCCCGGCGCGGGCAAGACGTTGCTGGCCCGCTCGATGCCCTCCATCCTGCCAAAGATGACCGTCGAAGAATCGCTGGAGGCGACCAAGATTTACAGCATCGTGGGGATGTTGCCGCCGGACACACCGCTCATCCGGCACCGTCCCTTCCGCGCGCCCCACCACACCATCAGCCACGCCGGGCTGGTCGGCGGGGGGCACTGGCCGCGTCCCGGCGAGATCAGCCTCGCCCACCGAGGCGTGCTCTTCCTCGACGAGTTACCCGAGTTCGACCGGCGCACGCTGGAGGTGTTACGGCAACCGCTGGAGGATCACCAGGTATCCATCGCGCGCGCCACAGGCACGCTCGCTTTCCCGGCCAACTTTACGCTGATCGCGGCGATGAACCCCTGCCCATGCGGCTACTATGGCGACCCGGTGCGCGAGTGCACGTGCAGCCCGGCAACGGTGACCCGTTATCAGAAAAGGATCTCTGGCCCGCTTCTGGATCGCATTGACATTCACGTCGAGGTGCCCCGGGTGGATTATCAGAAGTTGACCGACGACCGATTGGGAGAACCTTCAGCGGCGATCCGGGAGCGGGTGGAGCGAGCGCGTGATGTACAGCGCGCGCGTTTCGCGGATACACCGCTTTCGATCAACGCAGATATGGGACCGGGAGAGGTGCGAAAGATCTGTCAACTCGACGAGGCGGGGCGGGGACTGGTGCGGGCGGCGATGCAGCAGCTCCAGATGAGCGCGCGCGCCTTCCACCGCATCCTCAAGCTGGCGCGCACCATTGCGGACCTGGCAGGCAGCGAGCGAATTGAAACCCCTCATCTGGCGGAGGCGATCCAGTACCGGCCACGGCGAGTAATGTAGAACTTGTAGCTGCGCTCAGGCTCATACTACAACTTTATCACCGGGAGGCAAAACCGTGCTCACTGGCTTGATCAAAACGATGCGCCCCAAACAATGGCTCAAGAACGTCTTTGTCTTTGCCCCACTAGTCTTTGACGTGAAGCTGTTCAATCTGCGCTACCTGGCCCAGACCATTGCCGGGTTCGTGCTGTTGTGCCTGGTCTCTGGGGCCGTCTATATCATCAACGATCTAGCTGACATCGAAGGGGATCGCCAGCACCCTCGGAAGCGAAGTCGCCCTCTGGCAGCCGGTCAAATTAGTGTTCGTGCGGCCATCATTGGAGCTATAGTGATCCTCCTGATCGCTTTGCCGCTGGGTTTTTTACTCAATTATGTCCTCGGCGCTATTTTGACCGGCTACTTGCTGCTCCAGATCGCCTATTCCTTCTGGCTCAAGAACGTTGTCATCCTCGATGTGCTGATCGTGGCGAGTGGTTTCCTGTTGCGCGTGGCGGCTGGCGTGCCCCTGGTGGATGCTGAACGATTTTCCCCCTGGCTCTATATCTGCATGATGCTGGGAGCATTGCTGATCGGGTTTGGAAAACGCCGCCACGAGTTGACGCTGCTGAAGGAAAACGCCAACGCACACCGCCGGAGCCTGGAGGAGTACAACTTGCCGTTGCTCGATCACGCCATCAGCATCGTGACTTCATCCACACTGCTGGCTTACGCGCTCTACACCTTCTCTGCTCCAAACCTGCCGCCCAACCACACGATGATGCTGACCATTCCCTTCGTCCTGTACATCATCTTCCGCTACCTTTATCTGATCCACGTCAAGGAAATGGGCGGCGCGCCCGAGGAGATTGTGTTATCCGACCGCCCGCTGCAAGCCGCCATCCTTCTCTGGGGCCTGAGCGTCATCGTGGTGATGTACTTTCTGGGATAGTCTGGCCTACTATGGAGAATGATTGACCGATGGAAATGTTAAAACAGATCTTGTGGAATGAACAACAGCGCCGCTTGCGCACGTTTTGGCGGCTGTCGGTGACGACTTTTATTTTTACGATCTTGTTGGTTGTGCTGGCGATCGCAATCAGTGTGTTGGTCGTCGTCTGGATGGTGACTTCAGGCGACTCGCTGCAGAACGTCTTGACGGAAATGTCCACAAGCCCTGGCTTTCAGGTGGTGGATTCCCTCTTTGTGTTGTTGATCATCCTGGTTGGCACGTGGATCGCGGCTCGTCTGCTCGATCGGCGCCCCTTTGCCGATTTTGGGTTTCAACTGGATCGAGACTGGTGGATAGACCTGGGCTTTGGCCTGGCGCTCGGCGCGCTGCTGATGGTGGGCATTTTTCTGACCGAATGGGCCGCTGGCTGGGTGACTATTGCCGGGACCTTGCAGGCAGCCACTCCATCCCAACCGTTCATCCTGGCGCTCCTCCAGCCGCTCGCGCTCTTCCTGGCGGTCGGCGTCTACGAGGAGCTGATCTCGCGAGGGTATTTGTTGCAAAACCTGGCCGAGGGGTTCAACTGGCCGATCCTCAAGACGCGCGGTGCAATTATCACAGCCTGGCTGGTCTCCTCGGTGCTCTTTGGCCTGGGCCACGCCAATAACCCAAACGCCACCACCATCAGTACCCTCAACTTGATCCTGGCCGGCCTATTTCTGGGCCTGGGTTACATCCTGACCGGCGAACTGGCGATCCCCATCGGCCTGCACATCACCTGGAACTTTTTCCAGGGCGCTGTCTTTGGATTTCCCGTCAGCGGCATGGCGCCTTCGGCGACGTTCATCGCTGTCGTTCAAGGAGGACCGGACCTGTGGACCGGCGGCGCTTTCGGTCCAGAGGCCGGGGGGATGGGCATCCTTGCTATACTCGTGGGCAGCCTGCTCGTTTGGCTCTGGGTGCGCTGGCGCGAGGGCGAGACGACGCTCCAGACCAGCATCGCGCAGCCGCCCACCGACTTTAGCGGCGAGGAGATTCGAGAACCATGATCCATCCCCCCATCGAGCAACAGATCACCTTTCTCTACACCAACGACCTGGAAGCGACGAGCCACTTCTACGAGGAGGTGATGGGCCTGCCCCTGGCGCTCGACCAGGGGAGCTGTCGCATCTACCGCGTCGGCGCCGATAGTTTCCTCGGCTTTTGCCAGCGGGAAACCGTATCCGATCCGTCGTCCGACGTCATCCTGACCCTCGTCACACCAGAGGTGGATCGCTGGCACAGCTTCCTCAGCGAGCAGGGCATCGCGTTCGAAAAGCCACCGGCGCTCAACCCTCGGTACAACATCTATCACTGCTTCCTGCGTGACCCCAACGGCTACCTGATCGAGATTCAACGCTTTCTCGATCCGGCCTGGGCCAGCGCGGCGGGGAATTCAGCAGAACCATGACACAGGCCGCCGACGAGCGTGCTCCCCAAACCCAGTTAGCCATCATCTTTATCACTCGGACGGCGATCAACACAACGTTCCGCATTATCTACCCGTTCCTGCCCAGCATCGCGCGCGGACTGGGTATCTCGCTGAAAGCGGCCGGCGCGCTGGTCTCGCTGCGCATGGCGGGACGCCTGACCAGTCCCTTCCTCGGTCCTCTGGCCGATCGCTACGGTCGTCGCCGCGTGATGGAGATCGCCCTGTTGCTTTTCTCGCTGGCCAGCTTGCTGCTGGCCGGCCTGGGCACGTTCGCCGCCGCTGCTGTCGCCTTTATCCTCTACGGTGTCGCCAAAGCGCTTTACGATCCGGCGATATACGCCTACCTGGGCGACACAGTCCCCTACCACAAACGCGGGCGCACCATCGGCGCTGTCGAACTTGCATGGTCGAGCGCGTGGCTGCTCGGCGTTCCGGCGTCGGGCTTTTTGATCGACCGATTTGGTTGGCGCGCCCCGTGGACGGTCCTGATCGTATTGGGATTGCTCGGGCTGTGGCTCACGCGCGCCAATCTGCCGCCCGCCGCCCGACCGGGCACAGACGATGGCGGTGGGCGATTCGTCGCCTCTCTCGCCGCCGCCTGGCGCGATCTGCTGCGCCGCCGCTCCGTCGTCGCCCTGCTGCTGGTGAGTCTATTCTCCACGGTGGCCACCGAGGTCACGTTCATCGTCTACGGCGCGTGGATCGAGACCACGTTCGGACTGAGCGTCAGCGCGCTGGGAGTGGCGTCCATCGTCGTCGGGTTGGCCGAAGCCGCTGCCGAATTCAGCGCGGCCGCGTTTACCGACCGGCTGGGCAAACGGCGCAGCGTGCTGCTGGGGATGCTCGGCCTGACCGCCAGCCTGGTCGCCCTGCCCTGGTTATCTGGGTTTGGACTGGCAGCCGCGCTGCTCGGCATCGTGCTCATGATGTTGACCTTCGAGTTCGCCCTGGTCTCGCTCCTGCCGCTGGCGACGGAACTGGCCCCCGATGCACGTGCCTCGCTGCTCGCCCTCGCGCTGACGGCCTTTGGCCTGGCCCGCGTCCTGGGCGCTTTTATCGGCGGGTGGCTCTGGCAATGGCAGCGCATCGCGCTGCACGCTGGCCTGGGGGCCGTCTGCGCGCTCATCGCGGCGTTACTGATGGCGCGCGGGGTGGTGGAGATCGAATAGCCGACCGGGGAAGAAAGGTCAATCCTTGTGCTCGGCCTTCTCGACATCAAGCGTAAACTCCCAAGCGCACCAATACTCCTCTGGATGGGGATCGGGCGGACAGGCGATGCAACGAGTGCGAAACCGGGGATCAATCGTGCGGGCGAAATTGCCATACTCCACCACTCCCACCGATTTGCACGGAAAGTCCGGCAGCCCCTTGCGTTTTCGGGCGGCCTGCACGCGGCACTCGTTCATCCGAAAGATGATGGTGTGCTCGTTTACGTCGAGCGTTTCTTGTATGTTGAGGAGAGCATAGAGGCGATACTGTAGAGCTTTTTTCAACGCGGGAATGCCGCCGCCCGGCTCGATCCCCAGGCGGCGCATGATGCGATTCGCCTCGACGACGGTGAACCGCTCCCAGGCCCGTCTGTCCATCTCGATGGCGGTCTCCATGTCGAATGCACCCTCGACCGCCAGAAACCACAAGCCGTCGTGAGCGAGCCAGTTCTTGGCCGCGTCCTCCAAAAAACCGATCAACTCTTCTTTCGAGTACTGCATCAATCGTTCTCGGTTATTCAAGTCGTTCCTCCTTGAGCGTGTGCTTGCCGGCGTCATTTGCCTGACAAACTGTCAACGGTGTGTGGGAATTCTACTCCACTCCGCCCGGTCGTGCAAGTTCAAGGTCGCGGCCAGGCGATCCAGATTCGACACCTCTGGCGGAGATGCTATTCGGAGAGGTGTTGCAGGTGACTGGTATCGTTCAGCAGCGCGATGGTGAAGGCACCGTCTTCATGAGCCTCAAAGACGTTCACCGCGCACGTCCCTTGCCGCACCCGCCAGAAGTGATCGTTGCTCCACCCCAACACGATGCAGAGCATCACCTGGTTGACCACGGCGTGGCCGACCAACGCGACCGTCTTTCCCGCGTGGCGGGCGATCACCTCGTCCAACCCGGCCACGACCCGGCTGCGCACGATATCGAGGTTCTCCCCGCCGGGGAAGTGCACCGTGTGAGGCTTATCTCGCCAGGCCTGGAGGAGGTCGGGGTACTGTTGAGCCACCTCGTCGGGTGAGTGTCCCTGCCATTCGCCAAAATCGACATCCAGCAGAGCGTCCGACGGGCGGACGGCCAGGTCGTGCGCGCGGGCGATGGCCTCGGCGGTCTGCATCGCGCGGCTCAGCGGGCTGGCGTATACGGCGACCACCGGCCAGCGAGCGGCGATGTAGCGCCCGGTCGCCTCGGCCTGCTTCAATCCAACCGCGTCCAGAGGTAGATCGGTCCGTCCCCGAAAGCGAATCTCCCGGTTCCAGGCCGTCTGGCCGTGCCGGACGAGTACGATGCGCGTTGGTTGTTTTGTCATACGCTCCTTTTTGCAACTTGGATGATGTTGTTTTCTATTATCGAGATTCTTTCGCTCGAAACGTGTCCGCTCGTCACCTATTATACTCAACGCTCTCGTCTGCACAATTGAACCGGATGTGTCGCGCCATTTGCCAATTCGTCATTTTCGTGCTAACGTATGGGTACTCACACCACACATCACGCCTTACGCAACACACATTAACCATAGGAGCCCAATGAATTATCTGACCCATCTCGAATGTTCTCTCTGCGGCAAGGAATACGAGGCCGACACATTGCGGGGGATGTGCTCCGATTGCGCCCGTCCTCTGCTGGCCCGTTACGATCTAAAGACGGCCCGGCTTCTGGACCGGGATACGCTCATCACGAGTGAGCCTACCATGTGGCGCTATCGCGCGCTGTTGCCGGTGCGGGATGAGCGCCACGTGATGAATCTGGGGGAAGGTTTCACCCCCCTCCTCCACGCCAGGCGGCTGGGCGAGACCATGGGGCTGCCTCACCTGTATATTAAGGACGAGGGGCTAAACCCCACCGGCTCCTTCAAGGCGCGGGGGCTTTCGATGGCTATCTCCCGCGCCCGAGAGTTAGGCGTCAAAGAGGTCGTCATCCCCTCGGCGGGTAACGCGGCTGGGGCGATGGCGGCCTACGCTGCCAGGGCGGGTCTTCCAGCTCACGTCTTTATGCCCACGGACGTTCCCGCCCCTTTTCGGCTCGAATGCCGGGCGCTGGGCGCTGAGATCACACTGGTGGAGGGCTTGATCACCGACTGCGGCAAAGCAGCGCGCAAAGGCATCGAGGAGTACGGCTGGTTCGATCTCTCCACGCTCAAGGAACCCTATCGGCTGGAGGGCAAAAAGACGATGGGCTATGAGATAGCCGAGCAATTCGATTGGGAATTGCCCGACGTGATCATCTATCCCACTGGCGGCGGCACCGGCCTCATTGGGATGTGGAAAGCTTTCGGAGAGCTTGCCGCGCTAGGATGGATCGGCGATCACCGCCCGCGCATGGTGGCGGTGCAAGCCGAGGGCTGCGCGCCGATCCCGCGCGCCTTCCAAACTGGCGAGGAGTTTGCCACGCCCTGGGAAGGAGCGGAGACGGTGGCGGCTGGACTGCGTGTACCGTCGGCCGTCGGCGACTTTTTGATGCTTCGCGCTCTGCGCGAGAGCAACGGCGTAGCTGTCGCCGTTTCCGATGAGGCGCTGGTGGATGCACAAATACGTCTCTCCAGTTCGGAGGGCACCTTCGCCTGCCCCGAAGGTGGCGCCACGCTGGCGGCGCTGGAGACGTTGTTGAAACAGGGATGGGTTTCTCCCAAAGAACGCATCGTCCTGTTCAACACCGGCACCGGGCTCAAGTATCCCGACGCCCTAAAGGGGCGCTAGTTCCAGCGCGTGTCGGGGGAACTTGACTAGCGGACAAACGTATCTTCTCAAAAAGTCGGGGGATGTAGCCGAGGTTTCCATACCTCGGCGGGCTAGCGCGCTATGGAAAGCGCGGCTACAGTACAATTGCCCCGAATTATTGAGAAGATACGAACAAACAATTGCATATACCACAAGTCGCTTCTGCTGTCGATCTGTTAAGGCGCCTTACCCATACAAGGAGGAAAGATGTCTGCTCAAGTAGCCGCACGCCGTTCGAGTAGCACGAACCGTTCCCTCACAGCGTTCAACGCATTCTCCGCACGATCATCTGGTTTGGTATATTCTTTTTACTGAGCATCATCACGCTCGGCGTGGCGTTTGCGTTGAGCATGGTGTCCGAGATTCTGGGGCTGGCGGCGCTCGTCGTGGGAGGGCTTTTCACCCTCATTATCCCCGGCACGATCAGCGGTTGTCTCTACGTCATCCCCGAGTTCGAGCGTGCCGTCGTGCTCAAGATGGGCAAGTTCGTCGGCGTCAGGGGACCGGGGAATTTCTGGGTCATTCCCTACCCGCCTTTTTACCAGTCGGTGGCGGCGCTGTTGGATCTACGTGTGCAAACCCGCGTCATCACCGCCGCCGAAACCCTCACCGCCGACAACGTCCCCGTGGGATGCGAAGCGGTCGTCTTTTGGCGTGTGGAGAACCCACAGCGCGCCGCGCTGGAGGTGGCAAACTACACCGAGGCCGTCTTCCGGGCCGCCAACAGCGCCCTCAAGGACACCGTCGGCACGATGGAATTGACCGATCTGCTGGGCGAGCGGGAAAAAGTCTCCGATAGGCTCAAAAAGATCATTGACGCCGCCGCCGCATCCTTTGGGGTAGACGTCTCCTCGGTCGAGATCACCGACATCCACGTGCCCCCCGATCTGATCCAGGAGTTGAGCGTGCTGGTCCAATCGCGCCGGGCGGCGCAGGCAAAGATCGCCGAGGCCGAGGCAGAAAAGGCGAGCGCGCTCAAGCTGCAAGAGACTTCTGAGCAAATGGGGTCCCAGGCGATGGAGATGTACCGGCTCAACGTCCTGGAACGCATCGGGCGCGAGGAAGGGAGCCAGATCGTGGTCTATGGGCTGAGCGGCACGGACGAGACGATGGATAAAACCATTGCCGCCACAACCGCCGGGTCGCGATTGCGCCCGTCTGCTTCTAGCACGGCGGCAAAGCCTTCCGCCACGTAACATCTCGACGAGCACTAGCAGAGCAAAATTCGCACATTGTTTCAGACAAGACAATCGTAGTTAATTAGCCAGGAGGAAAGGAAATGAACAGCCAAGTTTTTTCGCAACGCCCGATGAGGGCAACCGGCCTGACTCCAATCAAGCAGCTTGGAGCGATGGTCTTTGTCACCATATTGTTGCTCATGGCGCTACTTTGGGGCCTGGAGCACTGGACAGCGCAAGCAGAACAGTTACAAAAACCAAGCTCGCCAGAGTTCACTATCGTCAAAACGGCTTCCCAGGGCAGCGCCGCCAGAGGAGCCATCCTCACCTTTACCATCGACGTGCACAACGTGGACGTTGAGTCGGTTAACGTGGAAGGCACAGACATGCTCCCTGCCGAAATGGTGTCGCCCTCCCTCGTAATGTACGACGAACGCATCATCACCCCCGAGGTTCTGACCGACCGCATCACATTCACTGTTATAGGACTGGGGCCCGGAGGTGGCGCGCGCCTGGTTTACCAGGCCAGAATCAAACCGGACGCCGAGTGTGGCAAGGAATTGGTTAACCGGGCCTGGCTGACGTTCGATGGCGAACGGATCGGTGAACCGGTCGAGACGCACGTCGTCGTGCTCTGCTCGGACCTGGGAGATGCTCCCGCGTCCGAAAACCACTTTTCTGTCGATATGCTCACCGTGAGCGGCCTCAGGGCGAACTATCCCACGGTCTACGATCCGCCTTCTGGCGCGCCCAGCGGCCCGTTGCACCGCCGCGCCGACCTGATGCACCTGGGCGAGATGGTCAGTTTCGAGCGCCAGGCGGACATCGGGGCGGATGGCGATCCCACCAACAACATCCTGCCTCCCTTTAACGCGCCCGACCGAGATGGGTTCGACGATGGTCTGATGAACTTGAGCGAGTTGAATCTCGCCCACTGCGAGCCAGCCACCCTCCAACTTTTGGTCTACATGGATCCGACGATCGTGGACGAATTGGACCGGGCCTTTATCAACGTCTGGTTCGACGGCAATCGGGACGGCGATTGGGACGATGTCAATATTTGTGAGGGCCTGGACATGCCCAAGGTTCCCGAGCACATCGTGATCGACTTTCCCGTGAGCCCAAGCGCCGGGTTCCAGACCGTTTCCGTCAACACCACCGTTCCTGTCTTTAACCTCTCCAAACTCGGGCCGACCTGGCTGCGCGTCACCCTCAGCGAACAGCTCTCAGTCAAAATAGGCGACGTGGACTCGCTCAAGTACGGCGACGGGCGGGGCGTTTTCTCGACCTTGCTCAACGCCGACACCGGAGAAAGCGTGGCCGGGTTCAAGCTGGGCGAGACAGAGGATTATTTCTTCCGACCACCGTCGCTTGAACCAGGGCTGATTATCCGCAAAATCGCTGAACCGTCACAGGCAAACTTTGGCGACGAAGTGACCTTCGAAGTTGGGGTGGACAACGCTCATACCTCTGCCCAATCGGTCGTCATCCTCGATCCTATCCCACCCGGAATGACCTACATTTCTGGCACCTTTGGCAGCAGCCTGGAAGGTCTCGCCAGCGGCTATGACGTCAGCAGCAACTCTGTCTTTTGGCGAGGCGAAGTACCGGCCCAGGGAGCAGTGGGGATCGCGTTCCGTGCGCGCGTTACCCGTTGCGAGCTGCAAGGCTTTGTCGTGGAGAACCGCGCCTGGGCTCTTGCGCGTGGATACCCGCCCGTCGAGGCCAAAGCTTCCGTCTATGTCGGTGAATGCGTGCCTCCCCCTCGGCGAATCAAGGTGGAAAAGTCCGCTTCTCAGTATGCCGCTCCTGGCGGTGACGTCAAATTTACGTTGACCGCCCGAAACTTTGATGCGGAAACTGCCGTGTCGCTGACGGTGGTCGACCCCTTACCCTCTGGACTGGGAGTAGACCCTGCATCGTTGCCGCAGGGCGTCGAGTTGGCCTCTCCCAACACCATAATCTGGCCAACGAGCATCAAGGGAAACAGCGCCGTGAGCATCACCTTCACCGCTGATGTGTACAAATGGGTCTGCCGAGAGCGCCGACTCGTCAACCAGGCGCACTGGCAGTCGGATACCGGCCTGGAAGGGTACAGCAACCCGGTCTGGATCGAGACGATCTGCTCGGACCTGGGCGACGCTCCCGATAGCACGCTCAACCATCACGGTATCACCAACACGGCTTACTTCTCTCCATCAGTTGCCGGGCGGTATCCCACCGTGTGGGAAGCCACCTTCTATCCCCCTGGCGAACCGAGCGGCCCGCTCCACTTTGACGCCACCAAAGCCTGGCTGGGAGATAAGGTCAGCCACGAGAAACAGGCAGACATCGGTCCCGACGCCGATGGTCCGAACAACATTCTGGACTCGGGGCTGGACGTTGCCGACGACGACCAGTTGGACGACGGCTGGCTCAACCCCAGGGTGCCTTTGCCCGACTGCGAGGAAGCCACCCTGAAGGTGCGCATCTTTAAGAATCACGCTGCAATGAAAAAGATGTGGCTCAACGTCTGGTTCGACGGCAACCGGGACGGCGACTGGGAGGACTGGAAATTCTGCGGCGACGATAATCAACGCAGGGCCTTCGAGTGGATCGTCCAGAACTTTGTGGTGGACATGTCCGCCTGGCCCGTCAACACCTACCGCGATGTCGTGGTCCGCACCGCCCTGGTCATGAACGACTATCCAGACGAGGTAGTCTGGACGCGCTTTACCCTGAGCGAGAGTCCGCCGCCGCGCCATCCCACGACCGGTCTGGCCGATGGCCGTGGCCCTGACTATGAGCGTCACTATCGCTGGGGCGAAACCGAGGATTACCTGGCGCCAGGCGCGCCGGTGGGCGAGCCTGGTCAGGTCATCATCAAAAAAGGAGACTCGGTTGCGGATGCCGTTGCCGTGGGGCAGGTGTACACGTACAGCGTCTACCTCGATCACAGTGGCGGCAGTGGACCGGCGCACGTCGTGATGACTGACGTGCTGCCCGCCGAGGTAAAATTAGCGGGCGGTCCCACCGTCACCGAGCTTGCTCCGAGCGCCAGCCCTCTCGTCGCTTACTTTGATAGCCACGTTGGCCCCAACGGCGCCGTCGGGTGGCGGGGCTTGCTCTCTTCTGGTGCTGCCATTCGCGTCGACTTTCCCGTCGAGGTCGTATACTGTCCCAACGATGAAGTTCGAGTCATCTACAACAAAGCGGTTGCGACTCAACTAGGCGCCACCTCCGTTCTATCCGCTGTTGTGGAGACACCTCTGAAATGCGATCCATCCCCAGAGCCGAACATCGAGTTGCGCAAACGCATCGTGACCGCTCTGGGCGAGGAGGCGACCGATTGGACCGCCGTTTCGGGCACCCCCATCGTCTACGCCCTGCTGCTGAGCGGCGACAACAAAGTCACACACACGGTCCACATCAGCGATCCGATGCAAAGCGGCGTGATCGCTTTCGCCGCCGATGCATTCAGTGGCGAGGCCCACGTCATCCAGAACGGTAGAGCCGTGATCTGGAAGGGTGAACTTGGCCCTGCCATCAACAAGGTGCTCATCCGGATCAGGGCCAGGTTGCGGGAGGTGGATTGCGACACCGTCGTGAAGAACACCGCCTACTGGTACACGCGCTTCCATCATGGCAAGAGTAACACCACCCAGCTAACCCTAGCCTGCTACGATCTGGGCGATGCGCCTGATAGCTCCAACCACTTTCCCGCCACTATGACGGCCTACCCAGGCGTCACGGCCACGTTCCCCACCGTCTATACCGGCACCACGCCGCTGATGCCAATCGGCCCTCTGCACTTGCGCCCGCTCCCCCTGCACCTGGGGCCTCGGGTGAGCCTGGAGTTCGAGGCCGACTATGGGATGGATATGGATGGGGTCAACAACATCAAACCTAAGCGGGACAAAGCGGACCTGGACAAAGCCGACGATGGCCTGGAGCTGGACAAGCTACAATTCACCCACTGTGAAAGCCAGCGCATCCCGGTCCTGATCAGCATCGATCCCTCAGTCTTACCTCCTACAGGACAGGAGGTGTTTGCCTACATCAATATCTGGCTGGACAGCAATCGCGACGGCGACTGGAACGACGCCTTTGACTGCCCGACGGCCACAGGCGGCCAATCGGTACTCGCTCCAGAACACATCGTCATTGATTACCCCGTCAGCCTATCGGCTTTGGGACCGGGGCTCCACCACATCTTTGTGACGACGACCGGGCCTGTGCCCTGGCCCAGCGAATCGACCGGGCCGGCCTGGCTACGGATCACGTTGAGCGAGCGAAAGTCGAACAAAACCCTGCCCGCAGGCTGTGCCGCCGACGACTGTTCATACGGCGACGGACGTGGTCACGAGACGCCTTTTGCACTGGGTGAGACCGAGGATTACCTGCTGCGAGAGCCGGATCAGCCCGACCTCGCCATCGAAAAGCACGGTTCCATCTATCCCTTCTTCGGGCTTGCCTCCCAAGCTGGAGATGAAAGCAGGGTCTGGAATGTGAACTGGTCGGCGCACTATAAGAACATCGGTGGTATGGCGGTCACCGACGTAGAGGTGATCGATACCTTGAGCAGCGGCCAGAAGTTGGTAAAAGTGCATTCCTTCCCACCCGTCACACGCACCATCCACGGCGCGACGCTGACCTTTACCGTAGGCACGCTCGTTCCTGGAAAAACCGGCCACGTATTTATCCGCACCTCGGTTCCCTTGACCACAGCGCCAGGGACCGTGCTGACGAATACAATCACCATCACCGGGCACAGCGATAGCGACTTCAGCAACAACAGCCAGGCCGTGACGGTCACCGTACCGCTCTTGCCACCCGTGATCGCCTACCCCAGGCCGGGAACCCTCTGTAGCGGTCTCTTTACCATCACCGGTCGGGTGCAACCGCCAGGAGCGATCGTGGAGGTCTTTATCAACAGCGTCTCGGTCACGACCGTCACCGCCGACGCTCTAGGCAGGTGGCTGCACCCGGTGAACCTGCCCGATGGTAATTACGCCATTCAGGCCCGGGCCCGCTATGGCAGTCTGACCAGCCTGCCCTCGCCGCCGGTGCTGGTGACCGTGGATTCCAGCATGGCCTGGAGCCCCTTGAGCCTGCGCTTTGTCTCTGAATATGGACACGTCGCTATCCCCAAGGATGCGGACGGGAATGCCGACGAGGATAGCTGGACCGTCTTCCTGCGGCCTGGCCTGACCTACACCGTGACGGTCTTTAGCTGCTGCGACGATCCCAACGCATCTGTCACCCTGGAGTTGCCCGACGGTCAGGTGATCCACCTGGAGGATTCCGACGGCGATGGGTGGTACGTGGGGACCTTCACGGTGCCAGAAGCGACGTCGCCGATGAGCGGCAGCATCCGCCTGTGCGTCACTTGCTACAACATCCGCTACTGCTCCGACGGCGAGGTGCTCATCGACCCCGAGGGCGTCGTCTTTGACGTGATCGCGGGCCAGGCGAGCGGTTTGCTAGAAGAAGCCGTCGTCGCTTGCTACGAGGGGCAAACCGATATGGGGAGTGGCGAGACGTTCTATAGCTCCTGGGACGCCGCCAGCTATGGCGGCCAGGTCAACCCGCAGACGACCGCCGCAGACGGCTACTTTAGCTTCTTCACCCCGGCTGGTGTCTATCAACTGGACGTCTTCAAGGAGAACTATCAGCCGTACCGGAGTTGGGATCTGGTAGTGGTCAGCGAGCTGGTCGAGTTCAACGTTCCCCTCACTCCAGACACGACGGAAGAGGCCGATTCCGCCATCAGCATCAACGAGTCCGGCTTTGACCCGCCCGTGTTGACGGTTGAACCTGGCGCCATCGTCGAGTGGACCAACATCGGCGATGCTCCTCACACCGCCACCAGCATCACGCCCACCGCTCGCATCGAAGGAGTGGGCTTGCTGGATCTGAGCAACACCGACGGCTGGGATAGCGGTTTGCTCGGCAGCGGCGAAACCTACAAGCGTCAACTGAACACCGTTGGCAGCTACTACTACTATGACCACGAGAACCCTGCTTACACCGGCCTCATCGTGGTCGAGGAGGCGGTAGAGGAAAAGTATCCAATCTATCTGCCGCTAGTCTTGCGCAACGGATAGATGTAACCTTCTCAGGGTACAAGACAAAGGCCGTCCCGTTTTGGCAACATAATCGCCAGGATGGGACGGCCTGATCTCGTCTTGCGTTTTACCTATGTTCCTTCTTCCCAGGACGCCAGGTACTTTTCCTGCTCCGGTGTCAGTACGTCGATCTCAACGCCCATCGCTTGCAACTTGATCTGGGCGATCTGTTGATCGATCTCCTCCGGCACCGTATAGACGGTGCGCTCCAGCTCGTCGGCGTGATGCAGCATGTACTCGGCGCAGAGCGCCTGGTTGGCGAACGACATGTCCATCACCGCGCTGGGGTGGCCCTCGGCGGCGGCCAGGTTGACCAGCCGTCCCTCCGCCAGTAGGTTGATGCGCCGCCCGTCGGGGAGCGTGTACTGATCTACGGAGGGACGGATGCGGTGCGGCGGCCCTTCCGCCATCTCCTCCAGCGCCGGGATGTTTAGCTCCACGTTAAAGTGGCCGGAGTTAGCGACGATGGCGCCGTCCTTCATCACCTCAAAATGCTGACGGTCCACCACGTTGATGTCGCCGGTGGAGGTGATAAAGACGTCCCCCTGTGGCGCGGCTTCCTGCATCGGCATCACGCGATAGCCGTCCATCACCGCCTCCAGGCCTCGCAGTGGATTCACCTCGGTGACGATGACGTTCGCGCCCAGCCCCTTGGCCCGCATCGCAATGCCCCGGCTGCACCAGCCGTAGCCGCCAACGACGACAGTCTTGCCGGCGATGAGCACGTTCGTGGCGCGGATGACGCCGTCCAGCGTGGACTGCCCCGTGCCGTACCGGTTGTCGAAAAGATGCTTGGTCAGCGCGTCGTTGACGGCGACGATGGGGTAGCGCAACACACCGTCATTCGCCATCGCTCGCAGGCGAATGACGCCGGTCGTCGTCTCCTCCGTGCCGCCGATGACGTCGCCGATGATGTCGGTGCGCTCCTTGTGCAGCGTGCTCACCAGGTCGGCCCCGTCGTCCATCGTGATGTGAGGGTGGTGATCGAGAGCGGCGTGAACGTGCTGGTAGTAGGTCTCGTTATCCTCCCCCTTGATGGCAAAGACGGGGATCTCGTAATAAGAGACCAGCGCCGCCGCCGCGTCATCCTGGGTGGAGAGGGGATTGGAAGCGGTAAGGACCACCTCGGCACCGCCCGCCTGGAGCGTGCGGGCCAGGTTGGCCGTCTCGGTGGTGATGTGGAGGCAGGCGGAGAGGCGCACGCCCGCCAGTGGCTTTTCCTCTTTGAAGCGCTTGCGAATGAGGCGCAGAACGGGCATCTCCCGCTCCGCCCAATCGATACGTCGGCGGCCAGCGGGAGCCAATTCAAGATTTTTGACGTCATAATCAATAGACATTAGATTCTCCTTCGGCTTGTTGGATCTCGGTTGTTGAATGATAGCCAGAAGGCGATTGTAACACAAGCCAGCGAGCAAGGCAAATCGTTGAAGCGGCCACAGCAATCCGTCCTATGCTGTTCTCCATTGTTGTGATATACTAGGGGACGCGAAAACCCGATCCGTTTTCAGATTTGAGAGGGTGTCCTTGTCCAACATCCAGGTACTTGTCGTAGACGACAGTCGCCAGATACGCGAGTTTGTCGTCGAATATATTCTGAAACCCAACGGCTTTGAGGTCGTGGAAGCTACCAATGGCGCCGAGGGGATGCGCAAGGCCCTCGAAGGCGACGTTGACCTCATGCTGCTCGACCTGGAGATGCCCAAGATGACGGGCTTTGAGGTGCTCGACGCCTTGCGCGATCAACGCTCCGAGATCCCCGTGATCTTGATGACCTCCCACGGCTCCGAGGTCATTGTCATCGAGATGTTCCGCAAGGGCGTGCGGGATTACGTCATCAAGCCCTTCACGGTTGAGGAGATGCTGGAGAGCATCGAGCGGGCGCTGCGGGAGGTGCGGCTCCAGAAGGAGAAGGAAGCCCTCACTGCCCGGCTGATACAGTCCAAGCGCCAACTGGAACAGCGACTGCGGGAACTCAAGACACTCTCCTTGGTCGGCCAATCGGTCACGGCGCTGATGGAACGGGATAAGCTGCTGGAGCGGGTCGTAGACGCCGCGCTCTACATCACCGGCTCGGAGGAAGGCGCCATTCTGCTGGAGGACGAGAGCACCGGCGCGCTCCGGGAACACGTGCGCAAGCGACGGGTCCAGGGAGAAGACCAGCAAGTGTCCCGCCGCACGGAGGGAGAACTGGCGGCTGACACGATGCGCGAGGGCAGCACCATGCGAACCGGCGCGATGCTCTATGCTCCCTTGAAAGTCGGCGAAAAGTCCATCGGCACGCTGGGAGTGAGCAACAAGGTCACGGCACGATTTTTTGACGACCACGATCAGGAGCTGCTCACGACATTGGCGGATTATGCCTCCATCGCGATCGAGAACGCCCGCCTGTTGCGGCAGGTCGAAGAGGCGAAAGAACGGGAGAAGCAGCAGATTCGGGGGATGTTTGAGCGTTACGTCGCCCCCAGCGTGGTCGAAAAACTCATGGTTCAGCCCGATGCCGTCGCGCTGGGAGGCGTGCGCCAGAAAGCGACCGTTCTCTTTGCCGACATTCGTGGTTTCAGCAGCTTTGGCGCCCGCGTCACGCCAGAGGTACTGGTAAACGTGCTCAATCACCACATCACCGTGGCCGCCGAGGCGGTCCTGGTCGAGCGAGGGACGCTGGACAAGTTTCTGGGCGACGCGGTGATGGCTTATTTTAACGCTCCGCTCCCACAACCCGATCACGCGCTGCGGGCGGTACGGGCGGCCTGGCGGATATGCCAGGCGATTCAAGAGTCCCACGCCCAGCTTCCTACAACCTACCAGCTTCAGTTTGGGGTAGGGATTAGCACGGGCGAGGTGCTGGTCGGCAACATCGGCACGCCGCAACTGATGAACTTTACCGTCATCGGCGACACGGTGAACACGAGCCGGAGGCTCCAGGAAAACGCCCGTGAAGGTCAGATCTTGATCTGCCAGCAAGTCCACGAGTTGGTGTGCGGCTGCGTTGAGACGCGCTCGGTGGGCATGATGGAGCTTAAGGGGCACTCGCAGCCTGAGCCGGTGTTCGAGGTAGTGGCCGTACAGGTGTAGGTCGGCAGATTGGGAAACTGGCAACTGGTTATTGCCTTCAGTGTCCGATGCCCACCAGCAATTCCCGTTATGGGAAAAAACGAGAGTTGTAGCCGCGATTTCTATATCGCGAAGGATGCTTCATATGACAAAATGCAAGCGCTATGGAAAGCGCGGCTACAAAACGGGTATTGAGCGCGACTGCTTGGAACAAAGATGTTTGACGAGTGAGAGAGCTTGTGATAGAATCTTGCCGTCAAGTATCATTTGCCCTGCCACGCTGATGGAACGATAACATCCAGGATCAGTCCTCCAATGCACCATCTCCAACCCAATCAGATCTGATTTCCCCAAGCGAAAGGAGGAGTCCCGTGTCTGTTCAAAAACTGTATCGGGCGTTGGTTCAAAAGCTACGAAAGCACAAAACAACGATCATAATGATCGTCCTGTCTGTCGCATGGTTTCTCATCGGCTGGCGCGTCCGCGAGTTCTTTCTGAACGAGGATGTCCTGCTCGTAGAGCAAGGGCGAAATATCATCCTCAATTATTACAATGGCGACACGCCTTCCTCGAGAGAGCTGTCCTACGCCGCGCTCCGAGGCATGCTTTACAGCATCGGCGACCCGCGCGCTGTGTTTTACGGGCCAGAGATCGTGGCTCGCAAGCGCGAAGACGACCAGGGACGCCACGCAGGGACAGGGATGTGGGGCGAGATGCGGAACGGAGGGTTGGAGATCACGCACGTGAACTCGGGAGACCCGGCGGAGCAGGCCGGTCTGCGAGTGGGAGACGTCGTCGTAGAGGTGGATGGTTGGAAACTAAAGGAGGATACGACCTACACAGAGGTCAGTCTGATGATTCGAGGCCCTGAGGGTTCCACCGTGCATCTAACCGTGCGGCGCGGCGACGAGATACTCGAATTCGACGTGGTGCGCAAGGCGCCGGTGCTGGTTAGCACTCGCGTCATCGAACCCGACATTGCCTATTTGTACTTGCAGGATTTCGGTTTTAATGCGTCTCGAGAGACGAAGCAGGGTCTTGAAGAACTCCTGACCCATGATCCAAAGGGATTGATCTGGGATCTGCGAGGCAATGGCGGCGGGTCGCTGACGGTGACGCTGGAGATTTTGGATGGTTTCTTTGCCGACGAGGAGGTGCTCTTTTACTCGGAGGAAAAAGGCGGTGTATTGACCCCCTTCCACGGCACCAGTGGGGGCATTGCTACAGAGATACCGTTGGTGGTGCTGATCGATGGCCACAGCTACTCCGCCCCAGAGCTTGCGGCCGCGACAATTGCAGAGCGAGGTAGAGGAACGCTCATTGGCGAGACTACGTACGGGAAAGGGACTATAAATGTCCACTTTCCATTGCTCGACGGTTCCGCCATACAGATGACCGTGGCTCGATGGTTATCGCCGGAGCAGCAGTGGTATGGCGATAGAGGTGTGCCTCCTGACGTGCTTCTGGAGGACGATGAGACTACGGCGGAGGATGAGGTGATCGAGTGTGCAGTGACGTTGTTGCGCCATCCGCAGGAGCCACTGCCCCCTGAATGTGGCGGGACTGAACCATAGAGGGATAGCTATGGATACTTCCACACTCGTCACAAAAGTATTGCTCCCCCGACGGCGAAGAGATGTGCTGACCCGCCAGCGGTTGCTCGACCGTCTGTATGATATGGTGGAGCACAAGCTCGTGCTAATCTCTGCGCCGGCTGGCTACGGCAAGACCACCCTGCTGCTAGACTGGGCCCACGACTTGGAGCATCCAGTCTGCTGGTATGCGCTGGATCGGAGCGATCACGATCCTCGTGTCTTTTTGGAGCACCTGATCCTCAGCCTGCATCACCGTTTCCCCGACTTTGGCGAACGCACGCGCCAGGCGCTGATGGCCATTCCTAACCTCGTCGATGGCGCGCCGGGCGTGATCAACGTACTGATCAACGAGATGGTGAACGTCATCCCCCGCTGGTTTGTGTTGGTATTGGATGACTACCATCGGATGGAAAAAGCTCCCGAGATCGGCGCAATCCTGGCTCGTTTGCTCGCTCACCAGACCGATCAATTCCTCCTCATCGTCGCCAGTCGCACTGTGCCCGAGTTGCCGTTCATCATCCAGCTTGCAGCCAAAGGGGAGATAGGCGGAATGGGCCAAGAGGATTTGCGGTTTCGCACGGACGAGATTCAGGGATTGCTCGTACAGAACTATGGTCTGCGCGTTCCCGAGAGAGAGGCCGAGGAATTGGTGACTCATTCAGATGGTTGGATCACCGGCATCCTGCTCACGGCTCACACGATGTGGCAGGATATCCTTGGGGGATTGGTGCAGGCCAGCGCCTCCGATCGGCCCGTATACGAATATCTGGCCCAGGAGATTTTTGCCCACCAAGAACCTCCCGTACAGGCCTTCCTAACCGCCTCCTCGACCCTCCAAGAAATGAATCCAATTCTATGCCAGGAAGCATTGGGGCTGGAAGAAGCCAAACATTTCCTGACGTTGCTGGAAGAGCGCAACCTATTTATCACTCAGTTAGAGGGAGAATGGTATCGCTACCACCATCTCTTTCAAGAGTATCTGCAAACACGGCTACGACGGGAGAATAAATCCCGGTGGATCGAATTGAATCGCAGCGCCGCCCATTGGTTCGAGGCGCGCCAGCGCCCCGAGGAAGCCGTGCACCACTACCTGATCGGGGGCGCCTACGAGGACGCTGCACCTGTGATGGAAGCAGCCGCTCAAGATATGTACGACACCGGCCGCCTGGAGACGTTGATGGCGTGGAGCGCGATGCTCCCGGCCCGGCAGCGCAAGCACGCTCCGCGCCTGATGCTGTTCCAATCTCGCGCCGCTTTTATGTTGGGGCAATGGGAAGAATCGTTGGCACTGACCGAGATCGCGGAGCACAGCTACCGAACCAACAAGGACGCTCATAATCTGGCTCACATACTGCTGCATCGCTGCTTGATTTGGCAAGCGCAAGGGCAGTTCCGAGAAGCCCTGGCTCTTGCCCAGGAAGTGCTCGCTCTGGTCAAGGAAACCGGCGTGCCCGTCACTTACGAGGCCCATCGCATCCTTGGAGCCTCTTGTATGCAGCTAGGCCAGTTGGAGAAGGGGGAAAAGCACCTGCGGCAGGCACTCGCGTACTCCTGGGAACAGGGAAGCGCCTACGAGCAGTCCTCCATTCAGCTTTCTCTAGCCGAGTGCCTGTGGCGGCAAGGGCACTGGACAGAAAGTTTGGTCATTCTTCGGCAGGCCGTGGCGATCCAGCGGCCATTGAAGAGCCCTGCTATGTTGGCTGTGATGCTCAACAACCTGGGGTACTATCTCCATCTGACCGGCGAATACAGCGAGGCGCTACGTCTTCTCGAAGAGGCGCTGGAATGTGCCCGTAGGTCCGGCAATCGTCGCCACGAGGCTGTCGCGCTTCAGAGCCTGGGCGAGTTGACCCGCGACCTGGGAGCGCTCGATCGAGCGGCGGAGATTCTCGAGGAGGCGCAGGGTATCCTCGACGAGCTGCCCGTTGGACATCTCTCTGCCTACAATCGGGAGGCATTGGGGCTGGCACACTACCGTCGAGGCGACTACTCTCAGGCACAGGCGGACATCGAGCAAGCGATAGCACAGGCGAAGCAACAGCATTCCGAGTACCAGCTTGGCCGGTACGGAGCTTCGCTGGGCCTGGTGCAGGCCGAGGCGGAGGACGTGGAGGCAGGGTTGACGGGACTGGTCCACGCCTGCAAGCGACTGGAGCAAATTGGGGCGCACAGCGAACTGGCCCGCGCCCAGTTTTTTACCGCCTGGACGCTCTTCCGGGCTGATCGGGAGACGGAGGCGCTGGCAATCTTCCAACAAGTGGTCGCCACCGCCGACTCGCCCAGCCGGGAACACCTTCTTGTCGTCGAGGGTCAGCGAGCGCTCCCCCTGCTGGAACAGGCCCACGCACAGGGGGTAGGCGACGAGGAATTGGCTACCCTGCTGGCCCGGGCACGTACTTTCGAGCAAACTGCACGGGCAATCCTCCAACAGACGTCCTTCCCCGAGGTCAGAACCCAGGCAAAAAAGAGCCTGCGCGTCTTTGGATTCGGCCCGGGGCGCGTGGAACGCGAGGAAGAGGAAATCCCCATCTCAGACTGGGGGGCAGCAGCGACTCGCCAGCTCTTTTTTTACTTGCTCACCCATCCTTCTCGGTCACGAGATCAGATCGCTGCTGTCCTCTGGCCAGAGCTGCCTGCCTCCAAGGTAAAGGCCAACTTTCACCCCACCAAATATCGCCTCAAGCGCGCGCTGGGGCAGGAGCCCCTTTACTTTGACGGCCACCATTACCAAATTCACCCAGACCTGGACTATTGGTTCGATGTGGAAGAGTTCGAGCGATTGTTGAAAGGAAACGGAGCGGGACGGCGGATAGAACAGCTACAGCAGGCCATTGCCCTCTACCAGGGCGATTTCCTAGAGGATTACTACGACGATTGGTGCACGCCGCTCCGCGAGAGACTGCGGGAACAGTACCTGAAGGCGCTGGACGAGTTGGCCGAACGGCTGCTGGCGCGGCGGCAATACCGCCAGGCCATCCAGACGCTCCACCAGGGAATAAAGAGGGATGATCTGAGGGAAAGGTTCCACAGCCAGTTAATGCGCACCTATGCCCTCTCGGGGCAGCGGAGCCAGGCGCTCGCGCAGTACCAACGCTGCGCCGAAATCCTGGAACGCGAATTGGGAGCGTCCCCTTCCCCTGAGACCACCGTACTATACCAGCGCATCCTCGATGGGCTACCTCTCGATTAGCTCAGAGCACTGGAGTAGGTAAAGGATAGGGAATGGAGGGAAGCCCATATTTCCTATTGTTTACTCCTGTTCTCGTTTTTGAAATCCCGTTGTTTTGCCTCCACGTCTACACCTACGTCTATACCTACGTCTACACCTATCGAGTAAACTAAAGGCACTTGAAGAGCATAAGGAATCGTGCCTTATTGGAATGGAGAGCAAACAATGTCGGAAACTACACTACATATCCTGATTGGCGCCGCACTGACGGACTCGGAGTTCCGCGAACAATTATTGAACGGGGGGCGTCATTCTCTCCTGGCCGATCTCGATCTCACCGATGTAGAACAGAAAACCGTTATGAGCATCGAGGCAGGGTCTGTTCAAGAGTTCGCCGCGCAGTTGTACGAGTTGCTGCCGGTAATGGGCTTGTCAAGCCCTGCGCCAGGTACAAGTTACAGGAACTAGTGAAAAACGCAGGCGCAGATGTGTGTACACGTAAAGATGAAACAGGTTTAACTTAAAAATTTAGAAAAAGGAGGTAGTAAAAATGCAGAAGGGAATTTTGGTTTTGACAATGCTCGTTTTGGTGACTGTTATGGTTCTGCCAGTGGTTGCGGGGCCTGTGACTTCCGTCGGTGCGCTGGGCAACATCGGCAAGGTGGGCTTCATTGGCCGGATGAGCGCCGTCGGCAAAGTGGGTTTCATCGGCCGGATGAGCTCCATCGGCAAGGTGGGCTTCATCGGTGCCTGGGCCGCCACGGGTGCATGGGGTTCTATGTGAGCGCTGTCTCCTGAACGAGATAACACCAATGGAAGCAGTGATGATCATTGATCACCACTGCTTTTCCATTTGGGTGTGTTTCAAATGGGTTGAGTAGCCGCGCTTTCCATAGCGCGCGGTATGGAAACCGCGACTACCTCCAACCGAAATGAAATACACCCTTTCCATTTTTGCTACCTCAGCGTTGTAACCACAATTTCCTTATCGCACAAGTACATAATATGGAAACCATGCCCCATCGTCTCCCCGCAGAACCTCCCAGGTGTTTTCCTCTCCCACATTATCGTCTCTGATCAATTTAGGAGTTACGCAGTTGAGTAAAACATGGTGGCTCTTTAGGATTTCGCATGGGAGGGCCACATATGGGGGTACTCCGGCTGGGCGAATTGGCGATAGCCCTCAAGGTCAAGGTAAAGGCGTTGGAATAGAGTCGCGACCCGAAGGATGCCATAACAG
>DAOTUB010000213.1:0-7977 GCA_034437455.1 Anaerolineae bacterium | reverse complement strand
TGCACGTTCCACTGCCAGAGCTGCGCCAGGTTCGAGGGCAACGCCTCCAGGGTTTTATCCGCAAGCAACACCAGAAAGGCCGCCAGGACCAGTCCCTGGTGGCTTTCGCTGCTGCTCCAGCCCAACACTTTCCCCTGGGCCGCGAGGTGATGCGCCGCGTCCCAGTCACCAGCAAGTAGGCAGGCGTAGGCGAGGACGGATGGGCCGATCCACGCTGGACTTTCGAGCTCATCGTCGCCCCGCGTGATCACCCCAGCCCGGCGGGTAGGTGGGTGGGCCAGGTAGTCTCGAATGTGCTCGACGGTCCGTTGCATCAGCGCCGCCCGCTCTGCCGTATCCACAGCAGCATCCCACAGGTTGAGCAAGCACGTCAGGGTTGGCTTGGCGACGAACGCCTCCCAGCGCCCAAAACGCAAAGCTCCCGCATCGTTCAACTGGGCAGCGGCGGCGCACAGGTGATCGGCGATGGCGGCGTGGATGGGGAGTCAAGCCGGCAGTGCTTGCAGGATCTCCTGGGCCGCCCAAGACAGTCCAGCGACTTGTGTTTGAGTTCAATTAGCGCAGTCTGTTTTTGACTTCTGCGCCAAGTTGCGTTATACTATTTTGTACAAAGCCCCGCAACTTTGCGGAGCTTGAAGCAACGGCCAGGACGGCGGGGCCACCCCGACGATACTATGATAGCACAACGCCCATTGACCGTCAAGGTATCGCGCAGAGCTGGCGAAATGAGGGGGTAATGGAATTACAACCTGGTCAACTGGTCAACGCTCCTTTCCTTCCTACCCCAGCCGAGGTTAAGAAATTCGAGCCTCGAGCCGGCTACTTCCTGCTGGAAGTCGTCCTCCAAGACGGGCATCACACGTACAAACCACTCCGCATCACTGCCGACCAACTGGCGCAGGTTGAATTCCTCGACCACGGGCCTCTCGCGCTGACCGACAACGCCGAGGATTTTTTCTTCCTCATCGAGGCCAACCGCATCCGCCTAGCCTATCAATTCGATCCCCAACTGGCGGTTAGCGTTTCCCAGGTGGACCCACTGCCCCATCAGATCGAGGCCGTCTACCACTATGTGCTCGAATCGCCCCGTATCCGTTTCCTCATCGCCGACGACCCAGGCGCCGGCAAGACGATTATGGCTGGTCTGATTCTAAAAGAACTCCAGTATCGTCGCTTGGTGCGTCGAGTGCTCATCGTCGCCCCAGGCCATCTCAAATATCAGTGGCAGCGGGAGATGAAGGAGCGTTTCCAGGTCTCCTTCGCCATCGTAGACCGCGCCCGAATGGAATCGGCCTGGGGCGAGAACGTGTGGGAGGAGCGGGATACCTGCATCACGTCCATTGACTTTATCAAGCGGGACGAGATCCGCACCACCTTGCGCACTGCGCGTTGGGACCTGGTCATCGTGGACGAGGCGCACAAGATGAGCGCCTACGCTTATCAGGGGCGCGAACGGGTCAAAGTTGACAAGACCAAACGGTATCAGGTAGGGGAGATCCTCTCCCGCCAGGCGAACCACGTACTTTTCCTGACTGCCACTCCTCACCGAGGCGACGAGGAGAACTTTCGTCTCTTTCTTGATCTCTTGCGCCCCGGCTTTTTTGCTCAGACGGCTCTGCTCAAGCAATCCGTCGAGCAGAAGGACAATCCCATCTTTGTCCGGCGGCTCAAGGAGGATATGAAACGCTTCGACGGTTCGGACATCTTTCCGCCTCGTCACGTTCATACCGTCCCTTTTCGCCTCACTGCTGACGAGAGCGCACTCTACAACGGCGTCACTCGCTACGTGCAGGACTATTTCGACAAGGCCAAGGAGAACCGCAGCATTTCCTTTGCCCTGGTGATCTTGCAGCGTCGTCTCACCTCCAGCACCCACGCCATCTACGAATCGCTCAGGCGTCGCAAGGCCCGTCTGGAGGAGTTGTTGGAACTGCCCGAAAAGATCCGCCAGAATCAGGGCCAGGACTATTTGCGAGCCCGCAACATCAGCGCCGAAGAGCTGGAAGAGATGGCCGAGGAAGATCGACTCCGGATCGAGGAGCAGTTGGAGCACCTCACCATCGCCAAGAACATTGAGGACGTTCGAGCGGAGATCGCCGAGCTGGATCGCCTGATCGCCCAGGCCGACCGGGTGCGCGGCCAGGAGATCGAAAGCAAGCTGGTGGGACTGCGCGATCACGTCCTCAGGCACCTGAGCGAGCGCAAGCTCCTCATCTTTACCGAGTTTCGGGATACCCTCGATTACCTGGTGGACAAGCTGCGCGGATGGGGCTACGATGTGACCACTATTCACGGCCAACTGAATATGGACGCCCGCATCGAGGCCGAGCACGAGTTTCGGGATAACGCCCAGATCATGGTGGCCACCGAGGCGGCCGGCGAGGGTATCAATCTCCAGTTCTGTTCGTTGATGGTCAACTATGATATTCCCTGGAACCCCAACCGGCTGGAGCAGCGGATGGGGCGCGTCCATCGGTACGGCCAGAGGTACGAGGTCCACATCTGGAACGCGATCTCTCGCGATACCCGTGAGGGACAGATCCTGGAGCGCCTCTTCGAGAAGCTCGACCGGATGAAGGACGCCCTCGGCTCTGACCGGGTGTTCGACATCATCGGCGAGATCATTCCGGGATCCCGTCTGGACGAACTCCTGAAAGACGCCATCTTTAACCAGCGGCGGATGGAAGAGATCGAGCAGCACATCGAGGCGGTGAACGAGCAAACGGTGCACCAGACGTTGGAACGGGTCTTTATGACCGGCCTGGCGACCCGTCACATTGACTATACCGGCATCCTGAAAGAGACACTGGCCGCCGAGGAGAACCGCCTGGTGCCCGAGTACGTGGGCGACTACTTTCTGCGCGCCTTCCGCCGCCTGGGAGGGACAGTCGAGCGGCGAGACGACGGCTCCTACGCCGTCTCGGCGGTTCCCTTCGATCTCCGTCGCTGGGGGAGGGACTATGCCTTCAAGACCACCTATGGGACGCTCTTTCGCGAGTACAAACAGGTGACTTTCGACAAGGCCTATGCCCGCGAGCATCCCCAGGCCGAGTTCGTGGCTCCCGGCCACCCGCTCCTGGAAGCGGTCAACGAAGAGATCCTGACGGCTTTTGACGGTAGAGCAAACGCCTATGCCGTCTTTGGCGACCCCGAAGGCCAGCGAGAGGGCGTCTTTTGGTTCGTAGAGGGCGACGTGACCGACGGCACGGGCCAGCACGCCGGCAAGCGCGTCTTTTGTCTCTACCAGGCCCTCGACGGCGCGATCCGGCAGGTCAATCCCGCCATCCTGTGGGACCACGAGCCTCTTCCCTCTCAGGGAGAGGATGAGAGCGTACCTCCTCACGTGACAGATCTCTTGCGCCACCGCGACGCCGTCGAGGATTATATCGTCACCCAGGTGCTCCTGCCCTTCCGGGAGGAGATCGCGGAGCGGCGCCGGCGCGAGTGCCAGGTGAAGGAAAAGTACGGTCTGCGCTCTCTCGATTACCTGATCCAGGAGTCGAACCAAAAGATCCTCGATTACCAGATGCGCCAGGCTGCGGGCGAGCAGTTAGACCTGCCCTTGCTCAACGAGCAGCGGAACCTGGAACAGTTGCAGCAGCGCCGGGTCGAACTGGAGCGCGAGATCCGCCTGGAGCGCAACCTGACAGTGGGAGAGCCACGCATCATCGGCGCGGCGGCGGTGCTGCCAATCGCCAGGTCGGAGACGATCACCTACAAGCCGCGTGCGCCGGCGACGATCTCTCCCCACGACGAACGGGCCGAGTACCGGGTGGGGGCCGGGATGCAGCGCGATGACGCGATCGAGGCCGTCGGTATGCGGGTGGCGATGGCCTACGAGCGCGACCGTGGCTGGCATCCAGAGGACGTCTCGGGCGAGAACCACGGCTTTGACGTGCGCTCCACTCAGTACGAGGCCGACGGCTCTTTCGCCGACGTCCGTTACGTCGAGGTCAAGGCCCGCGCCCGCTCCGGGGCGATCCGCCTCTCGTCCAACGAGTGGAAGAAAGCGCGCCATTTTGGCGATAAATTCTGGCTCTACGTGGTCACCGAGGCGGGGACCGACGCGCCCCAGTTGCACCGCATTCAGGACCCGGCTGCACGCTTCCAGATGGACGAGGAGATCTTTGCCACCGGTTTCATCATCCACGAAGATACGTGGCGAGAACGGGTGGATGGTAGGTGACCTGCGCCTCGCCGACACGTCAAGGAACACGCCATTACATCAGCGCTTGACATCTTGAAAGACATCGTATATGATGTGTCAAACGACATGTTAGGAGGTTGTGATGGCGCGTTATCCGTTGAACTTGCCCGTGGAGCTAAAGCGCGAGGCCGAAGAATGGGCCACGGTCCAGGGGGTCTCGCTCAATCAGTTCATCATGTGGGCGGTGGCCGAAAAGATCGGCTCGTTGCGGCAGAATCTCGACGACCCGGACTTTCCGCAGATCACGTACCGGCGCGGGGCAGCGGGGATTCCGACTCCGGTGCTACGCGGCGCCGGCATCCGCGTGCAGACGGTCGCCGTGGCGGCCCGGGAGTGGGAGTGGTCGCCGGAGCAGATCGGCGACGAGTACGGTCTGACTTCGTCCCAGGTGGATCAGGCCCTGGCTTTTTACGAGGCCCATCCGGCAGAGATCGATGCGGCGGTAGAGGCGGAGAAAAAGCTGGAATTAGATAGGAGAGAGCAAGGATGAGCAAGAAACGACCCAGACGACGCAAGCAAACCCACAGTCCTCGACGACCGGCGAGCAGGCCCCGCGCGTCGTCGAGCCCCATCCACGTGACGACGCCCGAAGGCGACGCGATCGTCTTTACGAGCGCCCGCTACCGGCACGCCGCCCCGGAACAGATCCGCCCCATTCTGCAACAGGCGGACGACTTTGGGCTTGAAGACGACCTGGAGCCAGAACCGGATGGGACGTTCCAGTTTCCCTGGTTCGAGACCCGTCCCGGGGCCTCCAAACCGTTCGCGCCTATCGGACGGCGCGTGCTGGCGCATCTGACGCTGACGCCGACGACGTTGGAGGTGGAAGCGCCGTCGTACCGCCGCCTGGACGATTGCCGCCAGCGATTGGAGCAACTACTGGGGGACCGCATCCGTCTGGCCGACATCCAGGTCAAGGATGTGGACGAGGCGCTCCGCGAAAGAAAACCCAGGGCCGAGCCGGAGAAGCCGTTCATCCCCCCGCCGGAGCTCATCGCCGAGATTGAGGAAAAGATGCTGCGCCAGTGGATCGACGACTCGATCCCGGCGCTGGGCGGGCTGACGCCCCGGGAGGCGGTCAAGACGCCCCAAGGGCGAAAGCAGGTGCTGGAGTTGATCGAGTATTCCGTGCCGATGCAAAAGAGAATGGCCCAGATGCCGGGGATGTTTGCCCCGGATTATCGCAAGGTCAAAAAGATGCTGGGGTTGGAGTGATATGTAAGGTAAGACGAGGAGGGATACATGTTAACCAAGATAATCGTCCGCAACTTTAAGCGATTTGCCGAGGTGGAGATTGATTTGGGTAGCCCTGTGGTCTTTATCGGTCCTAACAACTCGGGAAAGACAGCCGCTTTGCAGGCATTGGCACTGTGGGAAGTCGGCGTGAAACGATGGATTGAAAAGCATGGCTTTGGAGAAGATATCCCCAGAAAACGGTCCGGGGCAACTATTAACCGTCGCGATCTGATCTCTATTCCCGTGCCCAGCGCTAAACTCCTCTGGCGTGATTTGCATGTGCGCGATGTACAGCGTGTGGATGATAAGCAGAGAACGCAAAACGTTCGTATTGATGTCATCGTAGAAGGCGTAACCGAGGGAAAATTCTGGCGATGTGGTATAGAGTTCGATTACGCTAACGAGGAATCGGTTTACGGCCGCTCTCTAAGGTTATCAGAGGAAAAGGATCCCAGACGGATGCCTGTGCCTCGAGAGGCTACACAGGTACAGATCGCTTTCTTACCACCTATGTCTGGTCTAACAGCCAATGAACTGCGCCTTGATCCAGGTGCGATCAATGTGCGGATCGGTGAAGGTAGAACTGCCGAGGTCTTACGGAATCTTTGCTACCGATTGGTGGAGCAAGATCCTAACGATCCACGATGGCAGAAGTTAAAGCAGCATATACATTCGATGTTTGGCGTCACGTTGAATTTGCCCGATTACGTTGCCGAACGCGGCGAGATCACGATGACTTATCAGGATATTTCAGGTGTACAGTTGGATATCTCCTCGTCCGGACGTGGATTGCAACAGGTATTGCTGTTGCTGGCTTATCTCTACGCTAACCCCGGCTCTGTGCTGCTTCTGGACGAACCAGATGCTCACCTAGAAATCTTGAGACAACGTCAGATTTATCGTCTAATTACCCAAGTAGCGCGCAAGCAAAATGCTCAGATCATCGCTGCCAGCCACTCCGAGGTTGTGTTGAACGAAGCCGCAGATAAAGATGTAGTGATAGCCTTTGTGGGTCAGCCTCATCGAATTGATGATCGTGGTAGCCAAGTGCTCAAGGCGCTCAAAGACATTGGATATGATCAATATTACCAAGCGGAACAGACCGGATGGGTGCTTTACTTGGAGGGATCGACGGATTTAGCCATACTGCAAGAATTTGCCGAAAAACTAGAGCATCCTGCGACGAATGAGCTAGAACACCCTTTTGTTCACTATATCGGTGGTAATCAACCTCAGCAGGCTCGCAGACATTTTTATGGACTACGAGAAGCCAAAAGCGATTTAATCGGCGTAGCTATCTTTGATCGGCTTGAGAGCGAGATTCAGCCAGAATCTCCACTCCACGAATTGATGTGGCAACGCAGAGAAATTGAAAACTATTTGTCTTATCCTGAGGTCTTACTCGCTTATGCCGAGGATGTAGGGGAAAGCGAGTTCCCAGGACCGATATTTGCTCAGCTTAACGACGCTGAACTAGAACGTCGCAGAGAGATTATGAACTCTTGCATACAAGATCTCGTTCCTCGTGTGGCTCTTCGTGATCTTCAAGATCGTTGGTGGTATGACGTGAAAGCCAGCGATGATTTTCTGGATCGGTTGTTCGAAATGTATTTCGCAAAGCTGAGTTTACCCAACTTGATGCACAAAAGCGACTACCATGTTCTGGCATCGTTGGTTCCAAAAGAACTTTTGGGCGATGAAATCCGAAAGAAGCTGGACCTAGTACTGCATGTGGCTCAGTCTGCAAAACCGTTGAAGGAGCAGGAATGACCAAACGCCTCATCGAATACAATCTCCCCCTCGCCGACATCTCCGAAGCCTCGGCCCGGGAAAAGAACATCCGCCACGGCCACCCCTCCACGCTGCACATCTGGTGGGCGCGGCGGCCACTGGCTTCCTCCCGCGCCACTGCCTTTGCCGCTCTCATTGATGACCCCGGCGAGGATCATCCCGATGAGCGCGAGGAACTGCTGGAGCTGATCAAGCGCATCACGCCCTGGGAGGCGGTCAAGGACGGCAACTCGGAGGACATCGAAACGGCCCGCGAGTTGATCCTGAAGCAGTATGGCCGCCCGCCCCGCGTGCTCGATCCCTTTGCCGGCGGCGGCTCGATCCCGCTAGAGGCGCTGCGGTTGGGCTGCGAGACCTATGCCAGCGACTATAACCCGGTGGCCGTGTTCATCGAAAAAGCGACGCTAGAGTGGCCGCAAAAGTTTGGGATCGAGGTGGAATTATCCGCAGATGACGCAGATGAAAAGGATAAATCTGTGCAATCTGTGCAATCTGCGCAATCTGTGGATCTCTGGGGGCAATCCCAGACCCGCAAGGTCAACCTGCTGGCCTACCTGGTGGAGAAATGGGCCAACGTGATTCTGGAAGAGGCCCGCGCCGAGATCGGCCGCTTTTACCCCACCGAGAGCGCCGAGGGCTTGGTAGGCAAGCGCGAGATCACCGAGGAGGAGGGCTGGATCCCCGTGGGCTACCTGTGGGCGCGCACGATCCCTTGCCAGAACCCGGCCTGCGGGGCCGAGATC
>DAOTUB010000212.1:0-2630 GCA_034437455.1 Anaerolineae bacterium | reverse complement strand
GATGGGCGCTTGCAGAAATTTGCGGTAGAAGGTGATTTTGCTGCCGGGGAGCATCGGATTGTCGCGGTGGATGATCAACTGGAAGAAGAGCTGCTCGCCGTCCAGGTAGGTCGCCCCGCCGCCGACCTCACGCCGGAAAAGGGGAATGCCATTCTCGCGACAGAAGGGTACATCCACCTCTTGCTCCACGTCCTGGAAGTAGCCGATGCAGACATAGTTCGTGGCGGGCGAGCAAAGGATCACGCCTTCACGGTCCACGCGGGGCAGCGAGTGGTACAAAAGTTGGGAATCTTCCCAGGGTACGGTTTCAAGACGGTAAAGTTTCATTGACGGTTGTCTCCTTTGTTACTTTTTCTGTAACTACTCAGGCCGTTGAAGCGAGCGCCGGTTGAGCGCCGTCCTGAGCCTGTCGAAGGGTAGCCGCCTCGCTTTTTGTGGCGGCGTATGTTTCGACAAGCTCAACACAAGTCGAAACCCTTGTACTGAGCGCGTCGAAGTGAAGCGAGCGGTTTTTGCAGTTGATTTTGCCCCACATGGGCCGCCTGCTTGGTCTGGTTTCGACAAGCTCAACCCGGCGGATACGGCCTGAAGGCCCACTCGAGCGGCGCAGGCTGAACAATTACTCTCAATGATGATTATACATCCTCCAACTCTGCCAGCACCGCCTCCACCGCGCGCGGGATCGCAGCCGCCACCGCCGGCGTGCACTTCTCGCTAAAGGTCAACACGTCCTCCACCTCGATGGCGATGATGACAAAATCCTCGTCGGCGGGCAACGTCATGCCCATACCCCGGCCCAACGTCAGCATACCAGACAACGAGAGATCGTGCGTCGACCCCGCGTGCAACGAGACCAGCAGGTCGTTAGGGTTCAACCGATAGACGTCGCCCGGCTTGCCATCGCGAGTCTTGATCGCGTCCACCATGACGATCCGTTCATAGCCCGTGATGACGTCGAGCAGCCGCATCCCGCCGGCGCTCGCCTCGGCGAAGGTCACGTCGTCCCGTTGGCAACGCTCTGCCGCCGCTCGCATCACGTGGATCCCGATCCCGTCGTCGGTCAGGATCGTGCTGCCCATCCCCAGTATGAGCGTTTTCAGAGCTAGGTTCCTTCCAGGTAATAGTAAAAGTGATCGCAGCAATCGTCCCCTTCCATCAACGTCTTGGTGCGCCGGAATCCTATCTTTGGGTTGAACCCCGCCACGATGTACGGGTCCGTCGCGCAGTACAGGTGATACCCCCACTTGGTCGCCTCTGCCGCGTGCGCCCGGTCAGATAAGGGGCAACGGGTGCACCATAGCTGGACGCCGTCTTCCTGCTGCTCGAAGGTGAACTCAAAGCCCAAGGCCCGCAACGGCTCCCACAACTGCTCGATCAAGTCCTCGATCTGGTTGCTCCCCGCCTTTTGCGCGATCCCGGCCCATTCCTCCAGCGTATCCTCCGCGATCATCTCGTCCAGCGCGTCAACCGCCGCCGACCCGAGCCGATTCTCCATCCCATCCAGCAGAAAGGCGATCCGCTGCATACAGCGGTGTTCCAATTGCTCTCGTTGTTCCTCCAACCTTTCCTCAACAGTTTTTTCATTGTCCATCATTCCATTCCTTTCGATAGTTCAAAGTCGTTGCGTGCACATTTCACACGAGCACATCCAGCGTCATCGCCGCAAAGAGCAGAAACAGATAGGGGCTGGATAGCTTGTACAGTTGCCAGGCCAACTTCCGTGAAGGTCGAAAAAAGAGCCACAGGTTTCCGGCGACGATCGCCGCGCCCAGCACCAGCGCCGCCGCGAGATACAACTGACCGAATCCGCCCGCAAAGTACAGAGCGATGGAGCAGCCGAACATCAGCAGCACCGTGGCGACGATGCAGCGCACCGTTTTCTTGAAGGAATAGACGGCTGGCAGCATGGGCACCTTGACCCGCCGGTAGTCCTCCGTGTGAAAGATCGCCAGGTTCCAGATGTGATTGGGGATCCAGAGCACGACCAACGCGGCGATGAGCAGCGGCGTGAGCGCCACCTGGTTGCGGATGGCGGCCCAGCCGTAGAGCACGGGCACGCCGCCGCTAAAGCCGCCTAGAATGACGTTGAGCGGGCTGCGCCGCTTGGCCAGCAGGCTGTAGACCAGCACATTGTCCAGCAGGCCCACCAGTCCCCAGAAGCACGAGAGCGGGTTGATGAACCAGGCCAGTATCAGCGAGAGGGCCGAGAGGAACAGGCCCCAGTAGAGCGCCAACTGCGGCGGGTCAATGCGTCGGGTCGGCAGGGGGCGGCGCCGGGTGCGTTCCATCAGCGGGTCAATGTCCCGGTCGATGTAGCAGGTGAGGGTGTTCGCCCCGGCGCAGCCCAGCGCGACGGCGAATACGGCGCGGAGAAAGACTCCGGGCTGAATCGGCTGCCCGCCCGCGGCGACGACCATCGCACCCGCGGCAGTAAAGGCCAGCAGAAAGACAGAGGGTAGCTTGGTGACCTCCAGGTAGGCGACCAGTGAATTGCTCCCTGTTATTTGAATCCTGGTTTTTGCTTCCTGGCGTCTGCGCCAGCGTACTCTCATACTTCTATCTCCCGCGCCGTCGGTCTTGAGAGGCTGCAAGGCTGTATTGTACCACACCCGGTCGTCAGTGCAACGCGG
>DAOTUB010000211.1:0-12730 GCA_034437455.1 Anaerolineae bacterium | reverse complement strand
GGCGACCAGTTGGGCCACAACGCCCACCCTTCGTTCTCGATCACGGGCACGATATCGCCCGTCTCCAGCGTGATGACGTACTCTTCATCCGCTACCGCCCAGCAATTCCCGTTTTAGCATCGCCGCCACACCTTTGGCGTTCGTAGTGGCGACTTTAGTCGCTGTTTATGCAGTAGAAACGACTAAAGTCGCTACTACGAACTCCATAACGGGAATTGCTGGCTACCGCCCCACCCTGGCGGGCCAGCGTCAAATAGACAGCCAGTCCCCCCGTGACAAGCACCGACGCGCTCAACACGACCAGAACCCCAACCAACAACCGATCCACAATGTTACGCATCACGCATTACTCATTACGCTCAGTACGTCGGTTCGTGCGCCGCCGTAATCAACGTCAGATTGACGACCTGGACCGCCTGGCTCAAGTGCTGCGGATTGACAAGATCGGGCGTGTCGCCGTCGAACGCGGGCCGCGGATTGCCCCAGGTGACGACCAGCGTGCCGAGTCGCCCGTTAAACAACTGCTGATAGGGGTGACGCAAGGCAGAGCCTCGGGCCACCTGCACCTCCATCCCCTCGGCGCTGGAGGCGAGCAGATCGAACAGTGTGTCCCGCTCGTTCACCGGATGCACCACCAACCCCTCGCCGCTCTCGCTCCCCAGCCGGTCGAGGTGGATCACCGCGACGATGTTGTACCGTTCGAGGAAGCTGTTGGGCATGTCCAGCAAATGGTGCGCTCCCGAGTAGGGCAGCTCGCCGCCCGCCCAGGCCGCAAAGAGCACCGAGCGCCGGGGGGCGAACTCTTGCTCCTGCCACAGACGGGCGATCTCGAGCAGCGCCGCCACGCCGGATCCGTTTCCGTTCGCGCCAGGGTAGAGCGTGCCGTCGGGCGCGCGCCCCAACCCGTCATAGTGACACGAAACGATGATTAAATCCCGCGCCATCGCTGCATCCGAGCCATTGAGCAGCCACATCACGTTGTGCGCCGTGACCGTCTCGGGCGGCTCGAACTGGACGCTCATGCGCACCTGGGCGTCGAGTTCGCGGGCGATCCAGGGCGGCTCCGTCGTATCCCAGGCGGCAATCTCCGCTCGGGTCGCTTCGAGAGCATCCCCCCCCTCTGTCCCCCCCAAGGGGGGGGAGGTAGCCAGGATAGTGTTGGCGGTGGCGGGGGTAATGCGAAAGACCGGCAGTGGAGGACGCTCCAGGTAATCGCCCGTAAGCGAAGCGGCAGGAATCTGGTCAAAGGGTCGCACGTCGTCAGAAACGATCAGCACGCCCTGCGCGCCCCGGATGAGCGCCTCGGTGGAAAAATCTCCAGGGGCGTTGTCCGCAATGACCATCGCGATGCGCCCCCTCAAATCCAGCCTCTTGAAGCGAGCGTACGCCTCCTGCCGCACGACAGGGTTCTCCGAACGCTGGCTTGAATCGCCGGACGGGGGAAAGAGAACGAGCGTGACCGGGGCTTCGGCCTGACCGCTGCCGCCGTGATACTCGACGGTTTCGCCATAGTCGACCAGGCGGGTGAAGGTGGTGAGCGCGCGCCCTGCCTCGTCGACCAGCGACAGCTCGGGCGACTCGGCCAGGCGAGCCAGCGTGAGCGGCATCTCCCGCAGCCAGCCACCGGGCGGCGGAGTGAGACCATAGCTCTCCAGTTCGTCGGCGATGTACTGGGCCGCCTCGCGTGCCCCTGGACTGCCAACGCCACGCCCGTTCAGGCGGTCTGCGCTGAGAAACTCGACGTGGCGCACCAGGTCGGCCTCGCCGATCTGCTGCGCCAGTTGCCGGTAGGAGGGGGCGGGGCCGAGCGTGACGATGACGTACATGCTGGCAGTGGTGATGAGCGCGATCACGACGAGCGCCCGCCAACTGAGCAGCAGGGCGGTGTTAAAGATGCCGCGCTCGATCAGCCGCCGCAGTCCCTCGCCGAGTAGATTGAATCCGGTGACGGAGACAAAAAAGGCGACCGCCGGGGACATGATCATCCACGGTTGGCCGCGGGCCCACGCGCGAGATCCAGCCATCATCGCGCCCCACTCGGGTAGCGAAAAGTACTGCCTCTGCACGTGCTCGACGACCTGGATAGTGGTGCCGCCGCCGATATAGACGCCGATAAAGCCCAGTTCGCCCAGGATCATGAGCACCGCGCCCATCTCCAGCAGGGTGATGACGATCAGCGCGGGCAGGACGTTGGGCAGGATGTGGCGGATCGCCAGCTCCAGCGAGTTCAGCCCGACCACTCGCCCGCTGTCCAGGAACGGCTCCTGCTTGATGTGGATGAACTCGGCGCGGGTGTACTGGGCGATCTCGCCCCAGCCCACGGCGCACAGCGCGACGATAAAGACCGGCAGGCCGCGCCGGATGTCTAACGCAAAGATTAGGATCATCGCCACCAGCAGCATGGGCAGCGAGATCAACATCTGGATGGTTCCCATCACGATCTGGTCGACCAGGCGGCCCTCGTTCCAACCGGCCAGGCCGCCCAGCGCCACTCCCAGCAGCAGGCGCGCCATCGTGATAAAGGCCGCCGCCACCAGCGTGTTGCGCGTGCCGTAGAGCAACATGCTCATCGTGTCGCGGCCCAGCTCGTCGGTGCCGAGCGGGTACTGGGGCGATGGCGGGAAGGGCGGAGACGTGAGCACGCCGTCGACGTACTCGGTGAGGTGGCGCCCGTGCAGATAGGGGTTCTTGGGAGCCAGCACCGGCCCGAACAACACGCCGACGAACAGCGCCAGCACGATCAGCCCACCGACCAACAGAGGAAAGTTGAACAGCACGTGGCGCAGGCGGATGCGTCGCTCCGGTATGACTTCTGCGCGCGGTGAAGTGTGGCGCAACCGGGAAAGATCGGCGCGGGGGTTCAGGAGACGGGCGATCCGTTCGCGCAGTTTCATCCGCCGCCTCCGTTCTCCTGATCGCGCAGTCGCGGGTCGATGAAACGATAGAGCAGATCCAAAGCCATATTGATTAAAAGAAAGCTCACGCCCAGGAGCAAGGCCGAGCCAGCGACCACCCGGACGTCCCGCTGGTAGATGCCGTTGAGCATCGTGACGCCCAGGCCGGGCCAGTTGAAAAATATCTCGGCGACCGGCATGCTGCCCAGGGCAAAGCGAAGCGAGATGACCACGGCGGTGAGGATGCTGATCCCGGCGTTGCGCAGCGTGTGCGTCCAAAAGACGAGGAGGGCTGGCACGCCCTTGGCGCGAGCGGTGCGGATATAGTCTCGCTCCAGCACCTCGGAGATGGAGATGAACGTGACGCGGGTGATGTGCGCCAGGGGACGAGCCGTCAACACCAACGCCGGGAGCACCACGCGGGGCAGCAGGGCCTGGGAGTGGCTCATCCGGGGACCAAAGAGCACCAGGCGGACGCCGGTGAGCTGGTAGAACTCGATACTGCCGATCATGATCAACAGGGCGAGAAAGAAACTGGGGATCGAGACGCCGATCACCGTCACGGTGAGGGTGGAAAGCGCCAGCGGCGAGTGGCGTCGCAGCGCCGCCAATCCCCCCGCGGCGATACCGAGCAGCGTCGCCAGCACGATGGAGATCGCCAGCAATTGCGCGCTGTTGCCATAGCTTTCGGCCAGCAGATCGGCCAGTGACGTCCACGACGCGCCCTCGGCAGGGTCGCGCCCGATGCCCAGGTCGCCCTGGATCACGTCCGCGAAAAAGTCGAACGTCTCGTCGAGGGCTGGCTCGGCCAGGTTCCACACGCTGCGGTGCGTCCCCCGCACGCTCGAATTGACGTTGAGCCTCATCCCCAGGATGCAAAAGTAGACGATGACAAAAGCAACGACGGCAATGAACAACGGGCGGCGCAGCACAAATAAGACGACCTGGCCGACCTTGCGCGGCGGCTCCGACGCAGTCTGGCTGGGTTCTGCCGGGGCAGCCACGGTGCGGGCAGCACGCTTCCGGGGTTTGAGCGGCTGGAGTCTGCCGTAAGAAAGCGAGCGCCACAGCCATTCCGCCGGGCCGAACTGGTACCGTTCTAACCACCAGCCGCTCAGGGCCATCTGCACCCGGTAGATGACGAGCGTCAACACCAGCGTGATCGTGGGGCCGAGTTTGCCATAGACTCCCAATCCATACCCATAAAAGAACAACGTGCAAAACACGGACTGGGCGAGATAATTGCTCAACGCCATGCGCCCCACGGCGGCAAAAGGGGCCAGTTGGTCCCGCCACGCTCTCCGCTGAACGAGCAGGACGATCGCCGAGATGTAGAACAAGCACAGGGCGGGTCCTCCGATGGTCCGAGCGCCTCTCGTCGCGAGCGGATAGTAGGCAACCGAGACGCGCCCTGGCGAGGCACTCACAGAGACGAATATCAGGTTGCAGACAACGCCCACGATCAATCCCCCCCACATCACCTGGCGAAAGAGCGGCAGGTGCGCGGAGATGTTGTGAAAGATGCGGCGTCGCCCGGCGTACAAGCCGAGCAGGAACATGCCAAAGACGTGCGTAGCCCAATAGACTGCCTGGGAATAGAACGATCTCAGGCTTTGTAACCGATGCAGTGTGAATTCCAGGTAGGAACCTTCGGTATAAATACCTGCTGGAGGTTGGTGCCGCAGAGGTTCGGTCAGCCTGGCGTACGCCGCGCGGAACGTCTCTCCGGGGCCGGGGGTGCTGATCAGAACCGGGATCAGCATACAGACGACCACGGCTATCAGGAGCGTTCTGTCTGAGCGTTTGCGAAAGAGGAGCAGCGGAAATCCAAGCAGGGCATACGTCACGAGAATATCGCCATCCCAGATGAGGATCGCGTGCACCAGGCCGATCAGCAAAAGGGCGAGCAACCGCCGCACGTAGAGCGGAACAAAGCGCCGACCGCGCGACGCGGCCCGCTCCATCTGCGTGGCCATCCCCCAGCCAAAGAGGAACGAGAGCAAGGTGTAGAATTTCGCCTGCACAAAGAACGTGATGAGCCACACGACGACGCGGTTCACCGCCTGCATCTCCTGGAATGGCGTGCCGTAGCCCGCATAGCCCAGCATATTCATCAGGATCACGCCGAGAATCGAGACACCACGAAGGATGTCGATCACCTCGATACGCTCTGTAGGTCGCGCTGGAGCCATTGGGGAAGCTGCTTCAGCGGGGGACGCGGCAGAGGTTGTGGGCATAATTTTCATGGGATAGCCATAGGCTTCGCTGATGGGCTGAAACGGAACGGTACCATGTATATACGCCTGAGGGCGGCGTTTGGTTCAAACATCGCTCGCTTGGTCTCGATACGGCCCTTTGGGCCTACTCGACCGGCGCTCGCTCCATCAATGATGGAATGTTACCACAAAGAGAGAGGAGTGCAACTAACCAGACGAACGCCAACCCGGCCATGTCGCCAAGTCCTAACCTCACAAGTTGCTTCGAGTTGCTACGCGACGGCCAACGGGCAGCACGGCCTCCATCGTCTGCTGTGGTGTATAGCGACCGAAACCGGCCAGCACAGCCTCCAACAACGGGAGTGTGTTGGCAACCTGTTTCGCTCGAATGACCCGATCCCACAATGGCTCGAACTTTTTCCAGCCCCCGGCATAGGCCAGGTGACGCAGCCGCTCGCCCCAGCCCGCCTTCGCCCACGCTCCCCGAAAGATAGAACCCCAGCGGTAGAAATCCCGATAGGCTCGCCAGTAGCCCGCCTCCAACGCTTCCGCCGTCATCCTCGCCGGGCGAAAGACGGCGTGGCGAGTGTCGTACAGATCCCAGTTGGTCGTGGTGATGCGTCCCTGCGCCGCCAGCCGCCGGTACAGGGCCGTGCCCGGGTAGGGCGTGAGGATGTGGAACGTGGCCGTCTCGATCCCCTGCTCGATCGCCCATTCCACTGCACAGTCGAATACCATCGCATCATCCTCATCCATACCAAAGACAAAGCTGCCGTTGATCATCACGCCCAGGTCGTGTAGCCTGCGGACGGCGGCGCGGTAGCTCCGATGGAGATTGTGCGTCTTGCGCTGCGCCCGCAGGTTATCCGAATTGAGCGTCTCAAAACCGATGAACAGGCTGCGTAAACCGCTCTCCACTGCTTTCTCCAGCAATCCGGGCCTCAGCACCGACTGCACAGTGGCCGCGGCCTGCCACAAGCGACCCATCCCCTTCATCCCATCGAACAGCGCCGTCGCAAAACGAGCGTCCCCGAAAAGATGGTCGTCCAGAAAATAGAGGTGGCGTCCCGGCAGCCGCTCGATCTCGGCCAGCGCGTCGTCAACGGCCTGGGTATAGAAGGATCTGCCGCCCTCAAAGAAAGCGTCCTTGTAGCAGAAATCGCAGTGGTGAGGACAGCCCCGCGACACGACGATCGAGTTGGGCACGAGATAGAGATACCGCTTGATCAAATCCCGGCGAACTCGGGGCATCCCGGCTAAGGTGCGCACGTGGGAGCGATACACCTTGCCAGGCCGCCCGGCCCGGAAATCGGCCAGGAAGGTGGGCCAGGTATCCTCGCCCGGCCCGAGAAAGATGGTGTCGGCGTGGCGGGCGGCCTCCTCCGGCAGCGAGGTCACGTGTAGCCCACCCAGCGCCACGTGCGCTCCCCGCTCCCGGTAGTGGTCGGCCAGTTCGTAGGCCCGGTAGGCGGAGGTGATATAGACCTGAATCGCTACCAGGTCCGGCTCGTCGTCCAGGTCGAGTTGCTCGACGTGCTCATCCTGGATGGAGATTTCGTCATCGTTGTTCAAGTATCCCGCCAACGTGGCCAGACCCAGCGGTGGAAAGAGCGAGTACTTGATCGGCCTCCAGTAGGGGCTTTTGGCTTCGATCAGCGCGGGTAGGATCATTTTGACTTTCATACTGCCCTCCTCGTAAGGTATCCGCAGTCATTCTACCCCAAGCACTCGGGAGATGTCCACAACTCAGCCCCGCCAATTCTCGCACCTGAGTGCTTGACAAGAAGCGCCGAATCTACTACAGTTGTGTATACTGTGGAGGCAACAAATGCTCAAAACCCTGCTCGTCGAAGACAATGAGAAACTGCGCCGCGCGCTAAAGGTCGGGCTGGAGGCCACCGGCGCCGTGCGCGTGGTGTGCGAGGTCGCCAGCGGCGAGGAGGCGCTGGCGCACTGCCTGGATTCGCCTCCCGACGCGGCGCTGATGGACGTCCAGTTGGCCGGCGAGATGAACGGCATCCAGGCGGCGGTCGCCCTCCGGCGCGAGCATCCCCGCCTGCCGGTCGTCTTTTACTCCATCCAGGACGACGACGCCTACTACCGTGACTTTTTGCACTCTGGCATCCTGACCCACTATGCCTACGTCCGCAAGAGCAACTATTTGCTTCCGGCGAGCATCCTGCCGCTCTTGCGCGACGCCGTCGCCGGACGGAGCTTTATCGACCCCGAGATCGAGACGCGGGTGCAGGAAGTGCGCCATAAGGACGAGTACGATCCGCTGACGCTGTTGGAGCCGAACGAGTTAGAGGTGGTCGCGCTGCTGGCCCAGGGGCTTACAAACGAGCAGATCGCCGAGCGATTGGGCTTTCGAGATAGGCGCGCGGTCAGCCGCACGAACGGGCAGATTTATACCGCCTGGCGGCTCAACGAGACGCCCGCCGACGAAAAGGCCGCACGCACGCGAGCGGCCATCATCTATCAGCGCCGCCAGTTGATCCAGTGGGACGAGGACGGCACGCCGCGGGTGATCGATCGACAGGGGAAGTGGACGCCGCTAGGATAGACCATGACCGGCATACTCCCCCTCGACTGGGCCATCATGGCCGTCTCGCTGTTCGACATCATCCTGCTGTTCTGGCTGGGCCTGACGGTGCTGCTGAACGCCGAGCGCCGTACATGGGGCGTCTGGATGGCGGGCGGCGGGATACTGATGGGCGGGCTTTTCTTCATCAGTCACGCCGCGCTCCTGGGCCACGGCCTCTACGTTGTGAGCGAGGGGATGAATTTCTGGTGGCACGTGGGCTGGGTGCCGGTCGTCGGCTCGCCTTTCGCCTGGTACGCGATCATGCTGTGGTACGCGGGTTTCTGGGACGACCCGCAGACTCCCCTACATCGCCGCCAGCGCCCCTGGTTCCTGCTCACCGTGCTGCTGGCGGCGGGCCTCGTCGGGCTGCTCCTCTTTGCCAACCCGTTGCCCTCCTACTTGCAGGTGGCGCAACTCCGGCTGTCGGCCACGCCCTCGGTGATCGGCATCCCGCTCTTGATCCTCGTCTATCCGTTCTACATCGTGCTCTGCCTCAGCCTGTCGCTGGACGCGCTGCGCCGTCCGGGGCCATCGTCCCGCGTGATGGGCGACCTGGCCCGCCGTCGTGCCCGTCCCTGGCTGACAACCGCCTCCGTCGCGCTGCTCGCCGCCAGCCTGCTCGTGGCGTGGGTGATGTTGTGGATCATGCTAAACGCCAACCAGCGCGCCCGGTCCGGCGTCTACACCGAGATGGCGCTCACCGTCGCCTGGTTCGACCTGGCGATCTCGCTCCTCATCACCATCGCCGTGATCCTGTTGGGGCAGGCGATCGTCTCCTACGAGGTCTTTACCGGCAAGACGCTCCCCCGGCGCGGACTCTTCCAGCACTGGCGGCGGGCCGTCATCCTGGCGGCGGGGTACGGCGTGGTGGTGGGCTGGGGGATCGCGCTTCGGATACGCTCGATCTACAGCTTGCTGCTGACCACCCTGCTGATGGTGACCTTCTACGCCCTTCTGAGCTGGCGTTCCTACGCCGAGCGAGAGCGCACTATCGAGCACCTGCGCCCTTTCGTCGCCAGCGAGAGGTTATACGAACGATTGCTGACTCCCTCCGCCCCGCAGTGGCCGCGGCCTCTCCGGGACGCTGCCCCGGCCCTCCCTCAATGGGGGAGAGAGATTGACACGGAGACGCCGTTCCGGGCGTTGTGCGACGACGTGCTGGAGGCGCGTGTGGCTTATCTGATCGCGCTGGGACCGTTGGCTCCGCTGGTCGGCCCGCCCTTGACTTATCCCGCAGGCGACCCGACCTCGCTCCCCTCGCTGGCCGAACTCGCATCGCGGTTCGACTCGCCGCAGACGATGTGCACGCCGCTAGACCCGGATCGCTACGGCGGCGCGATGTGGGCCGTGCCGCTGTGGAGCGAGCGCGGGCTGATCGGCGTCCTGCTACTGGGCGAAAAGCGGGATGGCGGTCTCTACACCCAGGAGGAGATCGAGATCGCCCGCGCCAGCGGCGAGCGATTGATCGATACTCAGGCCAGCGGGGAAATGGCTCGTCGGCTGATGGCCTTGCAGCGTCAACGACTGGCCGAAAGCCAGGTGCTCGACCAGCAGACCCGCCGCGTGTTACACGACGAGGTACTGCCCAACCTCCACGCGGCGATGCTGACCCTGAGCAGTAACGAGAGATCCTCAGAGACCGTCTCGCTCCTGGCGGACGCCCACCGCCAGATCGCCGACCTGTTGCGCGAACTACCCTCCGACGCCGCGCCAGAGGTCGCGCGATTGGGAATAGTCAGCGCGCTGCGCCAGGCTGTGAGCGACGAACTGAGTAACGGTTTCGACGACGTGACGTGGGAGATCGAACCAGAGGCAGAGCAGAAAGCACAGCGCATCCCCACGCTGACAGCCGAGGTCCTCTTCTACGCCGCTCGCGAGGCGATCCGCAACGCCGCCCGCCACGGGCGAGATCGAGAGACCCCCCAACCGCTGAACCTCCACGTCAGGGCAGTCTGGCGCGATGGGCTGGAGATCACCATCGAGGACGACGGCGTCGGGTTGGATGTCACGAAAAAGCCAGAAGAAAGCAGCGGTCAAGGATTGGCGCTGCACAGCACGATGATGGCCGTCGTCGGCGGGACGCTGGCAGTAGAAAGCATGCCGGGCGCGTACACCCGCGTCATACTGACGCTGCCGGAGGGAATGTGGTAAAAGGGCAAAAGCGCCCGCCCCCTTGAACCCCTCGAATCACCAAACATCCTCAGAAAATGGATCCTCAACAGAATAGCGTTGCTGCTTGTGCAAGCGCCAGCATTCGGATATAATCAAGGCATGCCGCTAACACAAGAGATCACAAGCCAACCATCGCCGGATAAAAATCGGCAGCTTGGAAGGCAGGGGGTTCTACCCTATTTTACAGACAATGAGGACAGCAATATGAAAGAGAAAAACTTGACCAAACAGCTTGAAGTGAAACAAAAAGAACTGGACCTGATCCTGGCGATTGACCACATCCGCGATACAGTACCCGAGCCCTCGGCCATGTTGACCTCCATCGCCAACGCGCTTGCCGACCAATTCCAGGCCGAACTCTGCCTGCTCTGCCTGCTGAGCCGCGAGGAGAATGAACTGGAGCTGAAAGCGATCAATGATCGGAGGGAAAAGTTCGGTCACCTGGAACCCTTCATCACCCGCGAATTGGCCCAGCAGGTCGTCGAGGCGGACGACGTCGTCACCTGGGAAGGAAATGACGTGCTGCCAACATCGGCCCTGCCTCAACTGCCAGAAAACCTGCAACTGGTCGCCATCCCGATCATTATGGGCGAGGAGGAAAGGTTGGGCGCCGTGTTGCTCGCCCGCTCGCAGATGCCTTTCGACTCCAACGAAATCGAGTTGCTCAAAATTGCCGAGAGCCAAATCGATTCCGCCGTGCTCCAGGGATACGCCTATTACGATCTCCAGCAGCGCAACAAGGAACTGGAGACCGTCTACCGGGTAGACCGCATCCGCGACCGTCGTCTTCCTTTCGACGAGATGCTTAATGCCGTGCTCCATGAACTGCGCACTGTCATCCAGACCGAGATGGGGTTCGTCATGCTCTACAACCAGAGCGAGCAGCGATTGGAACTGCGAGCCGCTACCCACGACGACCTGTTCCGGGTATCGCCTCATTACGAAATCGTGAACCGGGTAGCCAACGAGGCGCTGCAACAGGCCAAGATGGTCTGCTACAACGACCTGGGCGACGTACTACGCTCTATGTTGTGCATTCCCCTGATCCTGAACGACGAGATCATCGGCGTCCTCGGTGTAGTCAACCGGTACGGGCCGCGAGGTTTCGGGGGCGAAGACCATCGCCTGCTGAACGCTATCGGCAGCCAGATGGATACGGCTATTTTTGAGGGGCTGGAGCGCCGCCGGTTGCGCCGGGTACTAGGCCGCTCGGTCGACCCGCGCGTGATGGAGCGGCTGCTGGCGAATCCCGACGTGGATTTTCTCAAAGGCGAGCGGTCGGTGATCAGTGTGCTCTACGCCGACATACGAGGCTCCACCAACCTGGCCGAACACACCGATCCCGAATTGCTGGTAGGATTCGTCAACGATTACCTGAGCCAGATGACCGAGATCATCCTATCGCACGAGGGCACGCTCGACAAATTCGTCGGCGACGAGGTCATGGCATTGTTCAGCGCGCCTTTCCCCCAGCCAGATCACGCTCTGCGGGCAGTGCGCGTGGGACTGGAGATGCAAACGACTCACCAGGCAGTAATGGAAAACTGGCAGGCGCGCGGCGTCCAACAGGCTCCCATCGGCGTCGGCATCGCCACCGGCGAACTGACCGTCGGCGAGATGGGCTGCGCCCGGCGCACCGACTATACCGTCATCGGGCAAGCCGCCAACCTGGGATCGCGCATTTGCGGCATAGCAAAGTCTGGGCAGGTGCTCGTCAGCCAGGCGACGTATGACCTGATCGAGAATCAGGTGGAAGCCGCCCCTGTCACGGGTTTGCGACTAAAGGGGGTAGAGCACGACGTTACCGCGTACCACGTCACGCGCATCAAAGCGTGATCCGTGCGTGACCGCGCTGTCTCATCAGTGAGCGAGCGTCACGTCCCCGGCCACGAGTCGGCGAAGCGCGCCGCCGGGCGCGCGCAGGAGCAGCGCCCCGTCCTCGTCCACGGATTCGGCCACGCCGGTGAAGACTCCGTCGGAGGTGGTCGCTTTCACCGAGCGGCCCAATGTCGCCAGCCGTCCGGCCCACTCTTGCCGTGGATTTGCGCCAGCTCGCAGCGCCTCGTACCGTCGCTCGACCTCGGCCAGGAATGCAGTCAGCAACGTGAGCCGATCCACCACCCGCCCCGTCTCCGCCAGGATGCTGGTGGCATTGGGGTCCAGGTCAGGCAACGCCTCTGGCGGCACATTGACGTTGACGCCGATGCCGACGACCACAAAATCGAGTTGCGCCCCGACCATACCCGTCTCTGTCAGCACGCCCGATAGCTTTTTCCAGGTTGGAGGGACGATGAGGTCATTCGGCCACTTGAGGGAGACTCGCAGGCCGGCAACCTCGCGGACTGCATCGGCGGCCGCCAGCGAGGAGAGCATCGTCAGCCGATTTGCCTGGGCGAGAGAAAGCACGGGACGAAAGAGAAGCGAGCACAAAAGGCAAGTAGCTGGCGGGGCCAACCAGCGCCGTCCCAGGCGTCCCCGCCCGGCGGTCTGCTGGTCGGCTACCACCACGGTCCCCTCGGCCGCGCCCCGCGCTGCCAGATCCTTCGCCACGTCGTTCGTCGAGCCGGTGGTAGGCAGGTAGGCCACCTTCCGCCAAAACGTCGCCTGCCCCAACGCCGCTTCGATCTGTCTCTGGCCCAGTTCAGTCAAAGGGTCTTCTCCCAACAACGGGAGATTTCTCCGTGTGGCGTTGTGTGCTGCCACACGACGCTGCGACTCCACTTCGCTGCGCTCCGTTCCGCTTGTATATTAGGGTTGAACATTAACAACCTCGAATAGCATTGCCAATTAGCAACAGGGATGATATGCTATCTCCTGGGAGGGCAAAGGTGTGAGCTTGCAAAACTCCGCTGAGGAGCCTTCGG
>DAOTUB010000210.1:0-6666 GCA_034437455.1 Anaerolineae bacterium | reverse complement strand
GACCGCCTTGTCAGTGGAGATGAGGACCAGTTGGGACACACCGCAGCGTTCGGTGGCCCGTAGCAGAGAGCGCGTGCCGAAGACATTGTTAGTCACCGCATCGGCCACGTTGCGCTCCATCAACGGGACATGCTTGTGGGCTGCGGTGTGGAAGACCACCTCCGGGCGGTGCTGCGCGAATAATCTCGTTACCCGTTCGTAGTCGCGCACATCGGCGATGAGGGCCCGCGTGACCAACTCGGGAAATTTATTCCCCAGTTCCCGATGAATGCGGTAGATACTGGTCTCACCATGTCCCAGCAGCAGCAATCGGCTGGGAACCTGTGGGGCGATCTGACGACATAACTCCGACCCGATGGAGCCTCCAGCGCCGGTGACCAACACCACTGCGCCAGCGAGATAGCTTGCCCAGGCGGAATAGCATCAGCGCTGCATACAAGCGCACGTCGCGGGCCAGTTCCTCTGATGTGCGATTGAGTATCTGTCGGGTCTTGCCGGGAAGTTGGATAGTCAGTGTTTCTTCCATAACATCACCTGCTTTTCTGGTTACAGGACTGCAATCTGAGAGAATTATAACATACTTGCAACCTGCGAGCAAAAAAGCTCACCAGGCGGTGACAAAGTTGAAGGCGGCCGAGACATCCCGCAAATAACTCGTCTGTCCATCACAGAGTGGGGAACCATCCCAACACACCCAATTGAGTTATGATCTCAGGCGTTGTTTCCCGTGCCTGATGGTGTGGCTCGCGGATGGTCTATCGGCCCCGCATTTCCTCAAGCAACGCTGCCGCTTCTTGCAAATCCGCCGTATCCAACCCCTCAGTGAACCAATCGTAGAGTTCGGCCAACTGCGCGCGGGCTGCCGCCAACCGGGTCGCTTGGTCGGTGGCTTGATACAGTCGACAGAGGCTCATCGTGGCCCGCAGTTCCCATAACCTGGTGGACTGCTCCCGTGCTATATCGATAGCGCGCCTGAAGCTGGCCTCCGCCTCCTCGACGGCTTGCCTCTTGAGCTGTAATATCCCCTGTACCCGGTAGATTTCCGCCAGGTAAGCGCACGCGCCAGTTTGCTCAAAATGGATCAACGCCCGATCTATGGAGGCCTCACCCTGTTGGACTTTTCCGCGCCGGGCATAGGTTTCGGCCAGCAGTTTGCAGAGGTGTGGAAAGGCCCCCTGGGTACCGGTGGCCTCGAGTTGCTTCAACCCGGCATGCATCTCGGAGATACCGGCAGTGGTCTGTCCCTGATAGGCCCTTGCCCAACCACGATAAAACACGGCCCAGGCGTGATAGGCGGGCAACTCATTCCGCGTCGCCAGCGTCAACAGTTGCTCGGCGTAGCGCAATGTTTCCTGAGGTTGATTCAGCACAGCGTAGAAAGCCCCGCCGGCCGTCGTCAAGGCAATGGCCTTTGCCCCGATGTAACCTAATTCTTGCGAGCGGGTCAACGTTTCGTGGCTGATGGTGGTAGCTTGCGCGGGATAGCCCAGCCCCAACAAAGCGTGCGCCAGCCAGACGCGCAGGCGGATCTCTTCTTCAGCGATCTCCCAGGCGTACCCAGCCTCTTCGGCCGCCAGTTGCAGCTCCGCGCATCCCTGTAGCCCGGCTTCGAGATGTTTGCGCGCTGGTTCATACTGGCCCAGGAATAGAAACACGGTGCCCATCATCCGATGTCCCATCGCTTTATAGAAGCGATGCGAGGTCTGATCGGCCAACTGCGACAATTGCTCCGCGTACTCCATCGCTGCGTGATGCTCCGCCCGCGCGACATAGACGCTGGTGAGAGCCTGCAACACGGGCAGCAAGCGCTTCGTTTCGCCCAGTTGCCGCCCTAGCTGATAGGCCCGTTGCAGCGTCTCGGCCCGTTCCGGCGCGCCCCAGCCGCGCGTTGCCGTCAGAGGCACCTCCTGGCTCAGGAGCAGCTCCAACTCGCGGCGGTCGCGCTCTTTGGTTTGGGGTAACTTTTCTAGCAGCGTCAGCCCGCGTTGGTAAAGCGCCGCCGATTCCGCCGGGGCCGAAAGCTGGTAAGCTCGCCGTCCAGCTTTTCGTAGATAACCCACCGCCCGCTCAGTCAGCCCGGCCGCCTCGAAGTGATACGCCAACCGCGCGGCGATTGCCTCGACATCCGCGTGGAGCGCTTCCAGCGCGTGCCCGACCGCCTCGTGGAGTCGCGCCTGCTGCACGGGATCCAACTGCACGTAGAGATATTGCCGGAACAGCACGTGGCGAAAGCGATAGCGCGCCAATGCGCGGGTATCGGCATAGTGAACGCCCACTGGAACGACCAGGTAATGATGCCGGCTGAGTGCCCCACTCAACCGCCGCTGCACTTCCCCCATATCCATATCCAGCACGCGCGCCACGACCTCCGCCGTGAATTCCTCGCCCTCGACGCTGGCGACGGTCAAGATCGCCTGCCACTCGGGCAGCAGTTGGCCGACGCGCGCGGCAATAACGCCCTCCACCCGCGCCGGGAGGGTGTCCCACGCAATGTCCGCCCCCGCGACCCAATACCCTTGCGCGTCGCGTACCACATCGCCCCGCACCTGCAGCTCGCGCAGCAGCTCGGTGGTGAACAGCGCGTGACCCGCCGTGTGCTGGTAGAGCGTGTCGCGAAAGGCGACGTCGAGATGGTTGGGCTCAGCGTCTATGAGGTCGTCGATAAACGCGCGCCCGCTGGCGCGATCCAGGTCGAGTTGAATATCGCCCCACCGCCGTTGTAACTCTTGGAGGAGTGCGGCCAACGGATGCTGCTGGTCGTCAGCTTGTGCTTGCAAATACACGCCAGGTGCATAGCCTTGGTAGAGCACGTGGGGGCGCAAGGCCCCCACGATCAAGATCTGATGATCGGCGAGGCGCTGCCCCAGGTGGAACAGCAAGTTGATCGAGTCTTGGTCGGCCCATTGCAGATCGTCGAGCAACAACACGAGGGGATGGGCCGCCGCCAGGGCGTGCAACGCGCGCGTGACTTGCGCGAACAAGTGGGATTGTTGCAGGTCGGCCTGACCCGATTCGAGGTCGTGGTTCTCCAGCAAGCGAACCAGGTCGGGCGCATACCGGTCCAGTAAGGGCGCGACCACCGAGTGCACGGCCGCGAGGCGCTGGATCTGCGCGATGTCCAGCGCGCCGCCACTGGGCGGCGGAGACAATTGCCCCAAAATCTCGATAAAGGGCCAATACGGGTCGCCCGCCCCGGTGTAGGCATTGCCGCTACCGTTGACGACCAGCACGTCCGGGTGTGCGGCCAGGGCTTGGCGGGCAAACGCGCGCAGCAGCGCGGTCTTGCCGCTGCCCGCATCGCCGGTGATGAAGCGCACCTGGCCCTGCCCGGCCAACGTCAAGGTCAGCGCCTGCGCCAGACTCGCCAATTCGCGCTTGCGGCCCACAAAGGTGATCGGCGGTGGCCCCAACGGCCCAGTTCCCGGCTTTTCCCGCCGCTGGACCGGAAAAGACAACGTTGCCTCCTCCCCCGCCGCGCGAATCCGTTCGTAGAGTGCCGTAGTTTCCGGCGCGGGCGCGACACCCAATTCCTTCGCTAATAACGCCCGACACGTGGCATAATGGGCCAACGCCTCTGCGCGGCGGTTATCCTGCGCCAGGGCCAGCATCAAGTTCCGATGGGCCAGCTCGTGCAGGGACTCCAGTTCAATCTGCCGCCGGGCATAGTCGGCCGCCAGTCCGAACTCCCCGCGCAGTTCATGATACTGCCCCAGGTAGTTCAGCGTGTTCAAGGCCAGCAAGTGAAACTGCGTCTGCTTGATGACCAGCCACTCCTCGAAGGCCTGGCTGTCGATCCGCAAGGGCGTGCTCAGAAATTTGCCCCGATACAGGGCCATCGACTGGGTCAGCGCGTGCGCATCGGCGGGGCCGAGTTGTTCTGGTGAGGTCCGTTCACACAAATCGGCCCCGGCCTGGAAAGCGTCCACGTCCAGGCTGTAGTCGCTGGCGGGGTTAAAGCGCAGCGTCTTCCAGGTCGTCAGCAAGAAAGGTGGCGTGGCCTCCTGGTCGTTCAGGGCCTTACGCAGCCGGAAGAGGGCCTGGCTCAGACTGTGTCGCGCCGCTTTTTCCGGGACGTCGGGCCACAACAACCCGGCCAGCTCGGTGCGGCGGTGGACGCGGTCCGCCCCCACGGCCAGATAGGCCAGCAGTGCCCGTACCTTGTCCGTCTGAAAGCGGGTCACCGGCTGACCGTCCAGCGTGACTTTGAGTTGACCTAACAACGAAATGTCTAGCCGGGCTATCACCACAATCCTCGCTCAGGTTTGAATAGGCGGAGATTTACAGAATCCCCTCGAAAAGCCCCTGTTTGTGATAAGTTTGTGATAGGTGACTGATATAATAAAAATATGTTAAAACAGTCAGATAGGCTATACCGACTCTATGTGTTGCGTGTATGGCGCAATGGACAGGATGACCCGTGGCGTGCATCACTGGACTGTGCCCGCACCGGGGAACGGTTGCCCTTCGCGACGTTGCTTGAGCTGTATGCGTTCCTGGAGTCCGAGACCGGGGACGCGCAGCCCTCGACTCTACGTGCTGAGGATACTGGAGACGGGGAGAAAAGTCAAACGGAAGGGGAATGAGGGATAGAGGATGGAGAATAGGGAATGGAGAATGGAGAATGGAATTCGGTCATTGGCTGAATCTCAGCCATCAACTTGATTGATCTGGAGTTTAGTTTCGATAATGGTCGGTTACAAAAATAAGGAGGCTCAAAATGCGCAAGTACGTTATCGGTATAGTAATCGGAATCCTGCTCTCCTCGGTGGCGGTGGTGCTGGCGGGGAACCTGAATCCCACCGGTGGGCCTACCGAAGCCAGTGACCAGATGTACACCCTGGAGCAGATCTATGACCGCCTGGACAGCGGGGCGGACAGCCCAAAGATGACTACATTCGCGGAACCAGGCAGCGGGCCGGGGAGCAGTATGCACACGCTGGACGAGATAATGGCCAAGGCGCCGCTTGCGCACACGGACGGCGCCACCGCGACACACGTGCTGACGGGCAAGCCGTTCTGGGGGCTGCACAGCAGCGCGTGGGCGACGCAGACCGGCACGATGGCGGACAACGGCGCAGTGACGCTGACGCCGACGACGACGCAGCAGACGATTGCCGAGGGCTACCACGACGGTTCGGGCTACGTGGCAGGGGATGTGGACCTGGTGACCGGGAATATCAGGAGCGGCGTGACCATCTTTGGCGTGAGCGGCGACCCGAACGTGGTGGACACCAGTTCCGGCGATGCGGCGGCGGGCGATATCCTGAGCGGGAAGAAAGCCTGGGTGGGCGGGAGTGAGGTGACCGGCACCTTGCCCAACACCAGAGTTCCAAAGACTGGGCAGACCGGTTGCTGGGACGTAGATGGCAATCCAATCTCCTGCAGCGGCACGGCACAAGATGGGGAATATCAAATGGGTGTCTTACCAGAGTGGGCACCGACTGCTGACAGGGCGTATACGGCTTATGGAGCTACAGGAACCCGGTTTACGGACAATGGTGATGGTACGGTCACCGATATCTGGACTGGGCTGATCTGGCTGAAGGATCCGGCCTGTTTCGGGGGCACCTATGAGAGACCTATGCTCTGGGCCGATGCATTCACCTGGGCCAAATGGTTACATGACGGGTGTGAGATCTGCGGGGGCACGAATTACGACTGCAATTTGAGCGATGGGTCCAATCCCGGGGACTGGCGGCTGCCCAACATCAATGAGTTGCACAGTCTGTTTGGTCCAGATGTGAATTGGGATTATCTGCCAGAGCCTTTTGACAACGTCAAAGCGTCATCTATTTACTGGTCGAGTACCACGGACCCGGACGATCATTCCCACGCATTGGTGGAGTGGCTACAGAGCTGGCCTAAGACTACGGAGCCGGATTGGCGGCACGCCATAGGCTTCGCGTGGCCCGTTCGTGGCGGCGGACAATATGAGGGTCCGCCTCCCGAGGCGCCTCCCTGGGGCGCTTCCTTCGGAGGGTACAACCGGACGTCGTTTACGAATTATAGTGGGACCCAGTTTACGGACAATGGCGACGGGACGGTGACGGATGACCTGACGGGGTTCGTCTGGCTGAAAAACGCTGATTGTTTTAGCGATAATTATGGCTTTAGTACCTGGCCCGAAGCTGTTACCGAGACCAACACCCTGGAAGACGGGCAATGTGGACTCACGGACGGGTCCAGCGCTGGCGACTGGCGCTTGCCGACTATCGACGAGTTGCGGAGCCTTTTTGATCCAGATCTGTCCCCACCTTACTTGCCGGACGGTCATCCGTTCACCAACGTGTTCTATTACGGGCAAGTTGCTTACTGGAGCAGTACCCCATCCACGGACCACCCGGACCACCCATCCTACGCCTGGTCCGTGGACTTGGCCAACAGCGTCGCGTACTACGACATAACAACAACTCCTATATACAACGGCTACTGGTGGCAGGCGTGCGTGTGGCCCGTTCGCGACGGGCCATAGAATCTTTGATGCTTTGACGGAGGGCACAATAATCGAATGTTGAATGGCGAATGGTGAATGGCGAATGGCGAATGGTGTTTTACGATCAAGGGAGGCTCAAAATGCGCAAGTACGTTATCGGTATGGTCATCGGAATCCTGCTCTCCTCGGTGGTCGTGGTGCTGGCGGGGGATCTGAATCCCCCCGGTGGGCCT
>DAOTUB010000209.1:0-4832 GCA_034437455.1 Anaerolineae bacterium | reverse complement strand
TTCCGAAGGCACTTTGACTTCAAAAACACGGTTTGCCAAATTGACTCAAGAATCGCTTCCAATTAGCTCCGCGATGGCCTTTTGCCTGCGAATGACCGCCCGCTCAACCGCCAGACTGGCATTTTCGGTCTCACCGGTACCGCTTGGAAGACCGCCAATGGAGTTATGAAACACCCTGTATTGTGTTGTATGACGCCTTCGTCTGAGTCGAACAGAAATTTTCAATGGAGACGGCTAAATTGTCGGGTATCTTGTTGGTGTCAATCTTCCCTTGCTTTGGAATGAGCATAGTCGTTTGTTTCCTCAAAGTAATGAGTAGGTTTTCCTTACTTTGGTTATCACCACATAGAAACATCGGAAGAACATAAATGATTTTCCAGCTTTTCCGTGCGTCATTTGAATCGTGCAGGAAAAACTCTCACTTTGAGCCTGATTGGGCCTGTTTTCACATCGGTGTGAGCAGTTTTGATGCTCAAACAAGCAGTTTGACAGCTAGTTCGGCACCAAAAGCGCTGACAGAGGCCGTTTTTTGTGCGTAAATCAAATGACGCACTTACCCCGCCACAGAGGGAGTAAAAAATCATTTATGAAGAAGATAGGATTCAATTTCTTAAAATCGGGTTGGATGGTTATGGGAAAAGCGTCTTTTAGCATAAGGGGACAGCGGGCAAATTATCGGTCGAGTGGAGGATGGTAATGGATAAGATGGAGGGTGTAAACCCGATAAAGAATGAGATTATGACGGCGAAAGAGGTCGCTGAATATTTGCGATTAACTGAGGCGACGATTTACAAACTGGCGCAGGCAGGGGAAATACCGGCTTTAAAGTTAGGGCGGACATGGCGATTTAAGCGGGAATTGATTGATGAATGGTTTAGGCGAGAGGCCAATTCATTGCTGCAACAGGTGTCGGGAACAGATTTGACATAGTGGAGGTCTATTATGAGTTTACATATATCTAAGCGGATTACAATCATATCTTGTTTGTTGGTACTATTAAGTCTCTTGAATATGCCTTACCGGTGCGCCCAAGCGCAAATAACGGAAGTGAATCGCCCTATAGATATGGCAATCGTGATCGATAACTCTGGTAGTATGTATGGTCCCAGCGGCAATGATCCTGACCTGCTGCGCATTATTGGGGCTCATATGTTTATCGCTCGGCTGGGATTTGATGAGCCGAACGAAAACGATTACCAAGCTAGTGTGATTAGCATGGGGGGAGAACCTGAATTGATTGCTCCCCTTCAACCGTTGGCCCGACCAATACGTGGCTCTCTAGCACACACCATTTCCAATCCTGAGAATGCTGGAGGTACACATATCATCCACGCTCTGGAAATGGCCTACCAAGAGTTGAGAACTTCACCTAACCGTAAACCAGACAGTCTGCCAGCTGTTCTGTTGCTTACTGATGGCGTGCCCGATCCATCTGCCGGGCAGAGCCAGGCAGACATTGAGCAGCTTGTGAGTGAAAACCCTGACATTCCACTCTTTATCATGTTGCTTCAAAATAGAGTAGGTGGCAGTTCGCCCGAGTACCAGGCGTACATTACATTCTGGCGGCAATTACAGACCCGGTATACACATTTGTTTACTTATCAGGTTGAGGATGCTGAACAAATTGAAAATATCTACAATCAAATTATCGCCCAGTTGCAAAACACGGTTCCATCAGAAAGGTTCCTGGTCGTCCCAGGGGAACCAGTTGATATATTTGTCAGCCGCTACGTTCAACGTTTGATTGTTACCATTGTGCACGAAAGAGATATGGAGCGCGGTGAGGTGATTATCAAAGACCCTGTTGGTATTGAGGTTCTGGATACCGACCAGGGCGTTAGCCGCTTTGATGACCCGCGCAATTTCGCCGAGGTCGTCTCCATAGGCTCGCGCCGAATTGGCGATCTGGTGGACGACGTCTGGACGATTGAAACTGATGTACCGGTATATATATTCCTCGACCGGCAAGGGGCTTATCGCTTCAACTTTGAAACGCCGGAGGTAGGCCTGACTGACGTGACCAACGTCTATCTCGCAATTGACCGTCATTCACCCAGTAGAGAATTGATCATTCGTTTCACCTTACTCAGTAATAAGGACGACAGCGTAATCACTGACCCACAACCAATCTACGGGATGGTCACTCATCCTGACGGCAGCGAGGCCGAGTTGCGCATCCCTGTTGTTCACCCCGATGACAGTGGAGTTTACGAAATTGGGTATGACTATAGCTCTTACCCTCAGGCTTTGACAGAGAGCGGGCGGTATGCTTTCACCTTGAAGGCTGGTGAGGCCAATGACAAGGAGGGCGAACGCATACCTGTCACCATCGCCAAGTTGTTGGTAGATGTTGGACGAGGAGCCTATATTCAGGCGGTAGATCCGTCTCCATTGATTTGCCAAGTCGGTCAGTCAGTACCTGTGACTGTTACATTGGGTGATAGTGACACCGCTGATATGGACACCGCCCGTATACGCATCTTTGGCGGCGGTGCAGACGTACAACTGACGCGCCGCGGTGATGACACTTTTGCCGGCGACGTTTCAACCCTGTGCGCGCCATTGTTATCTGGGGCGACCTGCTCAACGACGGTTGAAGCAGACTTTCGTGTCCGCTTGGTGGCGCAAGCGCCTGATGGATCAACGCTTCCGCCTTCTGAGCGCGAAGTAGGGGTGCAAGCGATTGCGCCGGCTTGCACACCAACACCGATGCCAACGAGTACGCCTGTTCCACTTCCACCTCCTACACCTATTCCCGACAGCGATGGTGACGGGTGGGATGATCTAGTGGATCAGTGTAAAGACCAACCGGGTATCGCGACGTTCAACGGCTGCCCGCCTCCCATCTGGTTCTGGATTTTGATCGGTGCGTTGGGGTTGGGCCTGCTAGCATTTCTCGTTCTCTGGTTCATCCCCTGGATCAATGTCAAGCTCAATCCCCCGCCCGAAGCTTTCGTGTTGGTCTGTCGAGCTGGCGAGCGGCGGGCCGTCCCAATTTCTGTACGTCAAGTCGGATTGAACCGACGTAAGAACAAGGTCACCATCGGCGGTGACCAGAAAAAAGCCCACATCTATGTCAAGGACTTGAAGCCGGTCGAGTTCGTCGTGGAAAAACAGGGAGACCGAGTAGTGCTATTGGACGCCGAAACGGGTTTCCGCAAAGGTGCCTTTAGCGACAAGGCTCAATCTACAGTCCGTACTAGTAATACAGACATTACCTTGCGAATTGGCCTGGACCGATCTAAACTCAGATGTTGAAAGAGCAGTTTCGGCTACATATAGACAAGTTCAAATGAAAGGAGATTCCCAATGCCCAAAAGAATACTGGCTATCGGCGTCGGCGGTTCGGGCAAAGCCGCCCTCACCATATTAAAGGAACGACTGGAGGAGACGTACGGACAGATGCCTGACAACGTGGTGCTTCTCTCCCTGGACACCGATGACTTGCGGGAAGGAGACAGTTTTGCTGGTACTCGTCTCAATCCTCAATACGATGAGCGGAAGCGCGAGCCCGAGTTCCGGCACGTGGTCAGCAAGCCGGGCGTGACGATGGACACTGTTTTTGCCAACATTGCCACGGGGCGCACCTCGGACTTTATGTATTGGTTGGAAAAAGAAAAACTGGATCGCATGTTGGGCCCCTCCGAGCGAGACATCAGGGGCGGGGCGCAGCAGAGGCGGCCGGTTGGCCGGGTGGCCGTTTTCCAGAGGTGGGACAATCCCATCTCGTCATCCATCGTCGAGGCAGTCACCCGCGTCTACGGTGAGCCAGAAGAAGAGCGGTCGGTGGACAGCGTCAAAGTCGAACAGAGCAAACGGCTCGTATTTATCGTCGGATCGGTGGCTGGCGGCACAGGTTCTGGCTTTATTGTAGACATCGCCAACCTAGTGCGTCACGCCGTTCAGTCGAACAGCAAGTGGCAGTCGATAGACGTATCGGCTATCATTGTCCTTCCCGACGCGTTCAGCGCCTACACCACTAAAATGAACGATCCGACTAACCTACGGCCCAACTCTTATGCGGCACTTCGGGAGTTGGATCGCTTCATCCGCACCCACAGCGCGGCGCTGCCCTATATGATCCGCTACGACACGGACATCCGCTCCATCACATGGAGCACCAATCAACCTTTGGACCACGTCTACCTGGTGGACACCGCCAGCCCTAGCACCATCGGCGACGCTGACCTAGGCGGCGACCCAATGCGCGGTGTCTTTCCGGTCATCTCTGATTTCATCATGGCGCACGTGGATGGCAGCCTGGGAGACACCGTCGCCACCAACCGGGCGAATGCCGGGCAGCACTATGACAAGGAAAAGGGGTGGCAGTACAGCAGTTTCAACGTGATGACCTACATCTTTCCGGCCGACGACGTGATCGAGAGCTTTAGCTACCGCTTCTTGCGGGAGATGGTGGCACGACAGTTCCTCCCCATCGCAGACAAAAAGACCCGCGCTCTGGTGGAACAGGACGCCCTCAAAGAGACTGAGCAGGTGTTCTACGAAAACACGATCCACGGGCGTGTCAATCCCGGCGTGATCCAAAAGGCGATTGCTGTCACTCGCCGTATGGATCCAGAGACGCCCGACGTAAGTTGGCCTGGTCTGTTCAATCTCATTTCCCTCTCCGAGAGCGCCTACACTGAGGACTATCAGGACCTGGAGGGGTGGCTCTCTTATCTTTCCAGCAATCTGATCCCCACTAAAGAGGGGGAATATAAGCGCGAGGATTATGATGCAGGTTATACCCGACTTCTCAATTTCAGCGAGCAGTTTATGGACGACTGCCTGGGGCCGCGGATTGACCCAGATGACGAGGATGCGCGTCTAGG
>DAOTUB010000208.1:0-26901 GCA_034437455.1 Anaerolineae bacterium | reverse complement strand
GTTGACGGGTGGTCAGCGCTGCGCCTCCCTGGATGAGTGTCGTCCATTATTCTTTTGTTAACTATGCCCCCAAGGCTCAGTTACTCCCGCACGTCTTCACTCGAAACTTGACAAGTTGAGAAGACGCTTGAATTTTCCGATTTTGCACTATTCGTTCTCATCCCCCGCTCTGCCTCTGAGTGCGTAAACGATGCGATAGACGACGTACACCACAAAGTACAAAACCACCACCACCAGTACGATCAAGCCGATCAAGCCGACACAAAGCTCCATCTCTCGCCTCCACGGTTGTCACGAAACAAACCCAGTATAGCCCAACCCGGCATGGAAGTCAACAGCTTCCCTGGTAAAAAACCGCCCCAACCTGTAAAGGTTGGAGCGGTCGCCTGGCATTCGCTATCCGGACGGATACCCTGAACCCACGTTCTCTATTCAGTCAGCAATTCCCGTTTTGTAGCCGCGCTTTCCATAGCGCGTGCATTTTGCCACATAAAGCACCCTTCGCGATATAGAAATCGCGGCTACAACTCTCGTTTTTTCCCATAACAGGAATTGCTGCTATTCAGTGATGGCGAACACCCCGCCGTCGCTTCGCCCGAACACCTCCGGGAAGTACATCTCGTAGGCGTGAGTGGGGATCACGCCGTACTCGCCGGGCAGGCTGGCGCGGATGAGGTAGGTGTATTCGTACGTGCCGCGCGGCAGATAGGTGGCAAAGAGCACCGTCTTTTCGTCGCGCATCTCAGTGTGGCTGAACCACCACCAGCCGTAGCCGCCGCCCCACGGGTTGCGCCGGTCGGTGCGCGTCAGCTCGGGCGGCTCGCCGACGACGCTCGTCGTCTTGAGGCTCTGGTCTACCCCCTCGGCACCGGCGGGGAAGGGATCCTCGACCACCACGTAGTGCAGGTCGTTGGGAGCGATGATGGTCAGCCTGACCTGGATCACATCGCCCACCCGCGCCTGATCCAGCGCCCGGCACGGCTCCTCTTCCGCGTCACAGTCGGCCAGCGTGTATTTGCGGCTGACGATGATGCCCCGGTTGAGCGCGGTCACCTCCGCCACCGGCTTGAAGTAGCGCAGGTACATACTATAGTAGAGCCGACCGGTTCCCTCGTCCTGCGTACGTGTGCGCACCTCCGGTGCCCAGCGTTCGACGACGACACGGTTCGCCTCGTCGGCCAGGAGTTCGGCGATCTCGATCTGCAATTTGGTCGTCTCGTCAACGTTCTGGCGATCTACGCTTCCCTCGCCCAGCTCCTCGCCGTTGACGACGACGTGCCAGTCGTATTCTCCCTCCAGCTCGCCGGTGGCGACCATCCAGTCGGTGAGTGCCAGGATCGCCCAGGCGGTCTCTTGTGTCGTCTCCCACGCACCCTGGTGCGCGCCGTCCTTGCGGGCGACCATCAGCCAGCGGACGGTGTTGGGGGCCAGTCCGTTTTCGGGGTCCAGCCGCGCCAGCGCGGCCAGCACGATAGCGGTGGAGCGGGTGTCGGTGTTCATCGCGTAATAGTCCACCCGTTCCTCCTCCCAGTGCGCGCCGGTGGCGCTGAGGATAGCGTCGCTGGTGATGTCGGAGAGCAAGGTCTCTATCCGCTCCCGACTGGAACGGTCGGCTTTGTCCGGCTCCAGCAGACCAAAGGCCATTGCCAGGTAGGCCTTGCCAAAGGTATCGAGTGCGTCGCGCTTGTTGAAAAGCGTGATCGTGCGCCCCAGGTCTCCCTCGCCCGCCTCGGCCAGCACGTAGAGGATGAACGCCTGCCGGTTCGCCTGCCAGTGCTTTTCCAGGTCGCGGGGACTGGATAGACTGTCCTCCAGAAATTCGACCGCCTCCTCCATCACCTCCTCGTCCACCGTGAAACCGGCGCGCTCCGCCTCGATCAAGCCCAGCAGGACGTAGGCAGTCAGGAAGGGGCGGGATTCGTCCAGGATCCACCAGCCCCAGCCGCCGTCGTAATGCTGCTGATTGTAGAGCCGCTGCAAACCTCGGCTGACCAGAGCGGGTAGCCTTTTCTCCAGATCGGGCCGCTCGATCCCCGTAGGGGCGTCGGCCCCTACGGGACGATGCCCTAACTCTGTGAAGGCGCGATAGGTGACGACGTTCGGCAAGAAACGGCTGACCGTCTGCTCGGTGCACTCGTAGGGATAGTGCTCCAGGTAATCCAGCCCGTCCACCATCCCCGCCGCCAGCGAGGGATCGATGTGCACTGAAAGTTCCCCCTGCGTGGGATCGTAGCTGGGCGGCAGGACCACCGCCTCCAACCGCTGCCCGTCTTCTGCGAGTTGGCCCGCGGTGGCGACCACCTCGGGCGTGCTGTAGCGGTAGACCGGCAGGGTGATCTCGACGGCGTCGGCCAGCTCTTGCGCGAGCGGGGCCGCGTCGCCGGAGGAGCGCGCATCCGCCGACTGCCCGACCGCTCTCGCGCCAAAGAAAAGCTCGACCTCCTGCGCGTCCTCCACCGTCACCGGCCACACCACCTTCACCTTGTCGTTGGCGGGAATGCTGATCCGCTGACCCGCTGACCCTTCGGCTGCGGATGGAGCATCCGCGCTCAGGGCAGGCCCGCCGATTCGCAGCCCATCCGCCTCAAAGGCAACCTCCACCTCCAGGAGCCGGTCGGTGTTGTTGTGAACCACCGCCGCCAGTTCGGCCTGGTCGCCGACGACGAAAAAGCGCGGGGCCACCGGGCGCACGAGCAGGTCCTTGGTGCTCACCACGTCCACGTTCACGTCGCCCACCAGCGTGTCGGCGGTGACGCCTCGTGCGCCCATGCGCCAGGTGGTGAGATTATCCGGCAGTTCCACGCTGACCGTCGCGTGGCCGTCCTCGTCGGTGCGGAGGCTGGGGTTCCAGTAGGCGGTGTCGGGGAAGCGTCGCCGTACAGCGCCAAATTCCTCGCCGGGGCCGCCTCCCCCGCCCTTGGCGGAAGGGGCCACTGCCTGATTGACGCGGTCCCCCGAAATCGTCAGTCCGCAGGCGGTGCGCACGCCCAGGCCGCGCTCGCGCCAAAAGTGGCTCACAATGTCCGGCCCCGATTCGTCGGCCAGCGAGAGCACCGACAGATCCACCAGGTTGAGCGCCAATTCAGCCTCGACCGGATTCCCTTTGCTGTCGGTGACCTTCACGTCGTAGGTCACCGTCTCGCCTGGCTGGTAGTGTTCGTCGGACGGCTTGTCGGGCGTCAGCGCGATGTTCAACACCTTTTCCGTGACCTCAATGGGCAGGTGGATGTAGCCGAGTTTGAAGCTCGGCAGCGGGTTGGTCTCTGCCCATGGGGCATCTCCTTTGACAATGAGCACGGAGACAAAGACGTTGGGGAGCAGGTCCTCGGTGATGGGGATCTCGATCTGCTCCGAGTTCGTCTCGAGCGTCTGCACCCAGTGGCGGTAGATGTGCCCGCGCTCGACGGTGACGAGCGCCTGGACCGGTCCCTGGTACGGGTGGGGGACGAGGATCGTCGCCGTGTCGCCGACCCGGTACTGCCGCTGGTCGCTGACGAGATCGATGCGGTCGTTGTTCTCCATCCGCCAGCTCACGTAATCGCGCCCGCTGACCCACATGTAGGTGGAGCTGCGCACCTTGCCCCCCCTTTCATCCCCCCCATTGGGGGGGACAGAGGGGGGGGGACCGCTGGCAAACACCTTGTAGACGCCGCCCTGTTCGGGCGTAAAGCTCACCGTCGCCTCGCCGTCGCCGTCCGTCTCCACCGTGGTGGTAAAGACCGGCTCGTCCTCGACGGTCCACTCCCAGTAGTAGTGGCCGTCCTCCGCCTGCCTGCGGACGTTGTACCAGTTGTGCTCGGCAAAGACGACGGTCAACTCCCGGTTCGGCGACGGCTCACTGTCCCAATCTACGGTGATGATGTTGACGCTGTTTCTCTTATCCGTCTGGCCCACGTACCGCTCGGGGCGCAGACCGATGTAGTACAGCCCCTTGTGGACGACAGCCTCGACCCGGTTGCTCACCTGCTGGTTGTTGACGTCGGTGACGGTCGCCTCCAGCGTGAAGCGCTGGCTGGCGAGGTATTCGGCGACGTCGGCCTCGACGCTGAAGGTGAAGCGACCCTCGGCGTCGGTGACGCCATCCCCTTCGGCGATCAGTTCGCCGTAGAAACTATAGTATTCGTCGCGGCTGTAGCGGCTGAAATCATAGTCGGTAAAATCCCACCAGCCTTTGCCCTGGTAGTTGAAGAAGTGGTCGGTGGAGAGAATGTTGTAACGCACCTCGGCGCCGGCGACGGGGCCGCCAAAGTAGTAGGTTGCCTGGGCGGTGACGTTGATCTCGTCGCCCTGGACGTATTCCGGCTTGTCCGTCTCGACCGTCACCTGAAACTCGGGCTTGCGGTACTCGGCCACCTGGAAGTTGGCGTAAAAGCTCCGGTTTTCGTAGGTCGCCTCGATGGAGTAGGAGCCGAGGGCCGCTTCCTCGCCCAGGTCGAACTCACCGTCCAGCGTGCCCATGTCGCTGACGGGCAGTTCGTCGTCCAGGACCCTGGTGCCCTGCGGATCCCAGATGACGATACGGACTGGATCGTCCCCCGTAGGCAGCGAGTAGTGGGCGTCGTCGTCGCCGCGCAGAATGCCCTTAAAGTAGACCGTCTGGCCGGGGCGATAGATGGGCCGGTCGGTGAAAAAGTAGGCGGTAAAATCGTCCTCGGCAGAGGCCGCGTATTCTTCTGTCCGCAGGTCGAACTTCCAGGGCGAGATACCCTCGTCCCACTGATTGCTGGTCGCGGCAAAGTCCTCTCCCGGATTGTCTGGATCGCCGACGAAGGCGAACACAGGGTTCCAGCGCCGCATCGGTTCGTGCTCCTCGCCGACGAACACGCCATCCCGATCCGTCGTCCCCTCCGCCAGAACGTCGCCGAATTCATCCATCACCACGACAGGCAGGCCGGGCGCTACGTCGCCAGAGCGCAGATCGGTGGCCCAGACCAGCGATTCGGTCGCGGTCGTCTTTACGCTCAGGTGGCGCCGGGAGACGACCAGCATCTCCCGCTGGAACGACGGCGGGCCACAGTCCCACGTATCGGGGTAAACACTTTCATAGTCGCTCCATATCTCCAGGTAATAGAGACCCGGAGCGAGCAAACCCTCTGCGTTGCCGGCCAGGTTGGTGCCGTAAATGGTGCGCTGATTGAGCGGCGGCTCCACGTCCAGCGACCACCGGCGGACGAGGTTCTCCTCGCTGCCTTTGTAATTGTCCCAGTATTCCCACCAGTTATCTCCGTTCGCGCGCAAAAAATGCTCCAGCGGCATGCGATAGAGGGCAAAGTTGACCCGGCTCAGGTTGCGGACGGTCACAAAAGCCATCGTCTCGGTGTACCCGCTGTAGACGCCGATCCGATAGGGAGCGTGCAGATAGATCGAGGGGCAATAGGCGCGGGTGCTCCAGCGAATGGTCGTATCCTCGCCCAGCTTATGCCCATACCGCCCGCGCACGTCACCACTGATCGTCACCTCGTAATCGGTGTTCGGTTCGACGGGGAAGGAAAGGTCGAGCGCGGTGTCGCTATCCCACCAGTAGGTGTAAACCGCGGTCTCTGAGACGGGTGGGCTGATGGTAAAGTTGTCCTCGATCGATTCGGGGTCCATCGGGCTGGAAAACGAGATCTCCAACCCACCTCGCGGCGCGGCGCGCTCCTCGCCGTCAGCCGGATCGGTGCGGATGATGCGGGGATAGGCGATGGTGTCAAAGATCCACGTGAAGGGTTCCTGTGTGCCGGCCTCGCCGCCGAGCGCCTGGGCGCCGCTGGCGACGCTCGCCCGGTACGTGGTGCCAAAATCGAGCGGATAGTCGGGAGTAAAGCTCATCGTCTCCACGCCGACCTTTTCCGGCCCCGTAGTGGCGTCAGCCCCTACGGGACTACGCCCTTCACCTTCATCCCACGACCACTGGTAAGGTTCATAGGTGTACCCATACGGCAGGGCTAATCCCTCGTCGCGCCACTCGAAGGTCCCTTCAACGATCGCGCCGGTGACCGAGTCCGCCAGGATGAAGGCGGTCTCGGCAGACCTGTGGTCCATCGGCTGGTTGAAGGCGACGTGGATGGTCGGCTCGGTACTGACGTAGATGGTGTCCAGATCGGGATGGGTGGCGACGACGGCGGGCAGGATGGTGGTGAACTCCCAGCTAAAGTCGTCGGCCAGCACACCGCCGGTCGTGTCGGTCAGCCCCGCCGCGACCCGCGCCTTGTAGGTGGTGGCTGGCTCAAAACCCTCGTCGGGGGTGAACAGATAGATGGAGGTGTTGATCCACTCCCCCGTTCCGCGCACCGGCGGCACGAAGGTGAGCGGCGCAGTCCCGTTGGGGCCTACGCCACTACGGGGTTGTGGCAGGTTGCCCTGGTCCTCGATGGCGGTCAGGGGCACGACGGGCCGGTTGAAGAGGACGGTGACGACGGCGTCGGTGGCGATCTCGGTGGCGCCATCCGCCGGTTGCACGGCGGTCACCTCCAGGAAGCCAACGGTGGTGAAGTGGAACTGGACCGGCTCTTCGAGCGCCAGGTTCTTGGCGCTGCGGGCCTCATCCTTGAGGGTGACGGCATAGCGCGTGGCCCGCTCAAAGCCTTTTTTGCGCGGCTTGAACTGCAACACGCGGTCAGAGGGCCACTCAAAGTCGCCGGAGACGGACGGTTCGATGGTAAAGGCCGCCTCCACCGTCTGCGCGTCCATCGGCTGGTCAAAGACCAGTTGCAGCGGCGCGTCGAGCCGCTGCTCCTCGCCCTGGGCCGGCATCACCTGGATCACCTGCGGCGGCAGCGGTGGGAGCGGGGTGGACGTCGGACCAGAGGTTGGCGACGGCGTTGACGTCGGCATCGGTCGAGGTCCAAACCGACAAGATAGTAGGATACTGAGAACAACCAGAGCAAAAGCGAGAATTGTAAAGTGTCGTTTATTGAGTTCCATCTATACACCTCATTTCAGTGGGTAGCGGTTTGGAAACATCTTCACCTCACAGGATATTTCATTCGGGTGTGTTTCATTTCGGTTGGAGGTAGTCGCGGTTTCCATACCGCGCGCTATGGAAAGCGCGGCTACTCAACCCATTTGAAACACACCCATTTCATTCTGGCATTGACCGTTAGGTCAACGCAGAAAGCTTTTCCTGGAGCCAGAGGTTGATCAAGGTCTCTGTGGACACCCCTTGCCTCCGTGCCTGAGTACGGGTCTGAAGTAAGACATCCTTCGCTATGGCACAGTACATTTTGCTCGAAGACAAGTCAATGTCTGCCTCAACGGTCTCCATGAAATCTTCGTAATTGGCACTGCTGTGAGTATCCCAGAATCCCCAAAACTCTTCCAGTGAGTGGAAATCCTCTGGCAGTGTATTTCTTCCCAAGTCCGTTTTATTTTGCATAGCTCCTCCGTTCCTTCTTATCCATATCACGTGCGCTCAGAATCAGAGCCTCGTGAGTCAATTTGTGAATGAAAAACACCACCAGATAGCGTCCTGTTTCTGTTCGACCCAAAGCTCGATAAACATCCTCACCACGAAAATGGCCTCTGTTCATTCTCCTGATCTTTGGCCTGCCAGCAAAAACCTCCTCAACTTCTTCGGGAAAGACGTTGTGCTTCATTTCAAGTTTTTCTACGACGTTTCCCAGCCAGATAAAGCCTACAATTTTCATCTCTGTTCCCTTTTGAGGTTTCCACTCAATCGACCACTTCTATTATAACATAATTCCCCTCAATTTCATCTCCGTTCGCATCCACTCCCACCGCCGTAAACACGTGCGTCCCGACCGTCATCGGCCACAGCGCCTGGTAGGGTGGATGAGTCAGCGTCGCCAGTGGTTGCTCGTCTACCATCAGCGTCATCTCCCGCAGCGCGATGCCGTCGACGGGACGGGCGGCCACGAGAATCTGCTGCGCCGATGGGGGAATCTCTGGCGACAGCCGGTAGCGGCTTCCCTGATCGGGGCTGGTTAGAAGCAAGAAGTAGGGAGTATGAAGTAGGGAGTAGGAGGTGGGCCCAGCGTCTACAGTCTGAGCGTTGGGGCATAGGGGAGAGTATGTGTCTGGCGGTTGAGAGATATTTTGCGAGCGGACCCAATCCTGCGCTTCGGCAGGGTAGAGTGTATATCGTTCTCGCGTGGTGAATTCAAGCGGACAATGGGGATCGGCCAGCATACCGTTGCGCACATCGAGTGTGTACGACCAATGCCAGTCATCGGTCTGAGTAGGCTCAGTGCCCTCAATGAAAAGTTCCGTGATAGTACGAGGGCAACGCGCTTGTCTCCTGATCTCCTGATCTCCTGTAAGCGAAGCGACGCTCCCCTGCCCCTCTGCCGGAAGCAATCCACTGCCCGCGCACACCTCCACCTCCACCATTCCCGCTGGTTCCACGAACTCGCGCGCCGGTCGACCCTTGAGCAACGTCTCCATCACGTCGCGCCATACAGGGGCGGCGCCCGTCGCGCCGGTGACGTGGTGCATCGGCTCGTTGTCGGCGTTGCCCACCCACACGCCCGTCACCAGGTCGGGAGTGTAACCCATCGTCCAGTTGTCGCGCCAGTCGGTGGTGGTGCCGGTCTTGGCGGCGGCCGGGCGAGAGAGCCGCAGCGCGCTCCCCTCGCCAAAGGTGGGGGCACGGGCGAAATTGTCGCTCAGGATGTCGGTGATGAGATAGGCCACGCGCTCGTCCAGCGCGCGCTCGCCGGGCGCGGCTTCCCAGACTTTGAGCGTCCCATAGTGGCGGTGGCCCCTACGGGACACCGTCCGCCCGCTGCTATCCTCCACGCGGGCGATGGTCACCGGCTCCACGCGGTAGCCCGTGTTGGCAAAGGCCGCGTAGGCACCGGTCAGCTCCAGCAGGCGCACCTCGCCGCCGCCCAGCGTCAGCGCCAGGCCGAAGCGATCGCCGGAGGGGAACAATCCGACGTCGTCGAAAGTCGTGATGCCCAGCGAGCGCGCCAGTCCCGTCATCTCCTCGATGCCCACGTGCTCCAGCACCTTGACCGCGACGAGATTGTAGCTGGAAGCGAGCGCCTCCCGCAGCAACACCGGCCCGCGCCATTTGAAGTCGTAATTCTGCGGGACGTAAGGGTCGCCCTCGCGGGTCACAAAAGCCGTGCGCACATCCAGCATCATCGTGGCCGCCGTGAGCGGATCGGGGCGGGTGGGGTCAAAGGCGGCGGCGTAGGTGATGGGCTTGATCGAGGATCCGGGCTGGCGCGCGGCGACCGTGCCGTTGACCGCGCCGTCGATGCGCGGGTCGAAATAGTCGGGGCTGCCGACCATCGCCAGTACCTCGCCGGTGCGCGGATCCATCACCACCACCGCCGCGTTGCGCACGTTGTGCGACGGCTGACCGTCGCGGTTGTCGGCCAGTTGCGCCAGCCGGTGGCGCACGATGTGGAGCGCGGCGTCCTGGGCGTCCAGGTCGAGCGTGGTATAGACCTGCAACCCCTGGGTGTAGATCGCCTCCAATCCAAATTCCTTCTCCAGTTGGCCGCGCACGTACATCACAAAATGGGGCGCTTCGATGGGGAAGGGAACCGAGGCAAAGCGCAAGTCCTCCCCGGCCGCCAGGTCAGCCTCCTGCTGAGAGATGTAGCCGTGCTTGACCATCAAGCCTAGCACCACCCTCTGACGCTCCTGGGCGGCCTCGGGATTCTCCAGCGGGTTGTAGAGGAAGGGCGACTGGGGCAGCCCGGCCAGCAGCGCGCACTCGGCCAGGTCGAGCTCAGCGGCGGACTTGGCAAAGTAGGTGCGGGCGGCGGCCTCGATGCCATAGGCCAGATTGCCATAGTTGCTCTCGTTCAAATAGAGGGCCAGAATCTCGTCCTTGCTGTACGTCCTCGACAAGCGCCAGGCCAGGATCGACTCGCGTAGCTTGCGCTCCAGACTGACCTCGACCCGCTCCTCCGGCGAGAGCAGCAGATTGCGGGCGAGTTGCTGGGTGATGGTGCTGCCGCCCGAAAGAATCTCGCCGCCCTGCAGGTTGATCCACAGCGCGCGGGCGATGGACCAGAGGTCGACGCCGGGGTTGCGGTAAAAGCTGGCATCCTCGGTGGCGACGGTTCCGTCGATGCAAGCCTGGGGAATCTCGTCCAACGGGACGGGCGTGTGCGCGCCGCCGCGCGCGCCGCTACGCGGATCGAGGATCTCGTACAGCAATCGCCCGCGCCGGTCGTAGATGCGGGTGGATGGGGCGGCGGCCCGCTCGTAGAGCCGGTCGGGGGAGGGGAGATCGACCAGCAATCGGCGGACCAGACCGGCGGCGACCAGCGCCAGCAGCAGGGCGACGACGAATGACGAACGACGAACGATGGATGACCAAGAGCGTTTTGACATCGGAATCCTGTAGCGGGAATTATACTTTGGATCGGGCAAAAAAGAAACCCACAGGGTCTCGCAGACCCTGTGGGTTTTTGTACATCACTCGCCCTCGTGTCTGGCTTACTGAGGCGTAAAGAGGCTCAACGGCAGCTCGGCGCCCGCCGCCCTGACGCGCTCCAGGCACTTGGAAACGTGGCCGGTGGATGGCCTATTTATCGGCGAACCACTCGGTGGTTCTTTCAGAAAGTTGATGCCCACTCATAGCCCTCCTTTTCCCAATCGCTTGGGTTTCACGTCTTACGCATTGCCCAGAGTATACGGTTTGATGGAACGCTTGTCAAGCCTGCGACGATGAGCTATACTTGTGCGAGAGGAGGGATCGAAATGCATCACGTCTTTGCAGTATCTGATGGCGGCGGAGGGACGGCCGAGCGAACGCTGATCGCGGCCCTGACCCAGTTCGAGGGCACGGAGGTAGAGATCGAGCGCCGGTCGGAGGTGCGCACCGAGGAGCAGGTGCGCCAGGTGGTGCAGGAGGTGGCTCAGGTTGGTGGTTTTATCGTGCACACGCTGGTCTCCGACGACCTGCGCACAGTCATGCTGCACACTGGACGGCTGCACAACGTCGAGACGATCGACCTGATGGGGCCGCTGTTGGCCCGGCTCTCTCAGCAGTTGGCGATCTCGCCGTCCGAGAAACCCGGACTTTTCAGCCAGTTGAACGAGGAATACTTTCGCCGCATCGAGACGATGGAGTTCGCGCTGCGCCACGACGATGGCCGCCGCGCCCACGAGCTGGATCGGGCCGAGATCGTGCTGGTGGGCGTCTCGCGTACGTTCAAGACCCCGCTCAGCATCTACCTGGCGTTCAAGAGCTGGTTCGTCGCCAATGTGCCGATCGTGCTGAAAACAAAGCCGCCGTCAAACCTGTTCGCCCTCCCTTCAAGTGATATCGTTGGCCTCACGATCGATCCCGTGCGGCTGGCGCAACTGCGGCGCGTGCGACACGAATACCTGGGCGAGGCCACGGGCGATTACGCTGATCCCGATTTCGTGCGGCGCGAGGTGGAGTATGCGTTGAACATCTTTCGTAGCCATCCCAGGTGGCCCATCATCGACGTGACTGACAAGCCCATCGAAGAGATCGCCTCCGAGATTCTGACTCTCGTGGGGCACACGCACGATCCCGCGCGTTGACCAAATTCACGCGGTGGGATATACTATGAAAGTGTAATGTATGTTACCTGATCGGTGAGTAACGATTAAAGGTAGTACAAATACGAGCGGAGGTGACGTATGCCATCCATAGCAATGGCCGAGAGCTGGCCGCTAGAGCAATTGATCAAACTGCAACGCTCACAACCGTCGCTGGTACAGCGGGCGCTGCAACGACTCCTGGACGAAGATGAGGAACTGCGCTGGTCGGTCGTGATCAACGCATACCTGGATGAGGAAATTAGCCTGGCCCGGTCAGCGTCCTTGTTGAAGTTACATCCGTTAGAGTTGCGTGAGCGTTTCATCGAAAAAGGTATTCCCCTGCTTCTAGGCCCCACGGATAAGGCTGATGCTCAGGCTGAGGTGGATGCGCTGCGAGTCTGGAAACAGAAAGCGGAAAGCAAGGACTGAGATGCACCTGGTACTCGACAACACAGTAATGTCCAATTTTGCCCTGGTTGGACACACTGACTGGTTGCGTGAGGTATGGCCCGCTATGCTGGTTACGTCCCAAGAGGCGTGGGCCGAGTTGCAGACTGGTATTCAACTGGGACGCATCCCCGATAGCGACTGGTCTTGGCTGATCATTTTATCATTGACCGAAACCGAGTGCGAGGCTTGTGACGAGTTGATGCCTCCATTGGGTGAGGGCGAGGCAGCCTGTTTGGCTCTGGCACGCAACCGGAGTTATGCTTTTTTGACCGACGACCGAGTAGTTCGGCGCGAGGCGCGCCGTCTAGGAATTCCTCTCTCTGGAACAATTGGCGTGTTAAAGACGTTGGTTGATGAGAGACATATCTCCCTCGAAGAAGCGGACAAGACTTTGCAACAAATGATCGTTCTGGGCTATCGCTCGCCATTTGAGTCATTAGGCGAGATGCAATAGCGAGCGCCGAATTTGCTCCCGAAGGAATTACATTTACATTCAATAGTATGAGACCATGCCAAAAGTAACCCCCTTACGCAAGCAATATCTTCAGATCAAATCCCAGCACCCCGACGCCATCGTCTTTTTCCGGTTAGGCGACTTTTACGAGACTTTCGACGACGACGCCAAAGTCGCCGCTCGCGAGCTCGACATCGTCCTCACGTCGCGCCCGGTGAGCAAGGGCCAGCGGGTGCCGATGGCGGGCGTCCCCCACCACGCCGTCGAAGGGTACATCGCCCGCCTGATCGAAAAGGGGTACCGCGTCGCCATCGCCGAGCAGGTGGGGGATGTCACCGGCAAGGGGTTGGTCCACCGCGAGGTGACGCGCGTCGTGACCCCCGGCACCGTCGTCGAGCCGACGCTCCTGGACGAGAAGCGCTCCAATTATCTGGCGGCGGTCGTGATCGAAGAGGATCGCGCCGGGCTGGCTTACGTCGACATCACCACCGGCGAATTCGCCACCACTCAATTGAACGCAGACGAGGTGGAGCAAGAGCTGGCCCGTCTACAAGCCCGCGAGTGCCTGGTTCCGGACAATGCCGACGGTCCGTCTCCACTCGCGATGCTCCACTCGCAACGCTCGAATTTTCACGTCACCCCTCTTCAATCCTATCGCTTCGAACTCGGCGCGACCCGCCAGACGTTGCTCGACCATTTTGGCGTGGCGACGCTGGACGGCTTTGGCTGCGCGGGCAAGCCGCTGGCCATCCAGGCCGCCGGCGCCATCGTCCATTACCTGCGCGAGACCCAGAAGGGCACGTTGGCGCAGATCGTGGGGCTGGGGACCTACTCGATCACCCGCTTTATGACGCTCGACGCGGCCACGCGCCGCAACCTGGAGTTGACGGAGACGATCCGCGAGCACCAGGTACGCGGATCGCTCCTGAGCGTCCTCGACATGACGCTCACGCCGATGGGCGGGCGGTTGTTACGGGCGCGGCTGGTTCAACCGCTGCTCGACCGGGTGAAGCTGGAGATGCGGCTGGACGAGGTGCAGGCGTTCTACGAATACACCATCCTCCGCGGGCGGGTGCGCGAGGCGCTCAAGGGGTTGCCCGACCTGGAGCGGCTGACCAACCGGGTGCTGGCGGGCATCGCCAGGCCGAGGGACCTCGTCGGCATTCGCAAGACGTTGGAGGTTGTCCCCGATCTCGTCGAGATGCTGGCCCATTCCGCGTCCCGCATCCAGAGTCTGGCGTCCGCCCTCGACCCCTGCGAGGATGTCGCCTCCTTCATCGCCTCCGCCATCGCGGACGATCCGCCCGCGAACCTCTCTGCTGGTGGCGTCATCCGGCCCGGCTTTTCCGCCGAGCTCGACTCGATTGCCACGGCAGCGCAGGACGCCAAAGCGTGGATCGCCAACCTGGAGAAAGAGGAACGAGAGCGCACCGGCATCAAGAGCCTCAAGGTGGGCTATAACAAGGTCTTTGGCTATTATATCGAGATCACCAACGCCAATCTGGATGCAGTGCCCGAAGAATACATCCGCAAGCAGACGCTGACCAACGCCGAGCGGTTCATCATACCGGAGCTGAAAGAATACGAAACGCTGATCCTGAACGCCGAGGAGCGGCAGGCCGATATCGAGACGCGATTGTTCCACGAGATCTGCCAACAGGTGGGAGCGCGGGCGAAGGCATTGCTCGAAACCGCGCGGGCGCTGGCGCGGCTGGACGTGGCAGCGGCGCTGGCCGAGATCGCCGTGCGCAACCGGTACGCGCGCCCCGATCTGAGCGAGGAGAACGTGCTCGAGATCGTCGCCGGACGCCACCCCGTCGTCGAGCAGACCCAGCGGGACGAGCCTTTCGTGCCCAACGACTTGCGCATGAACGCTGACGAGCGCATTCTGATCATCACCGGGCCGAACATGGCGGGAAAATCCGTCTATTTGCGCCAGGCGGCGCTGATCGTGCTGATGGCGCAATTGGGCAGTTTTGTGCCCGCCGACCGGGCGCGGATCGGCGTCGTGGATCGTATCTTTACCCGCATCGGCGCGCAGGACGAGGTCGCCTCCGGCCAATCCACCTTCATGGTCGAGATGGTCGAGACGGCGAACATCCTAAACCACGCCACGCCGCGCAGCCTGCTCATCCTCGACGAGGTGGGACGCGGCACCAGCACCTACGATGGCCTCTCCATCGCCTGGGCCGTGGTCGAGTACCTGCACAATCACCCCGAGCAGCGGGCGCGGACGCTCTTTGCCACCCACTACCACGAGCTGACCGAGATGGCCGAGCGATTGCCAGCGGTGCGCAATTACAGCCTGTCGGTCGTGGAGGAGGGGAATCAGGTCGTCTTTCTTCACAAGGTGGAGCCGGGCGGGGCGGATCGTTCCTACGGCATCCACGTGGCGCAGTTAGCGGGCGTGCCGCGTCCGGTCATCCATCGGGCCGAGGAACTGCTGAAGCAACTGGAGAGCGGCGAGTTTCGCCCCGGCACCGAAAAACCGGCCACCTACCAGCCGGTGCTGTTCGCCGACGAGCACCCGGTGGTGGAGGCATTGCACGGGCTGGATATTTCGACGATGACACCGCTGGAAGCGATCAACAGGTTGTACGAGTTACAGAAGCAAGCAAAAAAGTAAATCGCCGCGTATCTTCTCAAAAAGTCGAGGAGTGTAGCCGAGGTTTCCATACCTCGCCGGGCTAACGCGCTATGGAAAGCGCGGCTACAGTACAACTATCCCGACTTATTGAGAAGATACATCGCTGCGATGTGGTTCGTCTGGTTCCAAATATTGAGGGGGAGACGCTATGAAAAAGCTGACAGTTCGCTATGGTTTGCTCATCATTATCCTGACGGGGCTTGGCCTGGGCAGAGTAACCAGCCAGGCCACAATGCTCGAAACACAAGCTGGCGACTATTACGTAGATGCTGTCGGCGGCAGCGCGGGTTCCCCCTGGCAGACCATCACGCACGCGCTGGGCCAGGTCATAGGTCCTGACGTCGAGATTCACGTGGCGGCGGGCACGTACGATGAAGCATTGGGCGAAAGTTTCCCGATCACGATGGAGCCTGACGTCAGCCTGCTGGGGGCGGGCTACACAACGACCATCATTTCAGGCAATGAGTCGGACGTTGTGCTCCATTTTCCGAGCACCGCAACGTATACGGAAACCACCGTGATCAGCGGCTTCAAAATCACAGGGGGGTCTATGGGAGTGCGCGTCGACGGAGTGGGTGGCAGCGGATCCTCGCCAACTATTCGGGGGAACTGGATCGCGGGGAACAACCACGGCATCTATAACAGAGTAGCCTCTGGCCGCCGGGTCTACACCGTGGTCAGAGACAACATCATCTCTGGCAATAGCTCGATGGAGAGTACCGCGTCTACAACAAGACGGATGTCTATGAGGGCTTTGCTTCGGCCGATCATCAACTGGAGGACCTGGATATCTCCGTCACCGGGCGGCGCGTGGGGAGCGCGCGGGGCGGTTATGGCATCTTGTTCGGTACGAACGAGACTGCCAGCGAGCGTTTTGTCTTTATCGTGTGGCCAGATTACGGCGAATGGGATTTTCTCCACTATCAGGCCCCCGCCGGTTACGAGACCATTACGTGGGGCACATCGGAGGCCATCAACCCAGGAACCGGCAGCAACCATTTGCGCATCGTGCGGCAGGGAAACAGCGTGAACTTCTGGGTGAATGGTGTCCAGGTGTACAGCGGTACTCCCACGACCTATACCGGCCGGCGCTACATTGGCCTCTTTGCAGGACCTCTGGATATGGGCCACGACGTCCGTTTCGATGACTATGAGCTGAGGCGCCCCTGAGCGCGCGACGCGGAATGGAAATCCGCGACTATGCGACCAGAGCAATCGAAGCCGCATTGACATAGCTTACCGATGCCGATCTTATTTTCACAGAAGCCACAGGTTTGCTATTTGCAAATGGCAGACCGTGGCGCTCCATGTTGGTGCAGCAGATAAGTAGCGGATGAACAGATACGAATAGCTCTTCCTATTGTCAGTGACGCCCAGAGAGAATTAGCCAGTCAGAAGCGAAAGCGAGTCCTTCAAATTAAAGGCGTCCACATAGTCCTGGATGATTCGCGCGATGCGCTCCACGACAAAGGCGTGCGGCTCTAGGTGTTCGTGTCGCAAGTTGTCGTACAATCGCTGGCGAGCGGCCAATACTCGCGGATCGGTCCAGACGTAGCGAGCGCCGGTTTCGACCAGCCACTTTTGCCTGGGGAGCGTTAGTTCATCAAAGCCTAGATCGACCTCTTCAGAGGCAAGCCACTTTTGCCAGCGGTTCGACTCTACCACAGCTTGCTTGAGGTCTCGCTTGAAACCCGAATCCGTCTCGCGTTCGCAAAGTTCGTGCAAGGCCGCCAGCTCGGTCGCGGTGAACTCGGGGCCGACGTTCGCCCCTCCCATCCCGGTGGCGGTATAGTCGGCGGGGTTCTCCACCCAGTCGGTATAGTGCCCCTTGATCAGCGAGCCGAGGGGAGCGACCCTGTCATACAGGCGACGGGCACTCTCGGGGTCGAAGGTCGTGGTGTGCAGATCCGTCCCCACTTTGCCCACGATGAAGCAGGGCCAGGCATGGGCCAACCCCTCCGCCTCCAGGCCGACCTGCAACCCGGAGAGGAAACGATTGAAATTTTCCCAGTCCACCAGGCCGCCGTGCACTTCCTCTGTGCCCACCTCGTAAGAGATCGGCAGCAATCCAAGCCGCTCGCGCTCCGACTCGGCGTGGGCGATCAGTTCGACGGTGCGCTCGACCACCACCTCGATCTGCGGAGGCTGCCCGGTGGGGAGCGTTCGATCTACCGTCGGGTCGATGTGCAGCAGGGCGTACCCGGCCTCCAGGCAGGCGGTGAGGGAGGCTTTCACTTCGGACATACCCTCTTTGAGACTCAGACCATCTCGGGTATGAGCGTCCTTCAACCAGGGGCCGCCGTGATCGAGACAGGGGTAAAGTGGCACAGAGCACTCGTACTTTGCAGCTAACTCTTTCATCCGGGCGACGAAGGAGCGCGGGGTCCAGCCGGTGTAGCCCCCGTCGCGATCCACCTGGTTCAACGTGGCTGCAAAGAGCATCGGCGCATCGTTGGCCGCGGCCACCTGGATGGCGGCTTCGAGCACCGCGTCGGAGTTGGGGCAGACGGCGAGCAAGGTGATCTTTGTGCCGCGAGCGCGCAGGGCGATGATGCGATGGATGATTTGTTTGATGGTCATTGTGGGTGCTCTTTTAGGAAAGATAGCGCCTGCGTCGCGGTGGGCTGAGAGGCGGTGCCGCCAAAGCCCGTGGCAGATAGCGCCCCGCAGGCGTTCGCAAAACGCAGCGCCTCATCCAGTGGCATGCCCTGAACCTTGTGCGCATAGATAAAGCCAGCGCCGAACGAATCGCCCGCCCCGGTGGTGTCGACCGCTTCGACCTGGAAGCCTGGGGCGCGGACGAGCTGCCCGTCGTGCAGGGCCATCGCGCCATCGGGACCGCACTTGACGACGACCAGTCGGGCGAACGCCGCCAGCTTTCGCAGGGCGGTTTCGGTCGGATGCGCAGCATCCGTATCGTCCACGCCGGCGATGGCGCGGGCTTCCTCGTCGTTGGGCATAAAGACGTCCACCAGCTCCAATAGCTCCCGCAGCTCATCCCTCGCCCAATTCTCGTCCGGGTCGTGGCCGGTGTCCAGCGAAGTGGTGAGCCTGGCGCGCCGCGCCCGACGGAACAGCTCCGGCAGCCCAGGCTGAAGGGATCGTTGGAGAAAATAGGAACCGACGTGCAGATGGTCATAGCGCCGCAGGATCGACGTGTTGATGTCCTCCAGACGCAGATGAGGGATGCAGCCCAGATAGGTGATCATTGCCCGATCCTGGGGATAGGTTAGCGAGATCGTCGCGCCGGTGCGGATCACACCGTCGCGGATGACGCGCTCTGTGCCCACACCCAGCAGGCGCAACTGATCGATGGCAAAGTCGCCGTAATAGTCGATGCCGACCTTGCCCAAAAAATCCACCCGCGCGCCGAGACGGGCCAAACCGGCCGCACAGATGGCGGAGGAGCTGCCCATCACAATGTGCAGGCCATCGGCCAGGATCTCGGTCCCCAACGAGGGAAAGGCGGACATTCCGCTCAGGATGATGTCGACGTTCAGTTCACCGACGACAAGAATTCTTTGACTCATTATTATGTTCTCCTATAACTACTGAACTCAGCGCCGGTCGAGTAGGCCTTTAGGCCATATCGAGACCAAGCGGGTTATGCATACGGCCCCGCTCGCTTCACTTCGACGGACGTTTCGTCCGCGCTCAGCACACGGGTTTCGATACGGCCCTTTGGGCCTACTCAACCAGCGCTCGCTCTGGCAGGTATCGTCCAGGGATGGGCCAGGCCTTGGCAGAGGGCCGTGACGCGGGCCATCCGCTCCCTGGCGACGGTGGAAAGGAAGGCGTCTCGTTCTTCCGGCGGTAGCCCCACGGCCTCTTTCCAGACGGCCCGGCCCACGGCGACCCCGCTGGCTCCGGCCTGCGCCGCTACCGCCACCTGGCGCAGATAGGTCTCAAAATCCACGCCCGCGCTGAGCAAGACCCAGGGGGCCTGCGAGGCTTCCGTCAGCTCCAGGCAGGCCAACCGCCACTCGGCCTCGTCGGGGATAGCGGCGACGTCGAGCGGGAACTCGGCCTTGAGCACGTCCACACCGGGGATGCCGGTCAGCCTGCGAGCGGTTTCCACGACGACGCGCCTTCGCTCATCGGGCAAGAGCTTGGGCTGGGCAGGATCGGGCGAGTAGGAAAGTGGCTCGAGAAACAAAGAGAGGTCGGCTTCCAGGCAAGACGTGGCTACCTCCTCCACCAGCTTTTCGATCTGGGGCGCAGTGGGCGCATCGGGATGGTAGTAGACCAGCAGCTTGACGCCGCTCGCCCCAAGATGTGCAATTTTTCGCGGGCTCCAACCCGGCAGCAGCTCGCTCACGCGGGCGTTGGGATCGCCGGTGTAGCCGGTGCGCTCCAGCGCCACGATCAACCCCGTCGCGCCGGGGAGCGCGCCGCTCGTGATGGTTGGAGTCACGCCGTATTCGGGATCGATCAGGATGGCGGAGGCTTCTGGCGCGAGAGCCGCGACAACTGCTTGCTTAAAGTCCACCAGCGCCTCGTCGGGGACGGCGGCGGGATCGGCAGGGTTCAGCGAGCGGCGCAGGTTGTTGCGGTGATCTATCGCCAGGATGGAAAAGACTCTGCGCGGTGTGGCGCATTGTTGCAGGCGGCGCGTTTTGCCAATGGAAAGTGGTGTCATTCGATCTCTCCTAAATGAGAAACTCGGGAAGATAGTCGCGCTGCGCCGCGACCATCTCGTCAAACATCTGCCGCGCTTCGGCCAGCGAGCAGACCGCTGCCGTGAGAGGGTCGAGCATCAGGGCGTGGACGGCGGCTTCTCGGTCTCGTTCCAACACAGCCGTGGCGACCATGTCGTGAAAGACCATGTGCTGTTGATTCAGCGCGGCCAGGTGAGCGGGCAACGGCCCAAAGTGCGTTGGCTGGACGCCTTTCCCATCCACCAGGCAGGCGACCTCGACCACGCCGTTGGAGGGCAGGTTGTCGATCAGGCCGGTGTTGGGCACGTTGCCGTAGATGACGGCCGGCGCGTCGGCGACGATGGCCTCGACGATGTAGGAGGCGTACTCCTCGCTGCGCGCAGGCTCGAACTCCAGGTTACCGACGAGATACTCCCGGATTCTGCGGTCATTTTCCGCTCGCCAGAGAGGCCAGAAATCGGCATAGAACCCGCTCCCTCCCTGGTAACCGGAGCGGCAATACCGATCGATCAGGTCGGTACGCTTGCGAAAGTAAGCGGTGTACTCGGAGGCGTGCCCGCTCGACTCGGTGACGAACGCGCCCAGCTCGAACATCATCTCAAAACGGACCGGATCCTGCTCGTAGATGGCGGGGTCCTGGGCGCGCTGGCGCAGGCGGGGGTAGAGGTTCTGGCCGTCGCGAGAGAGTTCCGTGAACCAGGCCATGTGGTTGATGCCCGCCACCCGCCAGTCGATCTCTCCATAGGGCAGGTCGAGATATTCGGCCAGTTGCCGGGACGTGCCCTGAACGGAGTGACACAGCCCGACGACGGACAGCGACGAGGCGCGGGTTCCGGCGAGCACCGTTAGCGACATCGGGTTGGTATAGTTCATCACCAGCGCGCGCGAGGCCAGCCGCTCGACGTCGGCGAGAATGTCGAGCCAGATCGGGAGCGTGCGCAGGGCCTTGAACAATCCGCCGGGGCCGATGGTGTCGCCGATGCATTGATCCACGCCATACTTGAGCGGGATGTCATAGTCGTGCCGCACGTTGGGCAGCCCGGCCACCTCGATGGTGTTGACGACATAGTCGCTGTCCGCCAGGACTCGCTTGCGGTCGGTGCTCGCCTCCACCGTCCAAGGGCCGCCGATGCGCTCGATGGAGAACTCGGCCATTCGATGCGCCAGCTCCAACCGCTCGGCGTCAATGTCTACCAGGGCGAAGGAACCCTCTTCCAGGGCCGGGGTGAGCAGGAAATCGGTGATTAACTCGGTGGCGAATACGGCGCTGCCCGCGCCGATGATGGCGATCTTTATCATGTTAACAAACTCCTGGAATCAATCTTTGCGCATTTCGGACGTACAGTTTTTCCAATACCTCGTCCGGCAGGCCGATGGCGTCCACTTTCCAGTTGCCCTGGATGGGAAAGGGATGTTCGATCTGTGGCTCGTCCGTCTCAAAGAAACGCCAGTGGACGTCGTAAAAACCCTTGAATGCTTCCGCTTTCTCCTGCGTGTGATTGAACGTATCCCATCCCAGGATCAGGTCGGTGCCAAAGAGCACACGGTCCTGGTGCTTGACGAAAAACGCCCGCACCTCTTCCGGCGGGTGGCGACCGATCTCGCCGACGCGAGCGGCGGTGTCCACGTAAAAGTTGGGATAGCGCTCCAGGTAGGCGTCCACGTAAGCCAGAATCTCTGGATAGTTACCCAGGTGCGCACCGATGAACACCGTGCCGGGGTGGCGCTCAATGACGCGGTTGCGCTGGGCGAGCAGCGTGTCGTGATCAGGGAACTCGGGGCCGCCAAAGTGCCAATCCGGGTGCCCCCGCAGCTCCTCCAGCCGCTCGTTGTGCTCGTCCAGCGGTTGGAAAAAAGCGACCGGGTCGGCGGTGTGGATGAGGACAGGGACGCCAAATTTGCCCGCTTTGGCCCATAACGGATCCAGACGAGGATCGTCCACAGGGATGAGATTGCCGTCGGCGTCTCGATGGCGCAGTCCCAATTCCTTGAATATCTTGAGTCCCTTTGCCCCGCCCTCCACCTTACGCTCCAGTTCTTCCGGCAAAGCGTCCCAATCGGGCGGGGCGTCGCTGAAATCAGGCGTGGCGAAATAGACCACACGGTCGCCCAGCACCTTGTGGAAGGCGCGCATCCCGTCCTTGAAAGGGATGTCCAGTATTTCGAGCATGCCCAGGTTTACCACTTTCTCCAGATGGTTCATCTCCATAATCTCCGCCACAGTCTCGGCTGCATCCGGGCTAAAGTGCACGTGGGCGTCAATCACAGAATGGTTGTGCGGAAAATTTACCATGTGTAACCTCCAATGTCAGCTTCCACCGTCCGCTACAATGATCCGGATACCCATTTCGTCCAAACGAGCCAGGGCGTCGGGGTCGGTCTTGGCGTCCGTCACCAACGTGGTGATCCGCTCCACCGACGCGATGTAGGCCGAGGCAACTTTGCCAAACTTGGTGTGGTCGGCCACCACGATCAACTCGGACGCCATCTCGATGATCGTGCGATCGGTCATCACCTCGGGCAGGTAATCGTTCGTCATCCCGGCCTCCAGGCTGATGGCCTGCATGCCCATGATGACCTTGTCCACCCGCACCTCGCGGAGGGCCTGCTCGGTGATGTGGCCGATCAGCGAGAGTTCCCAGGCGCGCATCATGCCGCCGGTGACGACGACGGTCACATCCTCGGCGGCGGCCAGTTCGGTGGCGACGTTGATGGCGTTCGTGACCACCGTCAAGTTTTTGCAATCAACCAGATGGCGGGCGACGTGAGCGGTGGTCGAGCCGGAGCCGATAAAGACCGATTCGCCGTCCGATACCAGCGCAGCCGCCGCCCGTCCGATGCGCTCCTTGCTTTCTTCTGTCTGGACCATGCGCTGCACCACCGGGGGTTCAGGAGGCGCAGAAGGGGCTGCGACCGCCCCGCCGTGCGCGCGACGCAATACGCCCTGCGCGGCCAACTCGCGCAGGTCACGCCGGATGGTGACCTCGCTGACATCGAATCGCTCGCTTAGCTCCGAGACGGTGACCTGTCGGTTGTCCTGGACGGTCTCGAGGATCAATTGTTGCCGTTCTTCTTTCAACGTTATGCCCATATTGTTACCCCTTTCGATATTTGGCGACGATACTTTCCATCCGGTCAAATTTCTCTTCCATATCCTGCACCATCTTGAACTGGGTGCGACATCGATCCAGGTTATGATTTGCCCGGTGTATTTTGTAATAGACATCCCCGTTCAGGTGATCGGTAAGAAACCGCATTCCACACTCGAACGTCATCAGCTTGGCGGAAAAGGAAAGGTAATCGATCTCCAGTGGGGTCAGGAAATCGCGGGCTGCGTCGAGATAGCCGTGGGCCAGGCGATCAAAGAATTCGAGCGCCATCCCTACTTTCGAGAGATCCCGTTCATCCTCGGCAGCCGAATTCGCCCCGGAGCGCACCGAGTCGCCAAAATCGTACAGAGACAGCCCCGGCATCACCGTGTCGAGGTCGATCACGCAGATCCCTTCCCCAGTTTCGTCGTCGATCATCACATTGTTGAACTTGGTGTCGTTGTGCGTGATACGTTCGGGCAGCTTGCCCTGCTCGAACAGATCGATCAAGACCGACGTATCCTCGGCCCTTTTCTCCGCGAACTCGATCTCTGCTCTCACGGATCGGGCGCAGTTGTGGGCGTCTCTTTCTACCGCCTCGACAAACGCCTCAAAGCGCTTCGGGGTGTGATGAAAATCCGGTATGGTCTCACAAAGCTGCCTCGCTGGAATGTCGCTGACCAGGCTCTGGAACTTGCCAAACGCTTTCGACACGTTATAGACGTGCTCCAACTGTTCCACTGTCTCGTAGGTTTGCGCGCCGGCGATGAACAGATAGGCGCGCCAGTGATCGCCACCGGGTGCTCTATAAAGAATGTTTCCATCTGTCGTGGGAATGAGGTTCAGTGTTTCCCGCTCTGGATCGCCGCCGTCCGCGACGATCTTTTTCCGCAGATGCGCGGTCACTCTGGCGATGTTTTGCATGAGCTGTTCTGGATGCTTAAAGACGGTGTGGTTGATCCACTGAAGGATGTATCGTTGGAACGTGCCGTCTCCCTCCCTAAAACGGACCAGGTACGTATCGTTGATGTGTCCAGACCCATAAGGGTGGGCCTCCAGGAAATCGCCCTCAAACCGGAAATGCTTGACTATTTCTGCAAAGCAAGGCTTCATCGAGTATTATCCTACCATATTTCTTTCAGCCCAGCCGTCATTCCGAGCGACCGAAGGGGGTCGAGGAATCTCGCGTCGGAATTGTACTTACCATCACAAGTGGAGATTCCTCGATTCGCTACGCTCACTCGGAATGACGCACCAAAGGAACCGAGCCACGAGTGGGATCACGACTCGTAACCGCGCGGATTGTTGGATTGCCAACGCCAGACGTCGGCGCACATTTCGTCGATGGTTCTGCTGGCCGACCAGCCGAGTTCTTCCCTCGCTTTGGTGGGATCGGCGTAGCTCGTCGCGACGTCACCTGGACGGCGCCCGATGATCCTGTAGGGAATCTTTTTCCCAGACGCTTTTTCAAACGCCGCCACGACCTCCAGAACACTGTAGCCGCGCCCGGCGCCGAGGTTATACGTGACCACGCCGGGGTTCGAGGCGAGCCTGTCCAGCGCCTTCAAGTGACCGAGCGCCAGGTCGACGACGTGAATATAATCCCGAATGCCCGTGCCATCGGGAGTGGAATAGTCGTCCCCAAACACGGAGAGTTCGGCCCGTCTGCCCACGGCCACCTGCGCGATGTACGGCACGAGGTTGTTCGGGATGCCGTTGGGGTCCTCCCCGATCCGCCCGCTGGGATGCGCCCCCACCGGATTGAAATAGCGCAACAGGGCCACGTTCCAGGATTCGTCGGCGCGGTAGAGATCGCGCAGGATGTTCTCGATCATCAGTTTGGAGCGACCATAGGGATTGGTGGGCGGGTTGAGCGGAAAATCCTCTCTGACCGGAACCTGATGCGGCTCTCCGTAGACGGTGGCGGACGAGCTAAAGACGACCTGCTTGACGCCGTGCGCTTGCATCACCTGACACAGGATCAACGTACCCGTGACGTTGCTGTGGTAATACTGGAGGGGGATCGTCACCGATTCCCCCGGCGCTTTGAGGCCGGCGAAATGGATCACGGCGTCGATCGAGTGGCTACAAAAGACGGCGTCCAATGCCTCTCTGTCCCGCAGATCGACCTTGTGGAATTCGAGCGACTTGCCCGTCAACTCCTGAACTCGCCTCAGGGATTCCTCCTTGCTGTTGCAGAGATTATCCACCACGATAACCTCGTGTCCCGCTTGCAGCAACTCCAGGCAGGTGTGGCTACCGATGTAGCCCGCGCCGCCAGTGACTAGTATGTTCATAAACCTCACCTAACGATCAGTATCAACCGTCATACGGAAATCGAACGCTTCCGGCACCAGGAACTCCCGGACCCTCGCTGCACGGAGCGGGGGGAGGGGATTTTCTGGGCCGAGGTGGGCGGCTGGCATGGTCCAGTTTTCGATTCGTAGTTCGCTCACGATAGTTTTGCTCCTGCTTCAGTTCATCGAAAAACTCGCCACAACCGTCATTTCGAGCGACCGGAGGGAGTCGAGAAATCTCTACGTGGTTTTGCTTGCGAAAGTGGAGATTCCTCGACCCCACTACGCTACGCTCCGTTCCGCTCGGAATGACGGGTGTCCAAATCCCGTTGTAGTACTATGCTCTCAAATAATAAGCCTGATACTCGCCCCGCCGGACGTACCCCAACTTTTCAGCCAGTTTGCACGACGCCAGATTCGCCGCGTCCCAGTTCGCCTCCGCGTTGTGCTCCAGACACCATTTGAGCAGACGGCTGGACAAGATGGTCGCGATGCCTTGCCGCCGGTAATCCTCCAGGACGCAGAGGCTGACCTCTATCCCCTGGCTGCAAACGAGCGACGAGTAGGCCGCCCCCACGACCGTCCACTGTTGCTCCAGGTAAAAGCCGACGCCTCGCCCCACAAAGTCCTCCACCGAGTCCGAAGCAGGAGAGATCGACAAAGTGATCTCGTCGTACCTGCTCAACATGATAATAGCTTGACCACAAAAGTCAACCGCGCCCTACAAAACACCAGCGATGGAGTCAAAAGCCCCATCGCTGGATAGATGCGTTGCCGCCCCGTTACCGTTCCGGCTATTTCAACGCGCCAGCGGTGATGCCCTCGATCAACCGCTCGGATAGCAGGGCGTAGACGGCGAGGCTGGGCACCATGACGATGACGACGGCGGCGAACAGACTGGCCCAGTCGCCGGTGTACTGCATCGACGAGGTGATGCCATACAGCGCGCGGGCGAGGGGCAACTTTTCGGGGTCCTGGAGGAAAACGAGCGCCAGCGCGTACTCGTTCCAGATGGTGACAAAGTTGAAAATCGCCACCGTGATCAGGCCGGGCGAGACGAGGGGCAGCATGACGCTCCAAAAGACCCCGAACTCGGTGCAGCCATCGATCCGCGCCGCCTCCTCAAACTCGGAGGGCAGCGTGCTGTAAAAGCCGGTCAGCACGAACATTGTGAACGGAATCGAGACGACGCTGTAGATGAGAATCAGGCCGGGCAGCGAGTCGTTCAGGCCCAGGTCTTGTGTGAGACCGAATAGGGGAATGATCAGCATGGCCGCGGGGACGCCCGCGCCGGCGATAAAGAGCGCCGTCAGCCAGCCGCTCCCCTTGAACTTGAACCGGCTGAGCGCGTAGGCGGCGGGCGCGCAGAACACCAGGATCAAAAGAACCGACGCCCCCGTGACGATCACGCTGTTGCGGAACGCCAATCCCAGGTTGGCCGACTCCCAGGCCCGGGTATAGTTCTCGAACTGCGGCGCTTCGGGCAGCCCCCAGGGGTTGGTGGCCAGCTCGCGGTTCGTCTTGAGCGAGGTCACGGTGATCCAGATCACACAATAGATGTTGAACAACGCCCAGAGTACCGGGAGAATGTAGAGGTGGATGCGCTTTAGCTCCTTCAAAAGGGCGCCCGTCAACTGCCGAGTTTTGACGTTCGTGGTTCTGGCTTTTTGACTCATAACATAATTCTCCTCACGTACTCTATTGGACTTTGGATAAATTTACACCCCTATATATGCCGGTTTGAAAATACCAATCCCGTATATATGCGGGTAAAGAAAGGCTTGTCTAGGACTTGAATCCTGAACAGAAAGGCCAAACCCCTATATAT
>DAOTUB010000207.1:0-38970 GCA_034437455.1 Anaerolineae bacterium | reverse complement strand
AAGGCTAGCCGTAATGACGGGCCAGCCGTGTTACCGATGGAAACGAACTGGCAATCGCCAAGAGCGGATCTGGCAGCGTCGGGCGTAGTCGCGTCCTAACCGAAAGATGCTGTAGTCATCAGGACGGTGCCTAGCGACTAGCCGCCTATCTCGTCCTGTGTTGATGGCCCAATGTCCCAGGTGGATGAGCCACAAGGTAGCGACTGCGATACCCAATATCAGATGATCCAAGCGTTGTTGATCCGTGATCTGGCTGGTTTCCAAGTCAAAACCGTAGCTTTTCCAATCACGAAAGGTGGGCTCAATCCAGAACCGCTTGCACCCACACCGCCAACTGCGCCCATTGGTGGGTCGGTCACAGACCACATAGCGGGGTGTGTCCCAGTTGTGTGTCCAATCGGCCATCAAGTGGACGTCAGGAAAGGCCTCGCTTTTGGTCAGCGTGATCCGATGCAGGTAGCGCCGTTGTCCACGTTGGACCGCGACAGTGTGCAGCGGTTGCCAGTCGTCATCATCGTGCTGGAACAAAGTATCGGACTTCACGCCGACTTGCCAGCCCCAATGCCGCTTTCGAAAGTGCCGTTGCAAGCCGACGGCGCGGAACTCGCTGTCGCCGAAGAACATGACACGCTTGTCCAGAGGAAGAAACGGTTCGACGTCTTGCAGCAATTGAGTCTGGAGCGCTTCGCAGGTTGACTTCTCGATCCGGCCAGTGAGCAAACAGCTCCGCTAGCAAGGGCAAATAATGAGTCTGTCGATCCACTCGGCAGTTATCCAGGAAGCGTGCCAGCCGCTGAATCAAGCTGTCTCGCTGCCCCGCGATAGGCAACTGCAACGCTAGCTTGGGCAGATGACAATCCTCACTGAACACCAAGGCTTGGGTCAGCAAGGCCAGATTCTTCACCTGAGGCTTCAAAGCTCTAGGTAATCGTCTCTGTAGCTCAATTGTTAATTTGCGGTATAATCGTTTGCGCATGATAGATTCTCCTTTCTTCTAACTGGTTTTTTAAAGAGTCTATCATGATTTTCCAAGTCAAAAGTGAAGGTGGATGAACACTTTGGCCTCCAAATACCTCAGTGGGGATGACTTGGACAATGGCGTCGGGTTTCCCTCTTTTTTGATCAAAGGCCCCAGCAGTAACTCGCCTCCCGACAGCCGCCCAGATTCTTTCTGTGGGGAGAGTCGGGGCGACGACCCGCCAGGGAATAGCAGTTACAACGACAAGTGGTTCCAGTACTGGGCCGCCGTCAGCGATTACCTGGGCGACACCGCCGACTACGCCACCAAGGGCTACTACCACATCGTCAACGAGCCGCAGACCTTTGACGACTATGACATCGTGGCCTACCTGGCCCAGCAGACCAAGACCAACGCGCCCAACGTGCGCATCCTGGTCAGCGAGCAGGTGGAGCCAAGTATCTACAACAACGCTACCTACCCTGGCGCCAAGATCGACATCTGGATGCCCACCATCAGCAACTACCAGGTGGAGCGGGCGCACGACCGCCAGCTCAGTCACGGCGAGGAGGTGTGGTGGTATTTCCTCTACGGCGACCGGCCCCCCTTGCCCAATCCCACGATCATCGACCGTCCTGGCATCGAGGCGCGCATCACGCCCTGGCTGGCCTGGTTGGAGCGCGTGGAGGGCTTGGTCTACTACTCCACTACCGCCTGGGACACGGACCCCTGGGAGCAGCCCTGGATCTATGACGGCAACGGCGATGGCTTTATGTTCTATCCGCCCAAGGATGGCACTATTGCCTTTGACGCTTGCAATAGTCAGAGCAACCGTCTCGTCCCTTCCATTCGGTGGGAACTGCTGCGCGAGGGGATGGAGGATTACGAATACCTCTGGCTCTTGAACGAGGGCGATCCGCAGATCGGCGTCGCGAACGAGGCGGATACCCTGGCGGGCCAATTTATCGATTCCCGCACACTGTTCAGCCGCGTGCCCACCGATCTCTACGAGACGCGCGCCGCCATCGCCGAAAACGAAACCTTCCACTACTTGCTGGTCTATCACGCTGGCGACACCGCTCACTCCGTCGTCATCAACGACGCCGTGCCGTCGGCAACGACGGCCATCACCGCGACCGGCAACAAAAGCCCAGCTCCAACGGTGCTCGGCCAGGCGGTCGGTTGGACGGTGGCGGTCGACAGCCAGGAGAGCGTCACCCTCACCGTCGAGGCGCGAGGAGTGATCACGGGGCCTGTGACCAACAGCGCCACCTTTTCTGGGACACAGTTTTTTGACAGGAGCGCGGAGGTGTTGGTGTATACCGATCGGGTCTATTTGCCGGTCGTGCTCAGGGGCAGCTAGGCGAAGGTGCAACGCACTTGCCAAGTGCGTTGCACCTTCCTTCACGCGGGAGGGAACGAATGATTTACAGCTACGAAATTGATGGCCTGCCGATCCAGACGAGTGACATCGTTTGTACCACCGACGGCGGAGGGGAGATCGCCGCCGGTCAGTTTCGAGACAGCGTGGGAAGTTACTGCCTCGCGCAAGCGGGAAAACCGTACAACCTCAATTTCTTCGATCCCGACACAGAGGACGGGTTTTATTGCAGCCAGTTGCCATATCTGGCCTACCTGCCGCACGGAATCGACCTGAATACGGGGATGGGCGTCCCCGACGTGCCGGGGACGAGCCGTATCGTGTTTCCGCAGGAGATCTGGAGCGGCTGTAGTCACCGGCGGGCCGCCGCCAGGTAAGCCGTCTGTCAGAATGGTATCAGGCTGATTTGTGAGAGCGATCCTGAGTGGAGACGGCAGAAAGTAGCAGCAACGTCCCCAACAGTGTGCTGGCGGAGGCCAGGATAAAAAGCGCCGGATAGCCCAAATACGCGCCAGGGCGGAGCGCGTTCAGCCCGTCAATGAGCGGTCCGGCCAGCCGGCTCGCTGCTCCCGCTCCCGCCGTCGCCAGGTTCGAGAGGCCCAGGTACTTGCCGGCCTCCTCTGTGGGGATGAGGTCGGTGGCCAGCGCCCAGTTGACGCTCAAAAAGATACCCGTCGCCATACCGATGATCCCGCCAAAAATGTAGAGGGTGGAGACGTCGCGCACCAGGATGACCAAAAAGATGCCCAATGCAGCCAGCGCGCCAGAAAACAGGTTCAGCCGCTTGCGACCGAATCGGTCGGAGAGCAACCCCGCCGGAAATACCAGCAGCGTCAGCGCGATTCCGAGCGTGGCCATCAGATTTCCGGTGACCGTGGCCGGATCGGGAACTCGCAACCGGTCGCGAATAAAGTATTGGGCGAACGCTTGCACGGCATAGATGCCGAGCAGGATGAAAAAACGCGAGATGAGCAGCCAGGCATAGTCCGGGTAGCGCCGGAGGTCCACGCGGAAGAGAGTACGCAGACTATTGCCAGCGGCGGGCTTTTCCGCGTCGGGAGCGGACGATTCTGAGGGGGTCAGGAGGGTGATCAGTGAGCTGATCGCCAGCACGCCGCCGATGATGGCAAAGGCGAGCGCCGGGTTTCTGCTTTCCATCAACTGTCCCATCACCAGCGACGTCACGATCAGCCCGACCATCTCGAACAGGTTTTTGATGCCAGAGGCGAGCCCGCGTCGCTCGTTGGGAACCAGATCGGGGATCAGCCCCTGGGCCGGGCCGTGAGTGGCGTTGGACCCGATTTGCAGGAAAAGATAGGCGACCACGAGGCTCCACAGGTTCGCGGTCAGCGCCATGCCGGCCAGGAAAACCAGGCTGAAGAGCGTGCCCGCCAGGATCCACGGTCGGCGGCGGCCCCAACGGGAGCGAGTTCGGTCGCTGAGCGCGCCGGATAGAGGCTGGATCACCATCGCCAGGATCAGCCCGGCGAAAGTCATGCCGCCCAGGTAGGTGTTCTTGAGCGCTTCCGGCGCAAAACGCAGCAGGAGCGCCGGCAGCACGATGGGGTGCAGGCCGTTCCACATAAAGGCCAGCCCGAACCAGTAGATGTTCATCGTAACATAGTCTCTTGTTTTCATCCGTTCTCGCTCCGCTTGGTTAGGTGCAACGCACCTGGCAGGTGCGTTGCACCTCGACTGAATTACAATGAGCGACAGTATACCACAGATTTCATCCGCTGGGCAGGTGTGCCGCTACCGGCTTTCCTGGCGATTCCTGGGAGGCTTTTTGTGGGCGGCTTTGACGCTGCGACCGCGCTCCTTTGCCCGCGACGCGCAGGTGGCGGTGACGGGATTGTATCCGGCGCTGGAGGTTCTGGGAGCCGAACACGTCCCTCCTCGTGGTCCGTGCCTGGTGGTGTGCAATCATTACAGCCGGCCGGGTTTCGATGCCTGGTGGCTGGCGCTGACCATCGCGGCGGCGGTCGCCTCCCGGCGCGCCCCCGATGCCGATCCAGAGATCCATTGGGTGATGACGGCAGCGTGGACGTTCCCGGAAAGCCGCTGGCGACGATGGATTCTGACTCCTCTCACCCGTTGGGCCTTTGACCGGGTGGCGCGGGTATATGGTTTTGTGACGATGCCGCCGATGCCTCCCGATCCCGACGAGGTTGAGGCGCGCGCTGCGGCGGTGCTGCGAACAGTCCGGTTGGCCCGGCGGATCGCGCCGAAGGGCGGCATGGTGGGCCTGGCGGCCGAAGGGATGGACGTGCAGGGGCGGCTTGGACAACTGCCCAGGAGCGTGGGCGCATTCATCGCGTTATTGGTCGAAGCGGGATTGCCAGTTTTGCCGGTTGGGGTGACGGAACGAGAAGGGCGACTGAGCGTCTCTTTTGGCTCGCTCTTTATACCGGGGATTCCATCGAGCCGTTCTGAGCGGGATCGGACGGTTGCTCGGCAAGTGATGGCCTCCATCGCGCGACAATTGCCATGAGAATGATCTTGCTCAAGTGGTGGGGATTGCGCTTGTGATGACAATGAGGTACAATGAACAGCGCTTGAGAGCTAACACAGATACTTCAACTCATAAGGAGACAGACGTTGAACCAGGCAAATTTCAAAGCAGAAGCAGAAGTAATGCGCGAACAATTGATCGCGTGGCGGCGCGATTTTCACGCCCATCCAGAGCTGGGTTTCCAGGAACACCGCTCGGCAGAGATCGTCGCCGAGCGGTTGCGTGAATTGGGCTACCAGGTGCAGACAGGCGTGGCCAATACCGGTGTGGTCGGATTGCTGAAGGGAGGACAGCCCGGCCCGGTGGCGATGGCGCGGTTCGATATGGATGCGCTGCCCGTCACCGAGGCGAACGAGACTGACTATGTCTCACAAAACCCCGGCGTGATGCACGCCTGCGGCCACGACGGCCACATGGCGATTGGCCTGGGCGTCGCCACGCTGGCGGCCAGGTACCGGGAAGAGATGGTCGGGACACTAAAGCTCGTCTTCCAGCCGGCCGAGGAGGGGGGCAATGGCGCCGAGGTGATGGTGCGGGAAGGCGTGCTGGAAAATCCCCGTCCCGATCTGATCCTGGCCACTCATGTCTGGAACAGCAGACCGCTAGGGACGATACACGTCACGCGGGGCGCGGTCATGGCGGCGGCTGAAAAATGGGCCTGCACTGTGCGGGGGAAGGGCGGTCACGGCGCAATGCCCCACCAGACGGTGGACCCCATCGTCGCTGCCTCAACCATCGTCGTCGCACTGCAAACCATCGTCAGTCGCAACGTCAGCCCGCTGGAGACGGCAGTAGTGACGGTGGGCATGATCAAAGGCGGCGAGGCTTTCAACGTGATCCCCCCTCAAGTGAACCTCGGCGGCACGATTCGCACCTACGACTCGCAGGTGAGGGATACGGTGGTGCGAAGAATGCACGAGATAGTCGAGAGTGTGGCGTCGGCCTACAACGCGACGGCTGAATTGGAGGTCACGCCGATGACGCCGGCGGTGGTCAACGACGCGGAGGTCACCGAGGCCGTGCGCGCGGCGGCGGAGGCGGTGGTTGGGCCGGAGAATGTCTTTTCTGGCGAGCGGACGATGGGCAGCGAGGACGCGGCTTTTTTCACTCAGGAGGTGCCGGGGTGCTACCTTTTCCTTGGTTCGGCGAATGCGGAACGAGGCTTGGACGCGGCCCATCACAACCCACGCTTCGATTTCGACGAGGATGTACTGCCGCTGGGCGTGGCGGTCCTGATGCACGCCCTGGCGCATTATCTGTCGGATAGTATGTAAAGAGAATGAGATTGACACAAGCAGGCCCTCTGCGATGGCGTACTGGCGCGGGTTGGCTGATACTGGCTGGCGGCGGCAGGTGGGAGGAAAATGAGACCGGAGAGGTGGATGCCGCTGCCCTGGGTTGGGCGGATCTCGACCGGCCAACGGCCTTGCTCCCCACCGCCGGTATCTCGACCGCAAAAGGCGAGGCGCTGCTGGACTATTACGCAGACCTGGGGGGCGCCAACGGGTACGTCGTGCCCATCTTTGATGCCGCCGGAGCGCAGTATAAGGAAAACTGTCATCTGCTGGAACAGGCGGGGTTGATCTATGTCAGCGATGGTCCCGACGCGGTGGGCCTGGCGCGGGCGCTACGTGGCAGCCCGGTGTTGCAGGCAATGGCTCGGGCATTCGAAGATGGCGCGGTGGTCGTGGGGATGGGCGCGGGGGCTATCGTGTTGGGCGCGTGGCTCGCTGACCCCGATAACCCGAAGCGGGCCGAACCTGGCTGGGGGTGGCTGCCCGACGTCATCGTAGAACCTCACTTTGCAGGGACCGAGGCTGCTGGCCGATTGAAAGGTCTCCTGAATGCACAATCGGCCAGCCTGGGTCATCATCCTATGGGGCTGGGTATCCCTGAGCGATCGGCGCTGGCGCTGGGGCCTGCCGGCGAGGTGGAGAGCTTGGGCCCCGACCAGATCACAGTCGTGTTGGGCGGTGTGTCGCTCTCTTCTCCACTTCAACAGTGAGGATTAGGGAGTAAATGTTTCATGAGTGAGCAACGTGGGGGGCAGAGGATGCTGGCGACGGTGACGGCTCTGCTCTGGATCGCTGTGGTTGTGGCGATCTACCACGTGGCTCACAAACCGTTCACGGCATCCAACATTCTGGCGCTGGGGCGGACCTTTGCCGGACTGGTCGGCGCGGGGTTGGTGACGCTGTTGGGAACCGGCATCGGTTTGTATCTGCTGCGGGGATTGGATCTGGCCCCGGCTGAGCGGCTGGTTTGGGCGGCGGCAGTGGGGTTGGGATGCATCTCTCTGGCGGGGCTGGCGCTGGGAGCGGTGGGGTTGTTGCGATCCTGGCTGCTGTGGCTGCTGACGGCGGTGGGGCTGGCGGTAACTGCTCGCCCGCTGTGGCTGGCGCTGCGGGCGAGCTGGATGGACCGAGCCTGGCAACCCAGAGATCGCTTTGAGAAACTGCTCGCTGCCTACTGCGGGCTGACGTTGGCCATCGCTCTGCTCTGGGCGCTGGCCCCTCCCATCGCCTGGGATGGCCTGGTCTACCACCTGACCGGCCCCAAGCTCTACCTGGCGGCGGGCCAGATCTCCCATCCGTTGGATCTGCCCTACCTGGGCTTTCCGCAACTGGTGGAGATACTCTTTGCCTGGGGGATCGGATTGGCCGGGGAGCGGGCGGCTGCGGCGATCCATTGGTGCTGCGGCCTGCTGGCTGTGTTGGGCCTGGTGGCCGCCGGGCGACGATGGTTGGGCGGCGCGGCGGGTTGGTTGGCGGCGGCGGTGTTGCTCTCGGCATCCTCTATCGTCTTGCTGGCGGGCTGGCCCTACGTGGATCTGGTGTTGTTGCTTTACGCGACCCTGGCTTTCTTCGCACTGTTCCGCTTCTGCGCGATGTCGTGTGGTGGCCCTCGCCACCACACGGAGGGTGATTCACAGGAGCGGCGGCGGACACACAACGTCCGTTGGCTGATCCTGAGCGGAGCCTTGGCGGGTCTGGCCCTCTCCACCAAATACACTGCGTTAGCCGTGCTACCCGCTCTTGCAGCGACGCTGTTCATCTCTCAAATCCGCAACCTGCCATCCGCAATCCGCCATCTACTGCTGCTGGGCGGCGTCGCTCTGCTCGTCTGGTCTCCCTGGCTGCTCAAGAATTTCCTGCTCACCGGCAATCCGATGTATCCATTTTTTTTCGGCGGCATCCACTGGGATCAGTGGCGCGCCTGGTGGTACGATCGACCCGGCACGGGCCTGGCCTACACCGCGCCCTGGAAGCTCCTCACCGCGTTCTGGGATGCGACGGTCTGGGGAGTGGAGGGTGCGCAAGGGTACTCGGCTACCATCGGCCCCCTCTTCCTTGCCTTTCTCCCCTTGCTGCTGCTGACCTGGCGACGGATTCGCCCGCCGGACGTTGTGTGTCCGCCGCATCGCCGGTGGCTGCTGGCGGCGCTGGCCTTTTGCAGCGTGCTCTACGGCTTCTGGCTGTGGGGCCTGGCTCGCACCGCGCTGTTGCTCCAGACCCGTCTCCTCTTCCCTGCCTTTGGATTGTTGGCGTTGATGGCCGGCGCGGCGGTGGAGGCGTTGCAGAGACTTCCACGTCGCCCCTTTGACGTGGGCTGGCTGGCGCGGGTGATTCTCGTGGGGGTGCTGACGCTGACATTGGTAAGCGCGTTCCTTTCCGCCGCCCAGGGGCAGCCGTTGAGGGTGCTGATGGGGTTTGAGAGCGAGGAGGATTTCCTGGCCCGGCGGTTGGGGTGGTACTATGTCGCCGTGGAGCGGATAAACGAGGAGCTTGCCGCGGATGCCGTTGTGCTGTTTCTATGGGAGCCGCGGAGTTATCACTGCGCGGTGGACTGTCGGCCCGACGCATTGTTGGACCGCTGGCTGCACACGACTCACCTCTACGGCTACGATGCCGACGCCATCGCCGCCGCCTGGCGTGCCGATGGCGTCACCCACGTGTTGCTCTATCGGGTTGGATTGGAACATATCTTTGAGGCAAAGTTCGATCCGGTGACTCTAGACGATCTGTGCGTGTTGGATGAACTGGCGACCACGCACCTGATGCTCGTGGAGGATTTTGGCTCCACCTACGAACTGTACCGGCTGGAGCAGGTCCCATGAGAGGGAAGTTGCCGCGGGAATTCCCGCGCTGGTTGGCGTGGCTTTTGTTCGCCCTTCTTGTTTTGATCCTGGCGGTTGGCCAGAGTTGGCTCACCTACCGCGTCTTTACCTCCCATTTCCCCGGCGGGAATGATTTCTACGCCCGCTGGTCGAACGGTTGCGCCCTCTTATGGACGGGCGAGAATCCCTATTCGGAAGCGGTCACCCTGCGGACGCAGATCGGTATGTACGATCGGCCAGCCCAACCCGGCGAGGATCTGGCGGCTTTTTCGTACCCGCTCTACACCCTATTTTTCTTCTGGCCGCTCTGTTTCATCCGCGCCTATCCGCTCGTCCAGGCGATCTGGATGACGGTGATGCTCTACGCGCTGCTGGCGGGGGTAGCGATGACGGCTCGGGTCGCCCGCTGGCGGCCTCCTGCCTGGCTGTGGGGGGGCACGCTGGTGTGGGCCATGTTCAACTATCCCCACGCCCGCGCGATCCTCCTGGGGCAGATGGCGACGCTGGTTTTCCTGGCGCTGGCGGCGTCCCTGTGGGCGCTGATGGAGGAGCGAGACGATCTGGTCGGGGCGCTGCTGGCTGTCGCTACCATCAAACCACAGATGAGCTTTCTCCTGATCCCGTGGATCCTGTGGTGGGCTGCCTGGCGGCGACGCTGGAGGGTCTGGAGGGGATTCGGACTGGCGGTGGCTCTGCTGGCGGGAGTCTCATTCTTGCTGGTGCCCACCTGGCTGATGGATTTTCTGGAGGGCGTGCGCAACTATGACGTTGTGGCGGGGGGATTGAACTACCGCTCGTTGACCTGGATCGTGACGCGCCATTTCTTGCAGTTGGGGCCAGTGGCGGAGGCGGTCGGCGTGGGGGCGTTCGCTCTCTACGCGCTGCTGGAGGCCTGGCGAGGGCGATGGGCAGAGTGGGGCGGCTTCCTCTGGACGACGGGACTGCTGCTCATTCTCACTCACTTTATCGTCCCCCGCACCGCCACGACGCATTACACCATGCTCCTCTTGCCTCTGTTCGCCTGGTTCACCAGGCTTCAGGAGAAACTTGGCCGGCAAGGGAGGCTGGCGGTGGTGGGAATTGAGGTCGCGCTGCTCGTGGGGCAGTGGGTCATTTTTCTCGCCACCGTGCAGGGCAGCCGCGAGACCGCCCTGATCTATTTGCCTTTCCCCTTGTTGATGTTGGTCGTGCAGGCGCTTTCGAGAGTAGAGGAGTGATGGGCGGATACGATTTTGGCATTCTCTGGCAGGCCGGACGGGCCGTGTGGCTCGGGCAGGATCCCTATCGCGTGGGCGGCTTTTTCTACCCCTTGCCGGTAGCGTACTTTTTCGCGCTCCTGGCCGCGCTGCCCCGTCAGACGGCCTTCTGGATGTGGCTCGCGTTCAACCTGGCTCTCCTGGGCTGGATGCTGCGAAGGCGGGCGGTGGCGTGGGCGCTCTATTTTCCTCTCCTGCACATCTTCTCCTCCGGGCAGGTGGACCTGGTGTTGTGGGCGCTGGGCTCCCGGTTGAGCGCCGGTTGGCGGTCGGCGCTGGCCGCAGCGGTGATCACGCTCAAGCCGCAGACGGCCTTTATCATGCTGCCGTGGACGCTTTGGCGGTGGTTGCGAGAGGATCGGCGGACACTGGCGATGTGGGGTGGAATGACGGCGGTATTGTGGGGTGGGTTGCTCCCTCTCGATCCCACCTGGCCGCTGCGCTGGCGGGCTGCGATCCCATCGCTGGACGCGTCGGCCCGGGGTAACGCGCCGGGTCTGTGGAGCCTGGAGCGGCACGTTCCGGAAGCCTGGCCGCTGCTCCTGACGCTCGCGGTGGTGGTGTTTGTCTGGGGGCTTTTCCAGTCTCGACCGGTCGGGTGGGCCGCCGCCGCCCTGGCCAATCCTTCGGGGATGTTCTACACGCTCCTGGCGCTGCTGGACACCGCGCCGCCCTGGCTGCTGGTCCCGCTTTCGTGGATAGCCGTGGGATTATCCCTCTGGTGGCGGGCGTTCACGCCCTGGCTGATCGTGCCGCTGGCGGTGATAGCGTGGGAGGAAAGGTGAGAATAAAACAGCGATATCTGGTGATTCTGCTTTTCCTGCTCGCCTTTGGCCTGCGAATGGGCCGTATCCAGGGACGCGCCCTCTGGTACGATGAGGCATTCGCCGTTCTCTATGCTTCCCTGGATCCCGTGGGGATGATCTATGGGACAGTGACGCCGGTGGAGGGGGCTGGAGCAGCCGACGTTCACCCTCTGCTCTACTATTTTCTCCTCCACGGCTGGATGGGGCTGGTGGGTCGGTCTCCTCTGGCAGTTCGCTTTCTCTCTGTGATCCTGGGGATGGTTACGGTGGCGCTGTTGTGGCGACTGGCAGCCTGGTGTTTCGACTGCCGCGCGCCGCGCGCGGGTCTGGCGGCGGGATTGCTGGCAGCGGTACATCCTTTCCACGTCGCCTATTCTCAGGAAGCCCGGATGTATGCCTTCCTGGGCCTGGCGGCAGTGACGGCGGCATGGGGGCTGCTGCGGGCATTAGAGAAAGAAACGGAGGAGCAGGGGAGCAGGGGAGCAGAGGAGCAGGACGGCCGTTGCCGATTAGTTTATTTGTTTTTTGACCGTTGGAAGTGGTGGGCGCTCTACGTGGTGGGAGCTGTTCTCACCCTCTATGCTCACAACTTGGGAGCGTTCGTTGTCCTGGCCCTCAACTTGTTAGTTGTGGCCCGTCGTCGGTGGCGGCGCTATCTTCTGAAAGTCGTCCTGGCCGACCTGATCATACTGGCTCTCTTCGGCCCCTGGTTGGTGGGGGTGTTGCCAGGACAGTTGGGCTTTGTGGGGCAGGGGTACTGGTTGACGTCGCCTGGCGCAGAGGAGGTCATCCGCGCCGTAATGCTCCCGGTCTTGACTTTCTACGAGCCTGCTCCGGTCTGGTTGCTGGGCTTGGCGCTCTTTACGAGCTTGGTTCTCCTGGCGCTGCTGGCTCTGCGGGTCTGGCGAACGCGCTCGCGGGCCGGTTGGTTTCTTTGGCTCTGTTGGATGCCGGTTTTGTCACTGCTGTTGATCTCTCAATGGCGGCCCCTCTACCTGGAGCGTGCGTTGCTTCCTTCGGCCCTCTTCTACCTGGTGGCGGTAGGGTGGCTGCTCAGTCGGGGGAGGCTTCCACGACCTCTCCGCCTGGGATTGATCGTGCTGCTGGCGGCGAGCACGGTTGGATCGCTGGGAATCCACTATACCTACGCCGGTTTCCCTCGCCCGTCGTTCCAGGAGGCGGCGGCTTATTTACAGGCCCGCGTCGATCCTGGCGACGCTGTGGTGCATACCAACAAGCTCACCTATTTCCCGATGCAAACCTATGCCCCGGATTTGTCCGGCGATTTTCTGGCCGATCCGCCCGGCTCGCCGCAGGATACCCTGGCCGGTCCCACCCAGGAGGCGTTGGGCATCTTTGCCACGCCCACCATCACCGAGGCGGTGGGTGGGGCGCACACTGTGTGGCTCGTTGTTTTCGAGCGCGAGATCGAGGAGCTGGGGGGTGTGCATCCTGACCTGGAGTGGCTGAAGGAGCGTTATCAGGAGACCGATCGACGTAGCTTTAACGATCTGAGCGTGATTCTCTTCGAGGGGGAGAGGGAGGGAAGGTGACTGCGTCCAGGGCGCCTTGGAAGGCAGCCGTGATAGCATTGGCGGTGGTAGGACTATCGCTGGCGCCTTATGTTGTGGGCGGGATCGTCCAGACGGAGGATCAGATCTTTGGTGGATTCGTCTTTGATCTGGTGGATTCCAATTCTTACCTGGCGGTGATGCAGCAAGGGATGCGAGGAGATCTACGATTCATCTCGCTCTACACTCCCGAACCACAGCGGGGCGTGTGGATGTATACTTTTTACACGGTGTTGGGCCACCTGGTGCGATGGACGGGGTTGCCGCTGCTGGTCGTCTATCACGGAGCGCGGGCGCTCTGTGGCTTGCTGCTTTTGTTGATCGTGTATCGTTTTGCCTGTTTCTGTCTGCCTCGGCGCACCGTGTGCTGGACGGCCCTTTGGCTGGTGGCACTCTCTTCGGGGTTGGGTTGGCTCAGCGAGATGATTGGGCCGACCGCCCCTGGTGGCATCTCGCCGCTCGATTTCTGGTTCCTGGAGGCGTATACCTTCTTTAGCATTTTGACGTTTCCTCATTTCACACTGGCGTGGGCGGCACTGCTGATCGCTTTTGGGGCCGCGTTGGCCTACGATGCAAACCCGCGGCCCGGTTACCTGTTGACGGGCGGAGCGGCGGCTTTTATCGCGACTTTTGTGCATCCGACGTTGGTGCTGAACGTGGGGGGGATATTGGCGCTCTATGGGCTTGTGCTGTGGGTAAGCGACCGTCGTTTCCCTCGACGTTGGGCAGTAGGCGGGTTACCGATTGCGTGTGGTTCGTGTGTCGCGGGGATATATTTTCTGCTTGCCTTTCGCGCCGATCCGGTGCTCTCGTCTTGGAGCCAGGCTATTATGCTTTCCCCTCCGCCGCGTTACTTTTTGTCGGGGTATGGAATTTTGATACCATTGGCGTTGGCGGGAATCGTTGAGTCGGGCCGGCGTCGAGACCGACGGGGATGGTTTCTCATCTCCTGGGTGGTGGTCGCTTTTTCGTTGGCGTACGTCCCATTCAATTTGCAGCGGCGGCTGCTCGAAGGGGTGCACATCCCCATCAGCCTGCTGGCGGCTGTGGGATTGCATCGTTGTGTGCTGCCCGCTGTGGCGCGCAGTCGCCCGGTGCGCGCGCTGGCTCTCCGGGGATACCCGCGTCGGCGCGCCGTCTGGCTGGCGCGCAACTTATTGATCGTCTTGACCTGGTTATCCAACCTCTACCTGGTCAGTTCGGCCAGCATCACGGTGTGGGCGCGGGCGCCGAAATATTTCCACTCGGCTGACCGGATGGCCGCTTTCGACTGGATGGGCGATAACCTAGCCTGGGATGAGACGGTGCTGGCCTCCTACGAGACCGGCAATCTCATCCCGACCTGGACGGGCTGCCGCGTCTTTCTCGGCCACTGGGCCGAGACGCCGAATTGGCTGGAGCGGGAGGCGCAGGTACAGACCTTCTTCGACGCCGCCGTGACGGATGCCTGGCGCGTGGCTTTTCTGCGCCAGTACGACATCCGGTATGTCCTCCACGGCCCCCAGGAGAGGGCGTTGGGCGGGTTCGACCCGAACCGCAGTGAGTACCTGGAGCGTGTGTTCAAGCAAGGGGATATATCTCTCTACAGGGTGCGACGATGAACCGGGGATCGCGACCGCTTCTCATGACCAGACTTTGGGCGCTGGTTATCGTGGCCGGTCTCCTCGCGCTGGGCTGTGTGTGGGCATTGCCGCCGAACGACCTGTGGTGGCACGTCCGCGTTGGAAGCGACATCCTCGACAGCGGCCACATTCCTCGCCACGACGTCTACTCCCTCACCGAGCAAGGCCAGCCCTTCTTCTATCAAAGCTGGTTGGCCGAGGTCTTGATGGCCGGATTGATGCGGTTGGGGGGCGTGCGCATGCTCGTTTTCATGCGCGCTGTGATTATGGCCGGTCTCTTTGGCTCTGTGATGCTTCTGTGTTGGTGGGCCGGTGAGCGGAACCGCTGGGCGGCCATCCCGGCGACCCTCGGCGCGATCCTGCTCGGCGTGAGCAATCAGACCGTGCGCCCTCAGTTGTTCGCCTACCCGCTCTTTATCGTGGTTTACGTTTGGTTGTGGCGCTATCGTCGCAGCGGGGTGGGGCGGTCGGTTTGGTGTATCCCTGTCTTGATCGCGATCTGGGCCAACGTGCACGGCTCTTTTGCGCTGGGATTGGGATTGATCGGACTCGTCTTTTTGGGCGAGTTGTTGAGCTATGCGCTGCCGGCGCTGGGAGGTCAGTCGTCCCTTGCCCGTCCGGAGGCGCGCGCGAGGCTGAGAGGGTTAGCTCTGGTGGCCTTGCTTAGCATGGCAGCTGTGTTGCTCAACCCACGCGGCGTGGGCATCGCTGGCTACGTCGCCGAGCTGTTGACGGACGCGCCCAGCCAATCGTTTGGGATCGAGTGGCAGCCGCTCGATCCCAGGGCTGGATTGGGCATCGTTTTTTATCCGTTCCTTCTGTCGGTGGTCGCTGCGTTGGCCCTGGCACGTCCCCCAGTCGCTTTGACCGATCTGTTGGTGGTCGTGGTCTTTGCCTGGTTGGGCGCTTCTGGCGTGCGTTACGCCGTCTGGTTCGGCCTGGTCAGCGCGCCCATTCTGTCTGAGGCTCTGTTGCGCTTGCCCAGGGAGGATCTGGCGCGCTGGCGCAGATGGCTGCTCCGTCATCCCTTGGGTCGGCGTCTCGTCTACGGCGGCGCTAGGGGCTATCCGGGCTTTCGCTGGCTCGTCGTGGGGAGTATGGTCGCGCTTCTACTGGTCGCGGGTGTTTTTTTATTTTTCTACCCCGATGACGCCCTGTGGCTGACTCACGACACCGGCGTGGCTGCGGTTGACTTTATGGAGGAGAGCGGGTTGCAAGGCCGCCTCTTTAATGAATTGGCGCGGGGCAGTTATTTGATCTGGCGCCTGGGCCCTGCACAACCGGTTTTCATCGATCCCCGTTTCGAGCTTTACTCCTTTGAGCACTTTAAGGCCTACCGGGCGCTCAGCCGGGCGGAGGGAGACGTCGCATCGTTGCTGGCCGAGTATGATTTTGATCTGTTGTTGTTGGACCGCGAGTGGCAAGCTCCCCTCGTCGAATTCGTGGATGAGCAGCCCGAGGTCTGGACGCGGGTCTATGAGGACGCCTCCACGCTCCTTTATCAGCGCGCCGGAGAGTGATCCCGTTCAATCGCCGCGCATAACAGTGTCGCCACGATAGCCATAAAGACGGTCGTTAGCTGCAAGGGCAAGACTTGGTTGAGGGGCAGGCTCAGAAAGCTGATCAGGCTCCCGGCGACGATCAAGCCTTCCACAATTCGTCGCTTGGATCGAGAGCGCGCCTGGTTTAGGGCCAGGGCGCCCGCCAGAATCCACAGGGTGAGATCGTGCGTGTTCAAGTGCGGGCTGACGAGCAAGGTGGCGACGATGGTCGAAGCGAACTGAAGGTCGAACTTTGCTCCGCCGGGCTGCCACGGGCCACGCCAGCTCCAGACCAGGGGCAATAGGGTGATGATGGAGGCGAGGATGGTCAAGGTGTTGATCTCACGGCTGCGATGGGGGCCGAACCACAAGCGGCAAAGTCCCCGCCAGTTGTGCATCTGGGGATAGTTCACCCCATAGGCGCCGTCCACCAATGGGCTTTCGGTGATCGTTAGCCTGATGTAATCTGAAAATCCCCGCCAGCCCACGATGGAATACGACAGTGCAACCAGAAGAATGGCCATCACACAAAAAGCCGCTACGGCTCGTCGCCTTTGTTTGCCCAGGAGAATCAGAACGAAAACCAACATCAACTGCGGTTTGTAAAGACCCAGCGCCAGCACCACGCCGGCTGCGCCATCCTGTTTCTGCTTGAGGAGGCCAAAGGCGGCGGTCAGAATGAGCAAGGTGACGAGAGCATTTTGACCCTGGATCAAGTTGACAAAGCAGGGGAAGAAGGAGAGGCAAGCCAACAAGAGTGTCACTCGACCGATCGTTGCCAATCCGCTCAGATGGGTAACCAACAGTCTCAGAGTAACCAGCAGCAAGGCCAGGTTGACAGCGAGCATGGCGACAAAGGCCCAGGTGTACGGTAAAATTCCCAATGGCAAAAACGGCAAAACGAAAAAGGGAGGGTGTATGAAAGGCAGTAGATCGGCCGGTGGCACGTGCAGGCGCACGATGGCGTGTTGAAAACGGGTCTGGGTGGTCAAGTCATAAAGAGCCTGGCCGTAACCGGCATTGACGAGTCTGGCGGCGGTGTAGGTGGCAAGAAAGTCGCTGTCCCGTCCTATCGCGCCTCCAGCGAGGATCCTCTGGCTCCAGGTGAAACTGTAAATCAGCAACAAGGCGAGGCAGAAGCTTTGCGCGATGATCCTTCTCCGTTTGCGGATCGTGATGGTGCTTGCAGGTGAACTATTCATCGTCAGGCATCTCGTAGATTTGTACATTCCCGGTGGAAAAGCGCACCGGCAAGTCCGATAGCTTTTCGGGCTGGCCCAGCACCCGTTCAGAGGGACCGTAGAAGATGAATTCGGGCCGGGGTGAAACGGCGTCAATGTCCCCGCGATAAAAAGCTGCGAGCATGGCTATTTTGGTTCGGGCGTCGATGGTCTCAAAGACGTGCCCATAAAATGGTCTGCTTTTGGTCTGGCTGGGGATGAACATTCCCACCCGTGGTGAAGCCAGGACGACGTCGTCGGCAGCGCTGTTTTGATTCAACCATTCAAAGGCCGCCATTTCCTCGTGGCGCATAAATAGGATTGCTGCGTTCTCCGATTGAGCAGGAGATTGCAGAGCAGCGAGCAGAGGGATGGACCAGACAAACAACATTCCCGACATGCCGGTTGCTACCACAACACCGGCGAGTTGACGTCTATGCCTCAAACCCATGGCGGCCAATATCCCCAGGGGGATGTGCAGGCCGTGGATGAACCGGCGTTGGAGGGCAAAGGGGAGGTAAACCAATCCGATGGTAGCGATTGCCCACAGCAAAATGAGCCACTCGCCATCGTTGGCGTCCTGGATGGACCGGCGAGCGAGCATCCAGCCACCCACAACGGCCAGCAAGCCGGTCAGTCCGTAGCCAAGTGCCAGGTCTGTGAGGGCCGGAGCCGGTGTGATATTCTGCGCGTTCCAACCGGCGATAACCGGGTTGGTTTTGGTGATCCAATAATCGTAGAGCACAACCGGCGCCGAGAAAAGGATCGCGCTCAACGTGAGCCGGATCTGCGGCCAGGGGACACTGCGGTGTGCGACGAAACGCCATGCCAAAAACAGCATCAAGACAACCGTTGTGGTGATCGTAGCAAGCGGCTGTGTGATCGTCAGGGACGTAGCCGCTATCCCAACCCACAGTGCGGAGAGCTTGTTTCGACTGGGCCAGACGATCCGTTGAGTGATCGTCAGCATCAGAGCTGTTGCCAGAGGAAAGTGCGGATTGGCGTAGAGCATATGTGGAACGAAGGCTTCTGGCACCCACGCATCAATAGGAGAGATATCCAGGTCAGCCGCTTTCAGCCAACCGAAACCCGCAGTGCTCGCAAGTAGGACGAAGGCTAGTTGCCGCTCGGCGAGCCGGGGTGTGACGTGGGCGATGAATCGAAAGGCGGTCAATAACAACCAGAATCCAGCCGCGAGCCGGGCCAGATGAAATATCAAGACGAGCGGCAGTTGTGTCAAAGCGGCCAGATGCCCTAACGCCAGATAGAAGGTGTAGAGGAAAACAGGCTCGTGGTGCTCCGGCGTGTAGGTCAGGTGAAACAACCAACTGCCCTCAAGCCCCTGTCTCATCTTGGCCAGGTAGGTGTGGGCGTCGGATGGATTGACCAGGACACCGGCAAACTGCCACCCTTCGGGCGCGGTCGAGGCGGCGATCGCGTAAGGGATACAGCTTAGAATGAGCATGGCGATGGACCAGGCGATCACCCAGCGCCATTCTTTGGGAGTGATTTGACAAGATTGGAACGTCAATGCGTCTTTCCTTGAGATGGTTCCAGTGAGAGTGAGTCAGTCTCTATTTTCTCGGTCAGCTTTGCCATTATACAGGCGTTGGCTTTGAAAGCCAAGCGTGCCAGCTCTGGACGTTAGCCGGGGGCCATTCTGGACAAATCGTCGCATTTGATGTATCTTTATAGCGGTGAGCCAGGTGAATGAAACTCGCAACAGCAAGTACAAGACAGGTCAGATCGTTCTACTGGCCTTGGCCATCGTCGTGATAACCGGGATCATGACAATCACATTGCCCCCGGCCGTAGACTGGCGCACAGTTTTCAGGCCGGCCGCGCGCGAGTTGATTTCTGGTCGCTCTCCCTACAATGTTGAAGGGTTTTTCAACGCGCCCTGGGCGCTGTTGCCGCTCGTCCCTCTCGTACTGCTGCCCGAAAACATTGGGCGGGCGGTGCTGGTTGTGATCAGTCTGATCGCCTTCGAATACACCGCTTGCCGCATGGGGGCCAAACTGCCCGCGGTGTTGCTTTTATTATTGTCCCCCCCCGTTATGCATGGGCTGCTCAACGGCAACATCGACTGGCTGGCGACGTTAGGGTTCATACTGCCGCCTCAGATCGGCTTATTTTTTATCGTCATCAAGCCGCAAGTCGGCGTCGCCGTGGGGGTCTATTGGCTGGCGGAAGCTTGGCGCGAGGAAGGATGGCGAGGCGTCGTGCGCGTTTTTGGGCCAGTGACGACAGCTATGCTTTTATCATTTCTTCTGTTTGGACCGTGGCCGCTACGCTTTGAGAGGGAGCTTTCTTTATGGTGGAATGCCAGCTTGTGGCCGACCTCGATACCGGTCGGCCTGGCTTTGCTCGTAGCGGCTATTCATAGGCGCAAGGTGGAATATGCAATAGGGGCTTCTCCATGTCTTTCACCCTACATCCTGTTGCACTCGTGGGTTGGGGCGTTGTTGGCCGTGGTAGCATCCGTGCCCGAAACGGCCGCGGCAGTCGTGGGACTCTGGATACTGGTCGGCATTCGCGCGCTTGGTTGATGTCTTGGAGATGGATATGTATATCACAAATCTAATTTCCACCTTTCTGTCCCTGCTCCTGGCAACCGGAATGGGATTGCTAGGAGCGGGCGTGGGAGCCAGAATACTAGATCTGCTGGGCGTTCGACCGGCTGGCGGTGTGGAACGTCTGGTCCTGGCGGGTGGGCTGGGATTGGGGACCTTGAGCTGTGGGTTCCTGGCGTTGGGGTTGATTGGCCTGCTGCATCCCCTGGCCATCTGGGCGATGTTGGCGCTGGCGGTGGTCTGGACCTGGCCGGAGATGCGGCGCTGGCTCTCTCGATGGCGCGAGAGGCGAGCTGCCTTGCGTCCTCCAGGTTTCTTCGAGCGGCTGGGAGCTACCCTGATCGTCGCCATGCTGGCTGTGGTCCTGGTGCGTGATCTGGCCCCGGTCACCGATTACGATGGTCTCACCTATCACCTGGTCGTTCCGAGAGACTTTGTGCGGGCCGGGCGTATCTTTCCGAGTGCTGGCGAGTCGCACGCCAACTTTCCGCTGGCGGTGAACTTGCTCTACATCCCGGCCATTTTGCTCGGTTTGGAGAATGCCGCCCGGCTCATCCACCTGGGCTTTGGAGTGCTCTTGGGGCTGGGGGTCTATAGCCTGGCCCGTTATCTCCTGGGATCGCTACGTGGAGCCTGGCTGGCGCTCTTTGTCCTGGGTACCACGCCCGTCATCGGCACCGTGGGCGGGTATGCCCACATTGACCTGGGCTGGGCGCTCTTCCAATTCCTGGCCGTGTACGCCTTTTTGCGCTGGAGGACGGAGGAGAAAAAGAGCTGGCTGATCTTGGCCGGACTCTTTGCCGGTTTTGGACTGGGCAGCAAGTACCTGGGACTGCCCGCTCTGGGGGCGCTAGGCCTGGCGGTGATCGTTCAAAGCGGCCTTCTCGCTCGCCGCTCGTGGCGGCGCGTGCTGGGCGATGGGTTGTTGCTGGGATCCGTCGCGTGCGCCGTGGCTGCTCCCTGGTATCTGAAAAACTGGCTCTGGTTGGGCAATCCCTTTTATCCTCTCTGGTTCGGCGGGCGTGGATGGGATGCTTATCAATGGGCTACTCTGCTCGCTTCGGGCACGCGCTACGGTCCGCGCCGGGAAGAAGGACTGGTGGGTCTTTTGCTTTTGCCCTGGGATTTGTTTCGTCATTCTATTGGCTATTTTGGCGAGATCCCCTTTGCCTTTCCCACTCCCTTTAGTCTTTTATTGCCCCTCTACCTGTTCGTACGCCGCCGGGCGGCCATCAGCTTGATCCTGCTGATCGCCCTGCTCCGGTTCGGCAGTTGGGCCATCTCGGCCCGCAATGCCCGTTACCTGATGGATATCTACCCCTTGCTCAGCGTGGCGGCGGCCTATCTGCTGACGGAGCTGGCCCGCCAGCGTGGGATCCAGAGGGTGATCCGTGGAATTACCTTTGCGATGCTGGTGGTCAATCTGGCCTGGCAGGCGACACTGCTGGTGCACGAGGATCCCATTCCGGTGGCGCTGGGGCTGGAGAGCCGTGACGAGTACCTGAGCGAGCACAACCATCCACCCTATCGGGTCATTCGTTTCATCAACCATCTCCCGCCTGGCAGCCGGGTCTTTTTCGTCGGCAGCGGGCAGAGTTACTATGTCACCACCAGCCACGTGAGTGACGTCAACCACGACAACTGGGGGCGGCTGATCTATTTGTGGGGCGAGGATCTGTCTCAACTTTATCAGGCATTGGTCGCCCAGGGCATTTCCCACGTCTATTACAGCGGCTATGATTTTACCTGGCAATTGAACTTTGACTTTGACGGGCATCTGGCGCGGGAGCTGGCCGTGTTCGATCAATTCGCGGCTCGCTGCATGCGCCTGGTCTATGATGAGGGTGAGGATGGACAGGTGTATCAGCTATTGGAGCGATGTGAGTAAGCAAGGTTGGACAGCGGTTGTCTCGATGAGCCGCTGTTGATCTGGCTGTAGGGATGGATAAGTGAGAAACAGAGACAGCGCTGCGCCTAACGCCCGGCGAGATGGGTTGCTTCTCTTCTGCCTGGCGTTGGCAGTGCGGTTGGCTGTGGCCGCTTTCATTCCCCAGCCTGGCTACATGGACTCGGCCTATTATGCCGCCGGAGCGGTGCAACTGGCACGGGGCGGCGGTCTCTGCGAACCCTTCTTGTGGAATTACCTGGACGACCCTGCGGGCATACCTCACCCTGGCTTTCTCTACTGGATGCCGCTTCCCTCCCTCCTGGCGGCTCCTTTTGCCGTTCTTGTCCCTGGTTCTTTCTTTGCTCTTCAGTTACCCTTTGCGATCCTTTCTGCTCTGCTACCCCTCGTCTCTTATGGGCTGGCCTGGCAGGTCACGGAGCCCTTCGACGAGGCTCAGGACAAGCAACGGCGCGCAGCCTGGCTGGCCGGGCTTTTCACCCTTTTCAGCGGTTTCTTTTTTCCCTTCTGGACCTTGCCGGAGACGTTTGCTCCCTCTGCTCTCTTGGGTAGCCTGGCGCTCTGGCTGGCTGCCACCGGAATCCGGAAGCCTGGAACCTCGAACCTGAAACCATTGTTGATAGGCGTGCTGGTTGGACTGGCCCACCTCACCCGCGCCGATGGCATCCTGCTGCTCCCCGTAGTCCTCCTGGCTCCGCTGGTTTCATCCCGGTCGCACCATCCACCCCAAACCACACGCTTCAGAATCAATCATGGGTCGTTCGTCGTTCGTCATTCGTCCTTTGTTATTTTCGGCTACCTGCTCGTGATGGCTCCCTGGTTCCTCCGCAACCTGAGCGTGATTGGCTCACCGCTTTCTCCCGCCGGGACAAAAACGCTCTGGCTCACCGATTACGACGATCTGTTCTGCTACGGCTGCGATCTCTCGCTCAGCTCCTACCTGGCTTGGGGCTGGAAGAATATGCTACACTCCAAACTCTTTGCGCTGTGGGCCAACGTTCAGCGCTTTCTGGCCGAGGATTGCCTGATCTTTTTGTTTCCCTTGGTCATCGTCGGCCTCTATCGCCTGCGTCGGTGCCCTCCATTCATCCTTGCCATCATATATTTTTTCTTCATCTACCTCATCCACTCCCTGGCCTTTACCTTCCCGGGCTGGCGCGGCGGCTTTTTCCACGCCAGCGGAGTGCTGCTTCCCTTTCTGTACGCGGCGGCGGTGGAGGGGTTGGATGCGGTCGTAGGGTGGGCAGCGCGGCGACGAAGGAGTTGGGATCGGCGGCAAGCCCAGGCGGTTTTCGCCGCCGCCGCGGTGGTGGGAGCGGTGGTCCTCAGCGCCTACGCGATGGCGGAGAAATTACTTGTCTGGCGGGACACCGACCTGGTTTATCAGGAGGCTGACTGCTGGCTGGCGCAACAAAAAGCCGAGAAAGCCATCGTGATGGTCGGCGATCCTCCGGCCTTTTGGTACCATACCGGGCGCCCCGCTGTAGTTGTGCCGAATGGAGGCCCAGACACAATGCTGGCGGCAGCCGACCGATACGGTGTGCAGTACGTGCTGCTAGATCCGAACCGTCCATCGCCCCTGGCACGTTTGTATGATGGGACGATACCTCATCCTCGATTGCGCCCAGTAGCAACGTGGAGGGATAAAGGGGTGGTACTTTACATCATTGAGCGATGAAGCAAACTCGGTATGGGAGTCATTCTTTTTCTGGCAGAAGCTGGCAACGTGGGCACAGATACGTACTCCGCTGGCCCACCTTGATGCGCTCGATCGCTGCGCTGCAACGTGGACAAGGCTCTCCCTCTCGCCCATAGACCGCCAACTGATTGGAGAATTCGCCTGGCTTTCCGTTTGCTTGCTGGTAGGCTGCGTCCGCAAGCGTCGTGCCGCCCTCAGCGATGGCCGCCCGCAGCACCGAGCGGATACCCTCGTGCAACCGCTCCACCTCGGCCGGTGATAGGCTGTCGGCCCGGCGCAGTGGGTGAACGGACGCTCGCCACAGCGCCTCGCTCGCATAGATGTTGCCCAGGCCGGCCAGGAAGCGCTGATCGAGCAGCAGTGGTTTGATGCGGCCCCGTCGCTGCGCCAGCAACTCTTCCAACCCTGCAGCCGTAAAATCGTCCGCCAGCGGCTCTGGCCCCAGGTTGCCCAATACGTCGTCGGGATTGGCCGTCAGAACCATCCGGCCAAACTTGCGCGTATCCGAAAAGCGGAGCCATTGTCCATCGTCGAGGAGGAACAGCACGCGAGTATGCCGGTCGTCGGGGCAAGCGCCGGAATCGAGCAAAAGCTGCCCGGTCATGCGCAGGTGAACGAGCAGCGTGTCGCTGCTATCCAGCGCGATCACGATCCATTTTCCACGTCGCCCTACGTCGGCGACCGTCTGGCCCTCTAATCGCCGGGCAAAGGCAATGGGATCGGGTACGGCGATGTCTTGGCTGGACCGACTTTCAGTCAAGACGATGCTGCGTTCCCATTGTATTTCCACTCCGGCGATAGAGCATCCAACCAGGGCTGCTCGCAGGCCGCGGGCGACTGTCTCGACTTCGGGTAATTCGGGCATAGCGCCGGTATTATAAATGGAGTTGCCTGGCATGTCAAAGCCGCCGTTGGTTGACAGCCTCCTACCCTGATGTTACAATCTTGTCCAATTGAAGGAAACGCCATGGCTCGAAAAAGTAATCGTGCTAGTCTTTTTCCCTTGCTCCAGGCGAGCATCCTGGTCATCGTTGGGGGATTGTTTCTGGCTGGACTCTCCTGGTGGCGGCAGAGTGCGGCTCAGCCACGCACGAACGTGCTCATTCTCGGCCTCGACCGCCGGCCAGAGGATGGGTACATCGTCCGTTCCGACGTGATCATGTTGTTGACGTGCTATCCGTCCGGTCCGCGCATCGGGGTGATTTCCATTCCCCGCGATCTTTACGTCGGAATCCCCGGCTATGGTGCTGGTCGTATCAACACTGCCTATTTCTGGGGCGAGGCTTATGGAGCGCAAACCCGGGCGGAGGGTGGAGGCCCTGCGCTAGCGATGCAGGCCGTGACGCAGAACTTTGGCGTGCCGGTCCACCACTATGTGCGCGTGGACTTTGAGGGGTTTCGCGCCATCGTGGATGCGGTCGGCGGGATAGATATTTTTGTCGAGGAGCCGATCGTGGACAATGCTTACCCCACCGATGACTATGGCGTCACCCGTATCGAGATCCCCGCCGGTCTTCAGCGTATGGATGGCGAGATGGCGCTGCGCTATGCTCGCTCCCGCTCCCATTCCTCAGACTTTGACCGGCTTGGACATCAACAACAGATTTTCATCGCTCTGTTGCGCCGTATCTTTGATACTGAGATATGGCCCGATCTGCCCTCCATCTACCAGGTCGTGATGGACAATGTGGATACGGACCTGACTTTTGAGGAGATCATTCTATTGGCTCCTACCCTCTATCGCGTCGGGCCAGACGGTATCGAGCTTCGCGAGATCGGTCGCGAGATGGCGGATCCCTGGATCGCTCCTACGGGAGCGAATGTGCTGCTTCCACGTTGGGACACGATCAATCCTGTAATGCAGGATTTGTTTTTTCCGTAAGGGCGCCGCTATGAAACGTCTGCTTGTCATCCCAATCGTCTTGATCCTTTGCGCTGCGTGCGCGGCGGAACCGACTGCGCCGCCAACGCCCAGCCCATCTCCTACACCGCCTCCCACGCCGTCCGCTAGCGCGACACCAGAGCCTAAACGCCTCACGATCTGCTCGTCCGAGGAGCCTGGCAGCCTCTACCTTTACGGCGCAGATAGCGTCGCCGCCCAACACGTGTGGCAGGCCATCTACGATGGGCCAATAGACCATCGAAACTATGCCGATCAGCCGGTCATCCTCACCCATCTTCCCAGTCTGGTCAACGGCGACGCCGGTGTAGAGAGCACTGCTGTCCAGACAGGCGACCGCGTGCTCGACGCCAGTGGCAGCGTGATCGAACTGTCGCCTGGCGTGATGGTCGAGGATGTTGGAGGCCAGCGCGTGATCTTTGACGGCACGCCGCTCTTGATGCGGCGGATGATCGTCACGTTCACCCTGCAACCCGATCTCTACTGGTCCGACGGTATGCTGCTCACGGCTGACGATTCGGTCTTTTCTTTCGAGCTTGCCTCTGAACCCGCTACCGCGACCGGAAAGCACGTCATTGAGCGCACCAGCGATTACCGTGCCGCAGACACGCGCGTGGTGGTCTGGAGCGGCATCCCTGGATTCCTGGATCAAAGTTACTGGCTCGACTTTTGGCACCCGCTGCCCCGCCATGCCTGGGGACATCTATCTGCCGCCGAGTTGCTCACCGCTGATGTGGCGACGCGCAAACCTCTGGGCTGGGGGCCCTTTGTCATCCACGAGTGGATTCCCGGCGACCGGCTAACCGTCGTGCGCAATCCCATCTACTTTCGCGCCCACGATGGCCTTCCCCGTATGGATGAGGTCATCTTCCGTTTCATCCCCGATCCGGCCAGGCTGGCGGAGGAGCTCTTGAGCGGACGCTGTGACGTGGTCACGCACGAGGCCGCAGGTCCAGTGCGCGCTGCGCTCTCCGATCCATCGCGGATCGAGACGCTCTCCGCCCACGGTACCCGTTGCGAGTTCCTGGCCTTTGGCATCAGTCCCAATTCGGACTATGATCGCCCCGACTTTTTCGAGGACGTGCGCGTGCGGCAGGCGATTGCACTCTGCATCGACCGGCAGGCTGTGGTGAGCGAGACTCTGGGCTTGTCCGGTCGAGTGTTGCACAGTTACCTCCCTCCTGAACACCCCCTCTATGCCGGTGACGCGCTGACCATCTGGGAGTACGATCCAGAAGCCGGGCAAAAGTTCCTGGCAACCGCTGGCTGGTACGACGAGGACGGCGACTCGGTGCGCGAGGCCCACTCAATCCCCGGCATTGCCGACGGTGCGTCGTTTCGAGTCGCATATGTCACGACGGACGATCTGCTGCGTCTTCAGACAGGTCAACTCGTCCAGACCTACCTGGCTGCCTGTGGTATCGAGGTCATTGTAGAGAGCGCGTCCCCTGAGTCGCTCTTCGCCCCTGGGCCGGAGGGGATACTCTTTGGCCGGCGCTTCGATCTGGCCCAGTTCTCCTGGCGCGCCACGCCCGACCCGTTGTGCGATCTCTTTCTGAGCAGCCAGGTGCCCGATTCTGGTCGCTGGGATCGGCCCAACGTCGCCGGTTTTCTCGACGACGAGTACGACACTGCCTGTCGAATGGCTTTGGATGCTTTTCCCGGCAGCGAGAACTATGTCGCCGGTCACATCGAGTCGCAGCGTATCTTTTCCGAGCGGTTGCCGGTGTTGCCGCTCTTTCAGCGTCTAAAGATCGTGTTGGCTCAACCGTCAGTCATCGGCCTGTCGCCCGATCCCACTCAAACCTCCGCGCTCTGGAACATCGAACAACTTGACGTGCGACCCTGACGGATGATTTGAAGTCGGTGGGAAAATGTGCTACAATCTGTATCACTACCGGGGTACCCACGCAACCTTCTGCCGCTTTTATCGTATACATATATGAGGAGGATATTTGATGGCACATCCTGTCATCGGTTGGGAGCAAGAGAAACCGGTTCCAGATCGGCATACCTTTAACGATTACCTGAACGTCCGCGATAGCCGCCTCTACTTTGAAAATTTGGACCTGGCGCAACTGTTCGTCGGCGGGCGGCAAGATCAGGGATTGACGAAAACGTTGCCCAGTCCACTCGAAATCATCTATTTGCCCAAGATCCGCCAAAAGATCGGGCAGATGCGCCGGATTTTCGCCGACGTGAGCGCCGAAATTGGATACGCTGGCCGCTTCCATTACGCCTACGCCTCCAAGGCGAACGCCGCCGAGGAGGTCGTGCGCACGACGTTGGGCGCCCGCGCCCATCACGAGATGTCTGGCACGGTGGACGTCGAGATTGCCCGGCTCATGATCGCCGCGGGCCGCCTGGCGCCGGAGCAAATGGTGATCTGTAACGGATTCAAGGCGGCCGGTACGGACTATGCCGACAATATCGTCCGCCTCAGGCGCGAGCACGACAACGTCATCCCGGTGGTCGAGGATCTGGGCGAGTTGCCTCCCCTGATCGATTCTGGACTCCACTTTGAGGTCGGGCTGAGGCAAAAAAGCTACGGTCATCACCAGGATCTGGCCGAGATGGACGCGCACAACTGCCGTTTTGGGTTGGACGTGGATACTTTGTGGGAAGCGGCCGAGGCCGTCGCCACTGCTCCCAATCTCAGCCTCAAGCTCTATCACGCCATGGTCGGCAGCCAGATCGTGAGCGAGACGGATTTCCTGACCTGGCTCACTCCTCCCATCGAGATTTACGCCCAACTGCGCCAACAGTATCCCAGCCTGAGCCTCTTTGACTTTGGCGGCGGTGTGCCCGCGCCGATGACGCTCGATTTTACCTTCGACTACCACGGTTTCGTGCGTCGTTTGCTGACCGCGCTGCAAGCGGTGTGCGCCCGTTACGACGTGCCCGTCCCCGACGTGATGGGCGAGTTTGGCCGTTATACCGCCACCGAACACGGCGCGCATCTCTTCAAGGTGGTGACGGTCAAGGAGAACAGATCGAAATTGCCCTGGTACATCATTGACGGCTCGATCATGACCTCCTTCCCCGATAGCTGGGCCTTGAGCGAACACTTTGTCGTCTTGCCGTTGAATCACCTCGACAAACCCTTTCGGCGGGTGCAACTGGGAGGGATGACGTGCGACAGCGACGACGTCTATCCACCCAAGCCCAGCCACTCTCCTCTCTACCTGCCGGTAGAGACCGACGATCTGTACATCGGCTTTTTCGGCATCGGCGCTTACCAGGAGATGCTGGGCGGCGTGCGCGGCAGCAAACACTGCGCCCTGCCCGAGGCGGTCGAGTTGATCGTGGATCGAGACAGCGATGGCCGCTACCAATTCGAGATCCTCCCCGGCCAAAGCTCCAACGATGTTCTGCGTAACCTTGGTTATAAGAAACCTCTGCCCGAACTTACAGGAGTGGATGATTATGCAAAAGCTAGATAGAACTCGTATCATCTTTATCGCCATCGTGGGCGTCGCTCTGTTGATCGTCTGTGCTGCGGTCGCTTATGGGGCCGTCAGCAGATTGATGACCGAGGCGAGCGCCACTGCGGTGCCCACCGTCGCGGTGGCGACGCCCTCGACAGGCCAGCCCACGCCCGTCGTTAACCTGGAGTCGCCCGATCCCGTCTTTGCGCCTGACTATGATCCCGACGATGGCTTGCCGGTCTATATCTGCGGCGCCGATGCCTTTGGCAGCTACTTTACCCTGCAACAGATGCAGATGTCGGGCAAGGACGTCGAGCACGGCTTTCACCTGGGGCTGGTTCCCTTCTTCCTCGACGATGATCCTGCCTACGATGTCTCGGAGGAGCAGCGGACGGCCCTGCTCGACAGCGGCCAGTGGGACTGTCTGCTGACCACGCTGGACTCGGTCGCTTTGAGCAGCCCCGGCATCATCACCGCCATTGTGGACGAGAGCGCCGGTGCCGACCAACTCTGGGCGCGAGACGTCGCCACCATCAACGATTTGAAGGACGCGCGGATCGCCTTCTCGCGGGGCAGCGTGGGCGAGTACTTTGTCTACTATGCTCTCTCTATCGCCCGGCTGAACCCGCGCTTCGATGTGACGCTGATGCCCCAGGACAGCGTGGCCGAGGCGATCGAGGTCTTTAACGCCGGCCAGGCCGACGCCGTCTCCGGTTGGGAGCCGGACATTTACGAGGCCGAGGCGAGCGGCGGCAAGCCCTTGCTCAGCTCGAATCAGTTGCGCATCGTCATCGACGTGATCGTCACGTCCCGCCAGTCTATCAATAACAAGGCCGACCTGGTGCAGTCCTTCCACGACGCCTGGTTCGACACGCTCAAGGCGCAGGTGGAGAATTTCGACACGGCCGCTGCCCAGATTGCCGATTGGGGGCACAACGACTGGAGTTTCGTCTATCCCGAAAGCGCCAGCGAGGACCTGTTCCTCTGGCTGGAGAGCGTGGCCCAGGCCGACCTGGGCGACAACGCTTTTGTGATGCGGGACCTGAGGCCCATCTTGAATCGACTCAGTATCGCCCGGCGCACCTGGGCCGCTGCCGGCCTGGAGGTGCCCGACGACGACGTGGCCGACCTGGTGAATCCCGGCTTTGTCTCTCGCTCGGCGTCGCAGGCCAGCCTGCAAGCGAGCGGCAACCCGGTCAACGACAGCTTCTCCCTCTCCGCCCAGCTCGACTTGTCCGGCGTCAACACAGCCGATGCGGCGACGCTGGTGGTGTTGCCCTGCCGTCGCTTCAACTTTTTGCCCGAATCGACCGAGCTGACGCTCGAGTCGCGCCGAATTCTCGACGATTGCGTGATGCCTACGCTCTCGCAGAGCGTGGGTCTGTTCCTGAAGGTCAAAGGCTCCTCCGCTTGGCCCGGCCCTCCCGGCACGTATACGGAGGACGAGATCCTGGAGTTTGCCGAGGCGCGGGCGCAGTCGGTGGTGGACTACCTGGTCTCCCAAGGCATTGACCCGGCCCGCTTCATCGTCGAGGCCACCCTGCCGCCGGAGGATCACCGGGAGACAGAAGATCCGGAGAAGCAGGCGGAGGATCGGTACGTGGAGATGACGTTGATCACGGTTGGGCGCTAAGGACAGATAGGTGCATTACAAGTTCGAGTGGGACCCCGCGAAGGGCGGGACCAATATTCGCAAGCATAATGTATCCTTTCGTAGGGCAGCTACTGTGTTTCGTGATCCCAATCATCTCTCCATCTACGATGAAGAGCATAGTGCACACGAGGATCGCTGGATCACGCTGGGGATAGATAGTAATGGTATCTTGTGTGTTGTTGTGCATACGTTTAGACAGGTTAACAAAGAGTTGTGTGAAATTCGCATCATTTCAGCTCGCAAAGCTGCCAGAAGAGAAATTCAACAGTATCAAAAAGGAAACCTATGAAAGTAGAATATGATTTTTCAAAAGGAGAACGGGGCAAATTCTATCATCCTGATGCTGTATTCAGTTTCCCAGTTTACCTTGAGCCTGACGTGAACGACTTTATGAGTCAACTCGCAGACGAGCAAAAAGTTGATCTTCAGAAATTGGTTAACGAATGGCTCAGAGCTAGCATCAAGGTAGTGCAAAGCCTCACAGCAAAAGGAGCCGATGAGGTAGTGTAGGAACCTACTCTTCTAGCCAGGGGGCTTTATCGTCGAGGCCACCCTGCCGCCGGAGGATCACCGGGAGACGGAGGATCCGGAAAAGCAGGCGGAGGATCGGTACGTGGAGATGACGTTGATCACGGTTGGGCGGTAAACAAAGTGAAACATTTCCAGAACGAAAGGAGATCTGACATGAGGCAGACAGTTATTAAGTGGGCAGGTTTAGGTCTGTTAGCTGTAATGATCCTGATGGTCGTGTTCGCGATATTGGGCCAGCACTTTTACCTGTTCACGCGCGTGGACCAACAGGAGGTAGGCGTCCGGTTTCGCAGCGGGCGCATTTACGAGATCGTAGGTCCGGGCGTCTACAGCGATGTGGCCTTGTTTGCGAATCTGAAAAAAGTTTCGAGCGAGGCGGTCTCCTTTTCGGTGGAGGATCCCGAAGTGATCACCAGCGACCGGCAGCGCGTTGGCCTCCGGGTGAGTGGCGATGTGTTCCGCCCCGCCATTGGACAGGGCGATGTGCTGAGAGAACTCTGGTCATCCTACCAGGGCATTTACCTGAGCGATGAAGCGCTCAGAAGCCGCGTAAAAGACCTGGCGCTCCAGGCGATGAAGGCGTGCGTAGGGGATCGGACGTTTAACGACAATGTGATCGGGGCCTCTCGCGACGACCTGCGAATCTGCATCGATGCAGGTCTCAATGATTTGGCCGCAAACCTGGGGCTGGTCGTCAAGAACGTCACTGTGCCGAACGTGATTCTGTCCGAAGAGGTGCAGGCGAGCCTCGACTCGATCACCAAGAGCCGCCTGGATACCGAGTTGGCTCAGCAGGACGCGATCAAGGCGAAGGAACAGGCGGCGGCTGACCAGGCCCGCGAGGAGGGCGCCGTCCGCGTCCAGTTGGCCCGGCAGCAGGAGGAGATGCGGCAAAAGACCATCCTGGCGGCGCTCGAGGAAGAGCGTCTGCGAGCGCAGCGCGCGGTCATCGAAGCCGAAAAGTCAAACAGTTTGCTCGCGGCGCAAAAGGACCTCGAGATCAACAAGATACAGGCCGATGCCGCTCTGGAAGCCGCCCGCGCTCAACTTGCTTCGGACCTCATCCTGGCCGAGCTGTACGGCGCAAATCCTGATTATGCCTACATCCAGGCGTTGCGGGCGAATGCGTCCGCGCTGACCGAGATGGGGGTTACGCCGGTGATCACCGCGCCGACTGGAACAGAGTAAAGAGAAGCAAGTGATGAAAGTTCACCGATTCTCTTTCACGGAAATTGATCGGCACATGATTACTCAACTCAGGAGCGAGACATGTCATCAGTATCTTTGAGCGAAGTGCAAATCAAAGAGCTATTCAAGCAAGCCTTTCTCGAGTTGTTCCAGGAACGGAGAGATCTGCTTTACGACCTGTTTGCGGAGGTCATTGAGGATTTTGCCCTCGCGAATGCGATAGAAGAGGGCGAGTCTACTGAATCGGTCGGCAGGGCGGAGGTCTTTCAAGTCCTGGAGAGTACACCGTGAACGTCGAATTCAAGAGCAGCTTTGTCAGAGATCTCAAGCACATCAGAGACAAAGCTCTCAAGGAGCGAGTCAAGGAAACGATTGAACTTGTTGAACAGGCACAAAGTTTCCCGGAGATAGGGAACGTCAAAAAGCTCAGGGGCGGAGATCGGTACTATCGCATACGCATTGGAGATTACAGGCTTGGTCTGGTATTGGAAGATGACACAGTTACCTTTGTTCGGTTTTTGCATCGGAAGGACTTGTACAGGTATTTTCCGTAGAGTATTGAGACGACTTGGTGAGTTAAGTTAATTGACCAACGAGCAAAATAAGAGAGAATGAATCAGGAACAAGTTGATGAAGGACGCACAAATGTTGCCACATTAGGAGGCGGATGCTTCTGGTGCCTCGAGGCGGTGTTTGTCGAGATAAAGGGCGTCGAGCGTGTGGAATCGGGGTACGCCGGCGGCGCCATCCCGAATCCGACGTATGAGCAGGTGAGTACGGGGACCACCGGCCACGCCGAGGTGGTGCAGATCACGTTTGATCCGTCCGTGATCACGTACAGGGAGCTGCTGGAAGTATATTTTGACATCCACGATCCGACGACGTTGAATCGGCAGGGCGCGGACGTGGGAACGCAGTATCGGTCGGTGATCTTTTGTCATACGCCGGAGCAGGAGCGGACAGCGAGAGAGATGATCGCCGCTCTGGAGGCGGCGCAGGTATGGAAGCGTCCGATCGTGACCGAAATTGTGCCGTTTGAGATGTTCTACAAGTCCGAGGAGTATCACCAGGAGTACTATCGGCGGAACAAGGGACAACCGTACTGTCGAGTCGTGATCGCGCCCAAGCTGACCAAGCTGAGAAAAGAGCACGTTCCCAAGCTCAGGTTGGTCTAGGTTATGATTGTCGGCATAGCGCGGGAGTATCTTTAGGTGATAGACCGCATTCGCTATGGACAGTTTGAGGACGTGTACGAATTGCGTTACCTGGAGGGTCAACGGGCGCTGCTTCACCAACAGTTGGTCGAGTTGTTAGGCCGGGAAGAGGTGACGGTTGAGCAGGTGCGAGCATTGGCGCTCTTGCAGCCAGGGGAGGATTGGGATGATCAGTAACGAACTAGAGCGACGAGCGCGTGTTTATATCAGGGCGCGTAAAGCGCAGCAGCTAGACCACACTGATCCGGCGCTGGACTATGCTAGAACTGACGCACACGACGCTTTTATGATGCAACTGGATATAGAAGGTATCGAGTATCGAGACCGGGAGCACGCGGCTCGGATTGCTCAGGCGATTGTGAACGGCAGACAAGTGGAGAGATGAGGAGTATGAAAATGATCGTTACTACTACACCTACCATCCAAGATCACCCGATTGAAGAATACCTGGGCATCGTCGTTGGCGAGGCGATCCTGGGCGCGCACATTGGCCGCGACATCCTGGCCAGTGTCACCGACATCGTCGGCGGGCGTTCTGCCGCGTACGAGGAAGAAGTGCGCAAGGCCCGCACTATCGCCTTGAACGAAATGACGGCTGAGGCGAAGGGGAAAGGCGGGAACGCCGTCGTCGGGGTGGACATTGATTACGAGGTCATTCGCCAGGGGATGTTGATGGTTTCGGCCAGCGGCACGGCGGTGCGGGTTCGTTGACGTCGTCTGAAGGATGCTACCAAACGTCGAGTTTGCACGTATTCTATGGTGGATGGATTGGAGGAAAGGTGATGTGGATAGAAACAGTTGATGTGCGAGACGTGCAGACGCGCTTTGCAGAATTACTAGCTCTAGCAGCCTGTCGGAGAGGGTTTGTTTTTACAGGAAATGTCCCATTCAGGCGCATTTTGGGGTCTAAATTGAGGCTTCGCGCCCCATTTTTGCCTCGAAAACGTTGAGATTTAGGGGCAGCGTTTTTCTCTCCGACAGCCTGCTAGGGGGTCCGATGCTGTTCGGTACCTGGAGCGTGACTCTCTCCTGGGGCCGCCTGGGAAGCAGTTGGCATCGACATCGAGTTTTGGAGTTCCCCACTGCGGAGGAGGCGAGCACCGAGGCTGAGGCCCAGGTGGAGCGGCGGTTGAAACGGGGGTATGTGGTGACACTTGACCGAAATTACCTCTTTAGATAAGCTGATACCGCCTGGAGTGTCGTCTTATCCCGTAGGGGCCAATACTCCTACGAGGTATCTGTTCCCGATGCCTTGTTTGTGGCAGTAGTAGAAGGGCTAGAAATCGACGATCACCAGCCGCGCCCACTATTCACCTGGGTAATTGTAGGAAGCGTCCGCATACTTATCCATTGCGCACCACCAACGGAAGGAACACTCGGCAGCCTGCCAACTCAGGCACAGGAGGACGCCCCGGCGCTTCCTGCTCACCGGGTGGCTGTGTTGCCTCGCCCAGGTAGGCCAGGAGGAACTCGTCCCAGGCCGTATCCTCGGTAAAACGGAAGACGTGCCCTAGATAATCGTCATAGCCCCAGACGGTGTTGTCAGGTGGGAAGTAGAGTGCGACCCCGTGGGCGCCATCGAGCGACCAGTCGTGTACGGCGCTCCCGATGGTTGCCTGGCCGCTGAGATGGCGTTCCATCAGCACCAAATCGTCCTCCATCGCTTGCAAAGCCATCGCAGCGCTGATAACGTCGGTGTCGGTCACCGTATTGGCCAAGCGCCCTGCTAGGTCGAAGAGATCCAGGTACTCGTCCTGTGCGTCAATGGTGTAATAGTCGCGGGAGTCGAAACGCTGCGTGGCTGTCCAAGCCTGTCCGACGGCATCGCGGGCAACTGGCAGCGCCGCGACGAGCGCCTTTGCCAAGTCGTCTATGGCAGTGGTGACCGTCGGCACGCTACTCAAGTCCAAGGCAGCGATAGTGTGGGGGTAGCCCACAGTGCCAGACAAGCGAGCGCTGTAGGAGAGCACGACCTGCGAGGCCAGCTCGTCGGGGGCCGTGGCGACACCCACACTTCGGGCGTAGTCCGCGTAGGGGAAGGCCGACCAGGCCAGGTTCTCCGATGCGATCAGATAGTCGGCATAAGGAGCGACCTGATGGGCCTGTTCCAGGAGACCCATCAGACAGGCGTCCAGATGCAGTACCTCGACAGGTTCTACGCCATTGTCAGTGGCCAGACGCAGCGCCTCGCGCACTTCGAGCGGGGTCAGGAGTTCGTCCTGCCCGCTGGTGTCATCCCAGGCCAATCCTTGTGTGCCCCGACCGTGGTCGGTGATGACCAGGTAGGTGTAGTCGGCCGGGTAGTTGGCCCTGGCCCAGGCGATAAAGTTGAGGAGAGTCTGGTGGCTACCCATATTTGCCTCCGACAGGTGCCAGCGGTTGACGTCGTCCTGATAGATGCCATCGGGTTGCACTTCGTACCGGTAGGTGTCGTCGGCGCCGGGGCCATCGAGGAGTGCCAGGATGGTCACCTGGGGCGGAATGTCGACCCGCTCCAGGTGACGCAGCGCCCGCTCCAGGTAGGCAGCCAGATTGTTATCGCCGTCCAGGTACAGCAGAAAGCGCCAGGAGTGAGGCGGTGTAACGCGCAGGTCGGCATCCACCTGCGCTGACCAGGCGCCCTCGTTGTCGAGCACTCGCAGGCGGATGGTGTGCTGGCCGGCGGGCAACGCAGAGGCGGCGACAGTGAAGCGGGCTGTGCTGCCCAGAGGCTCCGTCATCAGATCCGAAGTCCACTCGTACCGCAGGATACCGTCGCCGTCCTCGTCGGTGTCAAGCCCGCCGGCGCGGAACTCGATGACGTCGCGAGTCTGGATGGGGTAGGAAGGCTTGATGGCCTGGATCGTCGCCACGGGCGGTGTGCCTACCGCCAGGTGAGTCACCCCGCTGTACTGGCTCGGACCGGCGGCGGTCGCGCCGATCCAGACGCCCCCGGCAGGATCGGCGAGCAGCGCCAGGATGCGGTCACCGGGCAGGTTCGAGGTAGCGGCGGTATAGGTCAGCCAGCCGCCGTCGAGGCGCAGGGTGGCAAGTCCGCCGTCACCCGCACTCCCCACCCAGACCAATCCGGCGGTGTCGACCGCGATGGCGGCCACGTCGGTGAAGGGAGGTGTGTAACCGCGCCACGTCCCCGTGGTCGGCGTGTAGACCGCCAGCCCACCGCCAGCGGCGTCGCCGAGCCAGATGCGGCCCCGTTCATCGTCGACAGCAAGCGCCGTCACCTGGGCCAGCGGCAGGCCAGATTTGCCGCTTGTGTAGGTGAACCAGTCGCCGTCGAGGTTCCGCCTTGCCAGGCCGCTGGCGGCACCAACCCACAACGTCCCGGCTGAGTCGAAGGTCAGGGCGTGGCTATCCCCAGGCGTCGTGTCGGTGAGCCAGATCGAATCAGCGAGTCGGCCGACACCGCCCTGGCTGATTCCCTCGCGATAGACCCAGCGCACGGCGTCGAGGATGACGCTGGTCTGCGAGGACTCGCCGGTGTAGTTGCCCAGGTAGGTCCCGCCGGTCGAACCAGGCTCGAAAGGGAACACGCCCAGCGAGGCCCAATTGCACCAGTTGCTGCCCTGAACGAGGGGCGCGATGGTCGTACCCCCGGCGTGGTGTACCTGGTAGCGTGCGTTGGAGGTGTCGGGCAGGGCGGTGTAGAAGCGAGGCCAGATGGCCTCGACCTCGTACCGTCCGTCGTAGAGCAGGTCAGGCCGCCACCAGGCCCACGAACTGTCGTTGGTATAGCCGGGATAGCGAGAGACCATCCAATCAGTATTTCTTCCCACCGGACGGCATCCGTCGGGGTTCCAGGGGTCTGCTTGAACTGTCCAGGCAGCGGGATTGCTGATGCCAAAGTTGGCGTCGCCATCGCTATCATCCACGACGACCTCTAGCCCATCAGAGACCCGCACCCACTTGACCGCGTCGGCCAGGACGGCGCGGCGAGGGTTCTCGCCGCCGGTATAGTCGCCCAGGTAGACCTGCTGCCCGGCGCCCGGCGTAAAGTCGAACTCGCCCAGGAGGATCCACTGGCACCAGTTGCCAGCCTGCACGACATTGACGGTGGTCGTGCCGTCGTCGTGGGTGACCTGGTAGCGGGCGTCGGCGGTGTCCTGAAGCGGTTGCCCCAGAAACTCGGTGTAAAAGCGGGGAAAGTGGACGTAGACGCGGTAGGCCCCGGCAGAGGGAAGCGTGGGTATGTAGGCGACCCAATCCACATCATCGGTGTTGGGCGGCAGGCGGGAAGGCGTCCAGCGCGCGTCGCCCTGGACGCCGCGGCAGGAGCCGGTCCAGGCGTCTTCGACAAAGTGGGTGCCCACGCCGCTAAAGCCCGGGTCGTTATTGTCCACGGTGACGCTGTAGGCCAGCGATTGCGCGGGGGCCCAACCAGCGAACCAGGGCGCGCCGCCAGAGTCCAGCGCCACACCGTCCAGGTAGTTGCCCAGGATGCCAGAATTGTAGACCTTGAAATGCTCCCAGTCGGGGCCGGTGAGGTCGAGGTACGCCGCCCCACCGCCCGCCGTGGCCCACCACACGCCGCCGAAATTGTCAGGAGCCAGGCCGCGCACGTCATTGTAGAGCGACGCGGCGACCGGGCGCACGTAGGTGATGGCAGCGCCGCTCGACAGATCCAGCCGCGCCGCGCCCTGCCCGCCTGATCCTACCCACAGGTGATCTCTATCTAGTGCCAGGGCTGTGAGAACGTCGAAGGTGTCGGTCAGGTAGACGGTCCACACCTCGCTGCGGCCCGGCAGCGGCACGACCAGGTCGATCTGCTGCCCGCCCGGCGCTACGTCCGGGTAGACGAGGGTGCGCCAGCGGCCGCCGAACTGGGTGGTGAGGGTGATGGTGTCGCCCACGTTCACGCCGTTCGCCTCCAGGTCGAGGGTGAAGTAAGGAGCGTCGCTGTGGGGGCCGAGAGCAGTGGCGGCGGTAAAGACCGCGCCCGCCGCATTGGTGACCGTCACCACGGCCTCGTTCACTGCGCCGGAGCTGGCATTAAAGATGTAGCCGAAGGCGCAGCAGACCGGGACGGGCGCACCCGGTGGGTTGACGCCGTAGCACGCCCGAGGCAGTGTAACGTAGACGTCCTCAGTCGCCGCTGCCTGCGCGGAGTCTGGAACACGCGTGAGCGACATCAGCAGGGCCAGCAGTACCAAACTGGCCAGGGTGATGGGGAGAAAAAGCCTCTGGGTTTGCATGCGTCACCTCGTAGGACGGCGGATGGGTAGGATTGTCGGATCAAGGTATTGTCCTGATCCGACAACCCTGTGTGTCACATAGATAAACTCGTTCTCACGGCTGTCCAAGCGGAATCACAAAGAGATCAGTCTTCCTGTGGACTATTCCCCCCGAACCCGTGGCCATATATGCCATCAGTCTGATTGTGTGTGAGCCTGCCGAGAACGGGGCAATAGTCACAATTGTGGTCGATTGTGCGCCTCCCGTGCCTCCTATAGGGTGGGTGCTGGATGCCCGTGCGTTGCCAATCAAGCCGCTCTCATCCCAGATCTCTGCTACCAACCGCTTGTCGGCAACATCCGATCCCGAAAGCACTTTGGCGAAAAGCAAGTAGATTCCATCCACCGGAAAATCCACGTCAAGACTGACAACTTCATCAGACGAGCCCTCACTGGTAGCAGATATGTCAACAGAGCTACCTGGACTAGCTGACCAATACGACAGAGCCAACTTCTCATTCGTGACTACTCTATCATCAATGTCTGCCGTCGCAATACTTCCATCCGCGATCTCGCTGCTCCCCACGGCATCGTCAGCGATCTTGTCACTGTCGATCGAGTCATCCGCCACCGTGAGCGACCAGATCGAGAAAGGCACGCTGCCCAACTGCACGCGCGGCTCCATCTCACTGTCGGTGCCCACGGTGATGCCCAGGTAGAGTTCG
>DAOTUB010000206.1:0-5916 GCA_034437455.1 Anaerolineae bacterium | reverse complement strand
TGGTCAAAGGGCGGCGGCTGGGGGTAGCTCTGCCCGCCGGAGGCGTACTTGACGCGCGGGACATCCTCGTGCGTGAGGACGGCGTGGACGCCGGGCAACTCGCGGGCGGGACGGGCGTCAATGCGCTTGATGCGGGCGTGGGCGTGGGGACTGGTGAGCAGCGCGCCGTAGAGCATCCCCTCCAGGGCTGCCGCTACGTCGTCGGTAAAGACCGGGCGGCCCGCCGCCAGCTTGACGCCGTCCACCTTGTGCTCCGGTTGGCCGACCACATGCAACGGTTCCATCTCCGGCGGGGAGAGGATCTGCGGCAGGGGGACGTCGCCAACCGTCTCCCCGCGCAAGAGCGCCGCGGCCCGCTGCACCGCCTGCACGATCTTGACATAGCCCGTGCAGCGGCAAAGCACGCCGCTCATCGCCTCGCGGATCTCTTCCTCGGTGGGATCGGGGTTGCGGTCGAGGAGCGACTTGGCCGTCAGAATCTGGGCCGGGGTGCAATAACCGCACTGGATCGCCCCGACCTCGACGAACGCCTGCTGGATGGGATGCAACTGCTCCCCTCCTCGTAGGGGGGGCTGGGGGGGGTAAGCCAGCGCCTCGACGGTGGTTATCTCGTGTCCGTCCGCTTCGACGGCGAGCACCTGGCAACTGTGCACAGGCTGCCCATCCAGGAGCACGGTACAGGCGCCGCAGTCGCCCGTGCCGCAGCCGTACTTGACGCTGGTGTAGGACGCGCGGCGCAGCGCGAGCAACAAGGTCTCTGTCCGGCGCACGTTCAAGCTCTTTTCTTCACCGTTGATCGTCAGGGTGACGGAAATGGTTTCGTTGCTACTCATTTTTCACCTCCGGGCGCAGGCAGGCTTCGAGGGCGCGGCGGGTCAGCACGCTCGCCATCGCCCGGCGATATTCCGCGCTGCCTCGAAAGTCCCCTTCCGGCGCGACCTCTTCCTCGACGGCGGCCGCTGTCCTTCGAATGCTGTCCTCGTCCAGCGGGCGGCCCACCAGCCGGGAGGGAGCCTCGGCCAGGCGAACCGCTTCCGGCCAGACGCCGGTGAGCGCGACGCGGGCCTGCCGCACGACGGAATCGTCCATCTCTACCACGGCGACCGCCGCGACGATAGGATCATCGGCAGGGGTGCGAGCCACGTGGGCCTCGCCCCACTTCATCCCCCCCCTTCGTCCCCCCCCATGGGGAGGGGAAGGGGAAAGAGAAAGAGGAATATGCACGGTGGATAGATCTCCCTTGACTTGCTGTTGAAGCGCCGTCTCCAGCGGCATCTCATTGCCCTCCACGGTGACTGTAGCCCCCAGCGCCAGCAGCGCGGCCACCCACTGGGGCGCGATCTGCAAAGATCTCAACGCTCTCCCGACCGATGTCTGGTTCCGCGTCTGCCAGGAAAGCGCGCCAGTGAGCGGCTGGCGGAATAGCGACGGGCAGTCCGGGCTATCCAGCACCGACTGAAGCGATGCGTCGGCGGCGATGATCCATATTTCTTTCATTCCTGTCCTCCCATATTTCGATCCGGTCCAGGCGTTTCAATCAACGCCTCGTAAAAAGAGAGCGCACCATCTCCCAACGCCAGGACCAGCCCCTCCTGCGAATCGGTCATGCGCGCCCAGACCGTCTCCGGCAAAGGCCCCGCCCCACCCTCCACCACTTCCGCGCCCGAATTCAACAGCTCGCGCAAAGGAACGTCCCGACGAGCGGTCTCCACTACGTGAGCCGGTTTCAGCCACAAGAGAGCGGGCAATTCCAGTTCCGCTACTGGCCGCGGCTGCCCTTCGAGTTCGGCCAGAAATACGACCACGTAAATCTCCCCTCGACCGCTCTCGCGCCAGGGGTGATGCGGCGGCGTGGGGAAACGACGAAAAACCACAGCTATCGGTTGCTCCTCGCCCTGCAACGCGACCCGCTCAATTTGGTCTGGGCCGCGCACGAAGAGGGTCTCTTGGCTGGGAAGCAATCGCACGTCACAGCCGATCTCCTCCTCAACCTCGCGCAGCACGCCCACCGCCGGCGACTCGTCCTCGTCATCCACTTTGCCACCGATGCCCGTCAGCTCGATGACCTGCCGCGATCCTTCCGTCTGGGGTGGACGGACGCCGTACAGGAACCGACCGTCCTGGCGCAAAATCAGGCTGGTTCCCACGACCACACCCTCCGACACAAGGTCAGAAAGGATCGACAGCTTTTGCTGATTCACAATGACCTCCTCGCTGCGAAAACTCATTCTCCAAAAGGATACCATCGAATGAACAAATACGCCAGCGGTTGCCATCTTGCCCAGGACGGATATAATCATACCACACACAGCGCCTTTGAGGAGAATCTATCATGACTCTACAGACACGCACCCTGCTGCTGGTGACTTTTCTGCTGGTCGTCACCGTGCTCGCCACCGCGTCGGTGATCACCTGGACCACGCGCCAGTCGCTCCTGGCCCAGACCGAGGCCGACGGCGTGGTCATCGCGCAACTGTTGGCCCGCAGCGCCCGGTTCGCCGATCAGGTGCCGCGCAGCGTCGAGGACGCCATCGGCGAGCAGATGATCGTCGAGGCGACCATCGCCGCCCACCTGGTAGCCATCGCCGAGGCGGCCGGTCTGCCTCCGGACGAGATCAACGCTCACCTGCGGGAGATCACCGATCACACCGTGCTGAACGAGTTCTGGATCACCGACGAGACGGGACACGCCTACCTGAGAAACGAAGCAGAGATCGATTTCACCTTCAGCCCGGACCCGCAGGAGCAGCCCCAGGCGCACGTCTTTTGGCCGCTGCTGACGGGCGAAAAGGAGACCGTGGTGCAGGAGGCCCGCCAGCGGGAGGTGGATACCCAGATCTTTAAATACGCCGGGGTGGCGGGGGTCGATCAGCCGCGCATCGTGCAGATCGGGTATCACGCCACGTTCCTGGATCAGCTACGCCAGCAAGTGGGGGTGACGCGGCTGGTGGATGAATTGCTCGCCAGCGGCAACGTCATCGCCATCCACATCGTGGACAATCGCTTCGTGACGCTGGCCTACAACGCAGTCCCCGGCCTGGACGTGAGCCAGAGCCTCGACGAGATCGACGCATCCTACCTGCGCGCAGTGGTCAGCCAGGGAGAGACGGCGAGCTATCTGGATGGAAATGTGCTCAAAGTCATGGCCCCGGTCGCCGACGCGCAGGGCCAGACGGGCGGCGCCACGCTGGTCTACTTGCCCACCGATCACGTGCAGGCGGCCATCCGGCGCGAATTACAACTGGCGGCAGTGGTGGCGGCTTTTGTGCTGGTGGTCGGCCTGCTGGCGTCCGTCGTCCTTTCTCGCCGGGTGACGGAGCCGGTGGCCCGGATTACGGACGCGGCGGCGGCCGTCGAAGCCGGCGCGTTCGATCCAGAAAGCCTGGCAGACGTCGCCGCCCGCGCCGACGAGTTGGGGCAATTGGCACAGGTTTTCCGACGCATGGCCCACGAGGTCTATGCCCGCGAGGAACGGTTGAAACAACAGGTGCAAGAGTTGCGCATCGTGGTAGACGAAGCGAAGAAAGCTCACCAGGTGACCGAGATCACCGAGACGGAATATTTCCGCCAGTTGCAGGAGAAAGCGCAGCGGTTGAGAAACAAATGAAATATTTGCTCAAAAAGCCGCTCGCTTGATTTCGATACGCCGCCAAAAAGCGTGGCGGCTACTCAACCGGCGCTCGCTCCAACAACTCGAGCGGTTACGGACGATACACAAAATCGGCCGACGTCATCAGTCAGGGGCCGTGTAATTCCATCGCCTTGTGATAGAGCTTGACGTACTCCTGCGCCGACGCCGACCAGGAGAAATCGGTCGCCATCCCTCGCTGCTGCAATGTGCGCCAGGTCTTTTTATCGCCATAGGCCCTCAGCGCCCGTTGCAACGCGCCCCGACACGCTCTCGTAGTATACGCCTCAAAGACAAACCCGGTGCCGCGGCTCCGGCTGGCCGTGTAATCGACGACGGTATCGGCCAACCCACCGGTCGCCCTCACGATGGGCACACAGCCATAGCGCATGGCGATCATCTGCCCCAGGCCGCACGGCTCGACGGCGCTGGGCATCAAGAACATGTCCGCCCCGGCATAGATGCGCCGCGCCAGCACGTCATCGAACTTGAGAATGGCGCGCGCGCGATCCGGGAAACGAGCCTGGACGCGCTCAAACATCTCGTGGTATTCGGGCGCTCCCGTGCCGAGCAGGATAAACTGGGCGTCCTCTTCCCCCAGAAGCCACGTCAACACCGGCTCCATCAGGTCTATCCCCTTGACCTCGTCCAGCCGGGTGACCATCCCGACCAGCGGCGACTCGGCCCGCGCCGGCAAGCGCGCCTGCTGCTGCAAGGCGGCCTTGTTGGCCGCCCGCCGGTCGAGCGTCTCCACGTCGAAACGATAGGAGATGTTGGGATCGGTGGCCGGATTCCACTCCTCGTAGTCGATCCCATTGATCACGCCAAAGAGCCGTTCCTGTTGCTCTCGCAGCAGCGGGTCCAAGCCCATTCCCATCTCCGGGGTGAGGATCTCCTGAGCGTAACGCTTGCTGACGGTGTTGATCAGATCGGCGTGAGCGATGCCCTGGGCCATCCAGTTCACGTCACCAGGCGGCTCGACCGACAGGTGCTTTACCTCTTCCAGTTGCGCAAAGGTCAGGATCAACCGACCGGCAATGCCCTGATAGGCCAAATTATGAATGGTGAACAGCGTGGCCAGGCCGCGATAGAAAGGGTCTCTCCAACCCGTCACGTTCAACCAGGTCGGCACAAAACCGGTGTGCCAGTCGTTGGCGTGGATCACGTCCGGCTTCCAATCCAGCAGGCGGAGCGCAGCGAGCGCGGCTCGTCCGAAAACGGTAAATCGCTGCGCGTCGTCCTCAAAGCCATAGACGCGGTCGCGGGAGGAAAAGTAGAGATCGTTCCACAACAGATAGACGGGAACTCCCCCATCCATCGTACCGCCGATCAGGTGCACACATTCCTCCTCCCGCCCAAGCGAAATGGAGAAAGGCTCGCCGATCTTGGCGAGATCAAATTCGTCGCTGCGGATGGTGCCGTAGCGCGGCATCATCAATCGCACGTCGTGGCCCAACGCCCGGAGCGACTTGGGCAGCGAGCCGGCCACGTCGGCCAGCCCACCCACCTTGGCAAAAGGCACCGCTTCGGCGGCGAGAAACAGGATTTTGAGTGATTTCTCGGTCATAGTCCAACTCCTGGCAGACTGGAAGGTCTGCCCTACTCTGGCTCGTCAATGAAGCGTCTACGTCGGGTCTCGATCTTTGCTGCGATCTCGCGATGAATCTCACGCAGCGTCTCTACGTCACCCGAAGAGAGATGCGCCTTCAAAATCTCAAAGACGGCGTCTATCTCCACCGAGTGCGCCTGGAGCAACATCATCACATCCGTCTCATAAATGGCTACTTTATCAAAAAGATGCTGACGGTACAGAAAGGGCAACGCATACAACTTGAGCAAAACCAATCCCGCGACCGTGCTACAGGGAATTGTTCGCCCTCGAAAGGTAAAACTATCCACGTAATGACGTTTGACGTGATCAAAGACAGGATTTTCAGTCAGCAAAAAGTCCACCCGCAGACCGCGAAAACGGGCGCGGACAAAATCGCGCTCTCGATCCTCAATAGTCAATCCTTCTAACCGCTCTAGATCAGACGCGGCGACAACGAGGTCCACGTCTTCTGTATTCCGCCCGTCAATATAGCGCAAGAGCGCCAACCCTCCGACGAGAAGATAGTCTATATCTCGCGCCGCCAGTTGATCGAACAGCGCCACGACTGCTCGAGCCAGATCATCTTCCACAACGCCTGGTCTCTCTGTAGAGGCAGACCCAAAGTTAAATAATGCCGCACGCTCGACAATGTGATCCAGAGGAAGTGTCGCTCTCGCTATCACGTTACCCACCATCG
>DAOTUB010000205.1:0-10555 GCA_034437455.1 Anaerolineae bacterium | reverse complement strand
GCCCGAGGAGAGGTGAATGGGTCGATGTCCAATCTGTGGGGAGATGCTGCAGGATGCCATCGTGGTGTGCCGCAACTGCGGGGAGGAATTGCCATTGCATATCATCGTGGTGAGCGAGGGAAGTTGGGGCGGGGGGTTTGCCATAGCAGTGGAACGGAAAGTGAAAGGTAAGGCACAAGAAATAGCATGTGGGAATATACAGGAGGAGGTAAATGAACGATGAATTCATGAACAAAGAGCAAGTGCACATGGCAGCGCTGGCGGGACTCGTGCACGACATCGGTAAGTTCGCGCAGCGTGCGGGTGTGGAGCCGGGCGCAAAGAGTCAGGCCTTGGGGATGGAGGACTATGGCAAGCATGGCGCTCATGCCAAGTGGAGTGTCTCGTTCATCCACGACCATGTGCCAGAGCGCTGGCATAGTGGGTTAGCCCCGGTGCTTTATCACCACAAGCCCCAGGATTTCCTGAGCAAAGTTGTGGCCTTGGCTGCCCAGCTCTCTGCGGCCGAGCACGACGAGGTGGTTGAGAATGATACACAGCAACTGCTCTCGATCTTGTGTCGTGTTGGGAAAGAGGAACAGCGCCCCGAGCAGCAATTTTGGCCGCTAGAGCCACTTAGTCTGAACAAGAACGTACTTTTCCCCGGCGATGCCTTGCCCAAAAAGGAAGAAGGCAACGCTTACAATACGCTCTGGGGTGAATTTACCGAGGCAATCGGGACGCTGCCGGACGACGATCTGCCGACCTATCTGGAAGGAGTCTACTACGCGCTTCATCGTTTCACCTGGTGCATCCCTGGCACCTATTACAAGAGCTTGCCCGATGTTTCGCTCTTTGATCATAGCCGCACCACGGCAGCGTTGGCGACTTGTCTGAGCTTGCTCAACGAGCCGGCGCTTGATGATTTATTGAAGGGCAAGCGGCGCGACGAGTCATTGATGCTGTTGGTCGGTGGCGATCTCTCCGGCGTGCAAGACTTCATCTACACCGTTACTGCCAAGGGCGCGGCAAAGGGGTTGCGAGGTCGCTCGTTCTACTTGCAGGTGCTGACCGAGGCAGTTGCTCGCTACTTATTGCGTCGATTGAAGCTACCGGTCACCAATTTACTCTACGCCAGCGGCGGACACTTTTATCTACTAGCTCCTCTTGATGCGAAGGGAGAGATGGAAAAGGCTCGCACCGACGTGAGCCGCAAGCTGTTAACTCACCATCTCGGCGATCTCTATCTAGCGTTAGGCTGGACGGGGATTTCTACGAACGACTTTGACCGCAAACACTTTGGTAAGAAATGGGGGAAAGTATCTGAGGCGATGAACGAAGCCAAACGCCACCGTTTTGCGGAACTCGACGACGCAAGCATGTTGACCGAAAGTGTCTTTGGTCCGATGGGCGATGGAGGTGGTGAGGAGCGAGAATGTCAGGTCTGCCACTATGATGGACTGGTCGGGATAGAGCACAGAGGTGGCGAAGAGGAAAGACGTATCTGTGCCTTTTGTAAATCCCTGGAAGCGCTGGGGACCGATCTGCGCGACGCTGGCTATTTGTTGCTAGGAGAGATCGAACCAGAGGAAACCGAGCGAGCGGGCTATGCGGAGGCACTACGTTCCTTTGGATTGACGGTAGGTTTCATTGCAGACAACGGACGTGCCATCTTGCGCTTACCCGATACTGTCCAGCGGGCGACGCTACTGGCAATGCACGATCTACCAGACGTGACCGAAACGGCCAAGCGCATTTCACAAGGGTGTGATTGTCCTATCGCTCCGAAACTCCACTACACTGTCAATGTCACGCCACACAAAGGAGACAGCATCGCCACGTTTGAAGATCTACAAGCGGCATCCCGTGGCGTCAAGCGGTTGGGCGTGTTGCGTATGGACGTAGATGACCTGGGTGATCTACTCAAGTGGGGAATGGAGGAAAACGCGACAATTTCTCGCATAGCTTCTTTCAACTTTGCCATGTCGCTCTTTTTCGAAGGCTGGGTGGGCGAGTTGTGCCGTCAGATCAACGCTGCCGAAACCAACGATAGAGTCTATGCCATCTATTCGGGCGGCGATGACCTGTTTATCGTCGGTGCGTGGGATGTACTACCTGGGTTGGCTAATACCATTCGTCAGGACCTGGCTCGCTTTGCGGCACACAATCTAGCTGTCCACATCTCCGGTGGTCTGACGCTCCACTCAGGTAAATATCCGCTTTACCAGGCCGCCCGGGATGCCGAGGAGGCGCTTGATGCAGCCAAGGATCTGGAGCGCCCCGGCGATAGACACGCTAAGGACGCCTTCCACTTCCTAGAGCGAACCATCCCTTGGGAAGAGTTTAATGACTTGCAGCAGAAGCAAGAATGGTTGGCGAGGTTGGTGAGTCCCAAGGACGATGGGGGCCTGGACATTCGCCGGACGCTGCTGCACGTTCTTTTGCGGCTCTATGCTCATTTTACCGATGCTGTTTATAGGCGTGGCAAACCCTACTGGGGACCGTGGATGTGGCGCAGTGCCTACTACCTCAAGCGGATGGAGGGTCAGCAGAGAGAGAAAGAGGCGCAAGTAGAGATTAAACAACTGCGAGATATTCTCCAGGAGGATGATTTTCGGTCCATTGAGACGCTTGGCCCGGCTGCTCGCTGGGCTGAACTCCTTGCAAGGAAGGGGGATGAAGTGTGAGCGGATTCGATCTGGATCAATTTCTCGATCTGGCTCTCCAATCCGAAAACGGACTGATGGATCGAAAATCTCAACTGTACGTTGTATATGGGCGGGACAGTGAAGAAACTAGGGCCGATTTTGTCAAAGATATGATCGCTCTAGCCAACACTGGGCGGCGGCGTGGTAAACCAGCTTATTTGCTGTTTGGGGTACGAGACAAGTCACCTTCCGACCGAACAGATGTTGATGAGTATCAGGAACTCTTTCCCGGTATTCAAGATCAGTGCACTCGCAATCCCATACCGAGAGGTTGGAAGGAGTGGTCAATAGAGAGCCAACAAGAGTTCATTACCAAGCAGTATCATCAGGCGATCACAAATTACGTCAAGCCAGGACTGGATTTTGAGTACTGTTTTGGATATGTACAAAATCGTTTGGTTGGCTATGTTGTGATAATGTATAACAAGTCTGAGCAGCCTTTTGAGATCAAGAGAAAGATCAGCGACAAGAAACCTGGAGATTGTTGGTGGCGGATAGGAGAGTCTAACGAGCCGGTTCCTCCGCATGAGAAACAATATCTATATCGGTACGATGATGCTCCATATGTTTCCAAGGAGGAGTGGGTAGCTTATTCCAAGTACTGTATAGCAAACTACCACCTTGCTGCTCTCGGCCCCGAGATTCCCCTGTCAACATCGGGTACCTCAGAACTTGCTCAACACGGTTGTGATGATATCCCTGCTCAATTGTTGGATGGGGAAATCTCACCGATCACTTTACTAATCGGAAGAGCCGGCGCAGGCAAAACAACTATATTATATCGGCTTATGTATGAACTTTCATCAAATCTCCTGGCGAACCTAGAAGCAACGCAGCCGGAGGAGCAGCCTACTGAGCCTATCCCTGTATACGTGGATCTCAACGAACGAATTTTTCTTACCAGTGAGACACTTAAAGGGGAGTTTGTCGCGAGACTTGATATTGAGTTGATGAGACATCCTAAACCGCACGTCATTTTTGAGAAAAGCGGCCAAGAGTTCCTCATTCTTCTTGATGGACTAGATGAAATCGAGGCAACCAAAGCCGGTCAAACGAAAGCTGCGATTAGAGGTGTAATTGACAACAGTCCTCCTGAACTGCATATAGTCGTTGCAGGGCGAGATCAAGGGATGCCACACTCCTGGTTAAATCAATATCCAGTTATTCAGATTGCTCCAGTAGAACGATCTGATATTGGCGAGTTCTTGCATACTACACTTAGAACGAGCAATGAGGCACTACGCTTGTTTGAACAAGATGAGGAGCTGTTGCAGTTGGTCAGTTCACCTCTTGCTTTGCGCATTTTCACAAAGTTTTGGCAGCAATGGGAAAATGAAATAGAAAGGTATGAAGAGCAGCAGAAATTGAGCAGACATGACAATACACAAGCCCCTCCTTTGCCTTCTATAGCAGAGATCACTTTGGTGATTGTAGAAGGTATGACATCTCACGATCAGACGAAAGGTACCGTAGAAGATCTATATGAGTTGTTGAGTATTCTCGGAAGTCTGGCATTACATCTGAAAGTCAAGGATCGAAAAACAGCAACTGCTTTCGAGGTTAAAAATATGCTAGGAGAGCAAGCTTATAGATACTGCAAGAAGCTTGACCTATTGCTCAGCGAGAGAGACAGAATAAGTTTTGCTAACTCGCTGCTTTTTGATTGCTTTTCAGCCTATAGACTCAAGGAACTCATCGAACAGGGTGCAGGTGTGAACACCTTGACATGGGAGAGATGCGCAAAGATGTTGAACAGTGTTGTAGATGATCTTGTGCCTCGACTAATTGGTAACTACGCACAGCTCTCGGCACAATATGAATCGGCGATCTAAATTAGAAAGGAGCAAGAAAGATGAACCAAGACAAGTTACGTGCCATCATTGTTGATGGCAATGCAGAGACAACGGTCAAAGAAGCTAATGCACTGGGCAGAGACCTGGCCCGCAGGCTGAGCACCAACCAGATCCGCAGCATCTTTGGCACCGTGCGGCGCATTGAGATGAACTGGCCGGAGAAACCCGAGGACGACACCGAACGCCAGAGCGCCTCTCAATCCCAGCGCGAGCTTCTGCTGCTCAAGCCCAAGATGGCCTACCAGGCCAAACGCGAACGAGGTCAAGGAGTGAGAGAGCTTACCGATATCCTCGCCAATGCCATTGATCTGGTCGGCGGCAATCGGCAGCGATTCCAGTATTTCGTTGACTTTTTTGAGGCTATCCTGGCCTATCACAAGGCCCACGGTGGCAATTAGGAGGTATTGCAATGACTAGACAAGCTAATCTTTACGGACGTGTGTTTATCGAGTGCAAGATCAAAGCCCTAACTGGCTTGCACATTGGTGGGGCAGAGAGCTCGCTCGCCGTTGGCGGCGTAGATAACGTCATCATCCGCGACCCGCTCTCCGACCGGCCTTACATCCCCGGCTCATCTCTCAAGGGCAAGATGCGCTCTCAGATGGAAAAGTTGTATGGCTTGCCCCAGAACCAACGTATTGCTCAAGTCTACATTCATACCTGCAAGAACGCTGAGGAGTATGCCAATTGCATCGTCTGTCACGTCTACGGTGTGCCGGGGCAGATGGATTTTTCCACCTCCACCCGTCTGGTCGTACGCGATGTGCAATTGACCAAGGAGAGCGTTGCCGAACTGAACGCAGCCAAGACAGATCTGCCCTTTAGTGAGGTCAAATGGGAGGCAGCCATTGACCGCGTCACCTCGGCCGCCACACCGCGCCAGATGGAGCGTGTGCCCGCCGGTGCCATCTTTGGCCCGGAGGAGTTGGTCTATTCCATCTACGAGGCCGCCGACATCGCCCGTTTCAAAAACGTCATCGAGGGTATGCAACTTCTGGAGGACGATTATCTTGGCGGCAGCGGCTCGCGAGGTTCCGGAAAGGTTGCCTTTCGCGACATCCGCATCTATGCCCGTGCGCGCAGCAATTACAGGCAAGAGCGCCTCTTTCGGTCAGAGCCGTTCGAGAGCCTGGAAGAACTGACCGGGCAGATGGATGCACTCCTGGCTTGGCTGGAGAAAGATGGCGTGCCCATTCCTGAGGAGAGCTGATATGGCCCAATGGACGACTTATCGTCTGGATCCCAAGCGCGGCACGGGCTTTCACTTTGGGTTGCGGGGGTTGGAACAGGAGGATTCGGCAGCGCACTGTCCCTCCGATACTCTCTTTGCTGCTCTTGTCGCCACACTAGCCGATCTGGAGGGAGACGCGGCGGTGAAGGCATTTACGGATCCCATCAATGATAGGCAATCTCCCTTTCTGCTTACCTCCGTCTTCCCGCGTGCAGGCAATCTCTTGTTGTTTCCCTTTCCTGCTATCAAAGTCGAATTGACCCAACAGCCTGGTCAGCGCAAGCTGCTCAAGCGACTGCGCTACGTCTCGCCCATTATCTTCAAACGCATCCTTGAGCGGCAGCCGATGGATGCCTACGCCGATCAGAAAGATGAGCAGGGGGTCTTTCTGCAAGGAGGTAAGGTGTGGCTCGCTGTTGAAGAGACTGACGCTCTGCCCGCCGAGTGGCAAAGCCTCTCCCCTGACAAGCTCCAGGAACGACGGGTGTGGCGATCCCGGCCTGTTGATCGCGTCACTGTAGATCGGATTAGTTCGGCTTCTGCCGTCTATCGCATCGGGCGCACCGTCTATGCCCCAAACTGTGGACTCTGGTTTGGGGTTCAATGGCCCGACGGCATAGACACCGATGCTCAGACACAACTGGAGACGCTCCTATGGCACCTGGGTGATCGAGGACTGGGCGGCGAGCGTTCTGTTGGTTACGGGCAATTCACTTGGGATACACTGACGTCTCCACTCGATCTGCCAGAGCCAGCGTCTGAAAGTGCGTTGCTCACTCTCTCCCGTTACCTGCCTCGTAAGGAAGAGCTTCCCGCCGCGTTGCGCGGCAACGCCTCCTATCGCCTGGTCACAATAGCGGGTTGGCTCAACGCCCCTGGTCAGCAGGCCCAGCGCCGGCGGCAGGTACGTATGTTGATGGAGGGATCAGTCTTTGAGCCTGTGGTTCCCGCGCCCTGGGGACGGCTGACGGACGTACAACCGAAGGGATGGGACGCTCATCCCATCTGGCGCTGGGGCTATGCCTGTCCCGTGGGAGTAGCACCAGCACCGAAGGAGGTGCGTGATGCCTGAGCTTACACGACACTGTAGCCTCGAACTGAGAACGTTGAGCCCTCTTCACATCGGCAGTGGTCGCGACTTGTTGCGTGACTATGACTTTGTCGCTCGTAATGGCCGCACCTGGCGCGTAAACGAAGACACGTTATTCGATGCCGTGATGGGAGAAGATGAATTCGATGAAGCACTGATAGGCCGGCCGGCGGCCGAGTTGCTCAACCCTACAGATTTTAAGCTAGACTCGGAACTCTTCCGCTATGTGATTCAGGGGATGCCGAGCGCCGAGAGCCCAGGCTCACAAGTGAGCGAACAGATCAAGGACGTCTTTGACCAGGTTTACCTACCCGGCTCCTCTCTGAAAGGCGCGCTGCGCACCCTTCTGTTCTGGGGTATCTACGACGCCAAAGAGCGCAAACCTGACCTCAGTCGTTTGAAGGATCGGCGTTCCTGGGCTGCGCAACCCCTGGAGCAGGCGCTCTTTGGGCGGGATCCCAACCACGACTGGCTGCGCGCGCTGCGCGTGCGCGATAGCGAAGATCTCTCCGCCCGCGAGCATCTGGCATTGCACACTGTGCGCATCTACCCCACTGCTGGAGCTGATCGCTCTGGGCTGGATGTAGATGTGGAAGGAATAAAGAAGGACACTGTACTCCACACGCAGATCACGCTGGAAAACTATGGGTTTGAAAGCCCCGAGGCGGCCAAACTGCGCTGGCGGGGTAAACGGCGCTGGATCAAAGAATTATCCGCTCTGGGTAAAATGTATGCCCGTCAACGCCTGTTGACCGAGGCGACCTACTTTAGAGGACGCGGCGGCCCGACGGGTGCCCTACGCTTCTACGACGATCTGATCAATCGGTTGGTTGAACTGCCAGAAGATACTTTCCTGATCCAGATCGGTTGGGGTGCCGGATGGGGGAGTAAAACTCTGGGAAGCAGTATGTTGCGCCAGGATAATAGGCAGTTCGAAAGGTTGCTATCCAGGTACCGAATGACCAAAGAGCGTGACCGGCGCTCTGGTGATCCTTTCCCGCGCAGCCGCCATCTGGTTTTGGTGAACGGGAGGCCTGCGTTCCCGATGGGTTGGGTCGAGATACGCCTCAGCGGGCTGGAGGCGATGGAGGTCAGTGAGAGCATTCCCAGATCAGAGAGCCAGCGCACTGGACGGCTTGGGAAATTCTTCCCCGACAGAGGCTATGGCTTTATCAAACCCGACGATGGCGGTCAGGATGTTTTCGTCCACGTCAGTGGTCTAGTGGATGGTTCGACAACACTGAAGGAGGGGCAACGGTTGGCATTTGACGTGGAGCAGAGCGCAAAAGGTCCGCGCGCCATCAACGTGCGCGTGGTGAGCTCATAGGAGGATGTATGAACGTTCTCGTTCTCTGCAACGTGGGTAATCGAGATCTGGTTCTAGAAAGAGAAACTACTCCCTCGCACTCGGCGCGAGAGAAAGGGCAACAGATGTTGAATCGATATGAAGAGATCGCCACTTGTCTCACCTTTCCCATCATCGAACCCTGCCTCCGTTACGTCGAATCTCAGCACCCAGAGGGGATCAACCATTTGGTGCTATATGGGACGGATCAGCCAGACTCCATCTACAGGGCCAATGACACGCTCCACTTTGCTGCATTGGCTGCCCGTCGTTTGCCAGAGTTGCTGGGCGATGCTCTGAAGAGCGCCGATTGGCAACCGATCCAGGACATCAACCCGGCGCTGTACGACGAGGCGTTCGAAAAGTTTGACCATCTGCTCGCCAGTCTGGTGGATATCGAGGTGGATGTATGCTACGTGGCCATCGTTGGGGGTATTCCGGCTTGCAACACAGCACTGCTGCTCCAGGGGGTGCGCTACTTTGGCGATCGGCTGCGCGTCGTGTACCAACCGCAAGGAGGCGAGCCTCAGGAACTGCGAGCGGGTCAGCAAGTTACCAGCGCTCTCCGCGAAGCGGCCGCGATGGAGCATCTACAGCGGATGGACTTTGCCAATGCTCTGCCACGGTTGAAACTGCTGGGTGTCGCTCCGGGATTGACGGGGCTGGTGGATTATGCGGCCCAGCGCTTTGCCTTTGATTTCCGTTCAGCGCAGACCGTACTACTTCAGACGTTGCGGGAGGGCGATCGGGTAGTGCGCCAGTTCATCCAGGAGCAGTTGCGGCACAGTCTAGACCCATTGCTGAAGGAGGAGATCGGCCCTCAGCGGCTAAAAGCGTTGCTGCGCGAACTCTACTGGAATGCCGTCATCACCTATCGCCATCGACGCTATGCCGACTTTTTGGGCCGCATCTATCGTTTCCAGGAAGCGGTACTACGCTATCTGGTGGAGTACATTCTCGGTTTGCCCACTGACCTCGGGCCAGCGGTAAAAGAGGAGACCAAACGCCGCTGGAGTGACGAGATCCGCGCCAATCCTGGGTTGCTGGCCTTTTTGGAGGCACAGAAAGTCGATGGGGGACCTCTCGAATGGGAGAGGATCGCCCGGCCAACGTATCAAGCACTGTTGAGTTATGCCACGAGCGAGGCAGAGGGAGAGGGATTGGATGAGAAAGGTCAATCGCTGCTTTCGCCCGGTGAGCGAAGAAAATACGTCGCTTTGCTGGATCGGATCAACGCCTTTGATCGATTGATAATGTTGCGCCATCGGACTATTATTGGCCATGGGTTTGAGGGCATATCGGAAGCGCTGTTGCTGGAGAATTATAAGGGCAAAAACAAGCCCAATGGACAACGGCGCACGCCCGTAGAAGGGCTAAAAGAGATTATGGGGATGCTGGGCTCGGATGTACGGCCCGATCCTTATCAGGCAGTGGTTGGATTTGTGGTTCAGAATCTGAGGGGAGGGTGAGGATATGCGCACACTGACGAATTGGCTGCGTCGCCATCGCAATCTGGTGCTCTTGCTCATCTCTGGTCTACTGGTACCACTGGTGACCGAACTGACCGGCAGTTGGCTGGAGGTGACTCTGGGGCGAACGTCGAGCCAATTGATCCAATTGCTCGCCTTTGGTGTGGCTTTGGCAGTAGGATTATGGGTGTTGTACCTGGCGCTGGGCAGGCAGCCACCGCTGGTGTTGGTGCCCAAGGAGCAAAGACCAACTCGTTTTCCCGGCCTGATCGCACTGATTGGGCCAGGGAGAGAGGGTGAGGATCCAAAAAGGCTATCTCACAATCCTGCCATCGAATACCACCTGAGTCACGAGGAGGCCGGCGGCGAACCGTTGCGGGTTTGCTGGTTGATCGCCACTGCCGGCGAAAGTGGATCGCTGCCGGTTGCAATGGAGGTGCAAGAGCGGTATCAAGATCGCTGTGAGTTAACCATCAAGACACTCAAAGACGCTTTTGACTTGAAAGAGGCATACCGAGCCGTTTATCGCATCTACGCGCAAGAGGCAGTAGAGCACGACCTGGATCCCCATCAGATCATCGCCGATTACACCGGTGGCACGAAACCAATGTCAGCGGGGATGGTGTTGGCCTGCCGAGGAGAATGCTGGCCGATGCAGTACATGACTGGAGGAAAAGAGACCATCGCTTCGGTGCCTCTCTTTGTGCAATTTTCTCCGGCTGAATAGACAAAGGAACCCAAGATGCTTTTTGCCGCCGTCATCACCCTGAACGCCGACGAACCCGCCACCGTTCCAGCCGCGCTGGGACGCGCCGTCCACGCCTGGTTCCTCAGGCACGTCGAGGAGGAAGTGGACGCATCTCTGGCCCAACGGCTGCAC
>DAOTUB010000204.1:0-7460 GCA_034437455.1 Anaerolineae bacterium | reverse complement strand
GCACGCTCTATCAGGTGGTGCTGACTGAGAAGCGGGCCGGTCGGCTGGTGCACTTGAGCATCGCCGGGGGACGCAAACCGATGGCGGTCTACGGTATGGTGGTGGCGCAACTCCTGTTCGACGAAGACGATCACGTGTGGCATTTGCTTTCCCGTGGATGGCGTCCCGGCGATGCTCAAGTGCACCAGCCGACCGGCCCGCTTCTCAGTCAGCACCACCTGATAGAGCGTGCGCAGCACGGCGGCAGTGTCGGCCTCGGCGGCGACGTCGGCTATGGGGCCGTCCTGTCCGTCAATAGCAACTGTATGGTAGGATAGCGCATCACCGGATAGGAACGCCTGCTCCAATTGCTCCAAGGCCGGTTGTATGATCCGGTTGGTCGTGTGGATGACGATGAGCCTGTCAATGTCGTACCCCTTGGCCCGGAGCACGTCCAGCGCCAAGGTCACGACCTGCGGCTCTGTGCCCAAGGTCGCGATGAGAGCTTGTTCTGTCATTGCACCTCCTGACTCCGCTGGTCCGCCAGCCGCAGCGCGCGCACCAGCAGCAGATAGGGCAGCAATTCCTCTTGCCGGTCCGGGCGTACGAGCTTTCGGGCCAGCGTGCCTTCCGCGAAACGCCATCGCACCTGCGCCGGGTCGAACGCCTCCAGCACGTCCGCCAGAGCCGCTCGCGCGGCGGGATGGGCGCGGAAATCGCCGTAGCGCCCCCTGGCCCCGGCGCTGTGGTGGCGGGCGATGACGGTCAACGACGCCCGCACCAGGGCCTCCTCGCCGGTACACGCCCATAGCAAATCCTCCGCCGCCTGCGCGCTTTCGGCGGCGTGGTTGGGCTTCATACGGTGTAGTTTCCGGCTCAACGCTTCCTCCGCATCGTCCTGGCTGTCGTAATCGGTGTGGGCCGCCATGTAATCTTCGGGCACGGCGAGCTCCTCCCCACGCAGCGCGCCGATCTCCTTCTGCCAGCGGTGGGCCCACGCTTGCCAGCGTCGGTCCAGTTTGCCCAGGTCGTGCAGGGCAATAACCAGCCGCGCCAGCCGGTCCAGCGTTCCCTTCGACCAGCCGCGTATGTCCTCCAGGTGGCGGGCAGCGTAGGCCAACTCCTCGCCCAGGGGCAGACAGTGACGATCTTTTTCCTGATCGTAGAAGGGATGCTCGTAGACGCGCAGCATCCGCCCCACGTGCTCCTGGAAGGTCTCGCGTTGGTAAGGCGGGAAAACCCTACGCTTCCCCTTCCGCTCGCGCGGCGGTGATCGCCAGTCTAGTTCGCCCTCCACACCCAGTTGGAAACCGGTCTCTGCGCTGTAGCGAGCGAGTCGCGGATTGATGGCCACGAAAAGCGCACCTTCCAGGTCTTTTTTGCACCCAACCTGCCACCACTTCCAGACCGTCGGGGCGCGTGAGGATTCCTCCTCCTGCACCGGCTCGGCTGTCATCAGCGCCCAATCTTCATCCAGCTCGTAGGTCAATTCTTGCAGCGCCTCGTAGGCTCCAAAGAGCGTGCCCTTGTAGAGGCCAAAGCCTTCGTAGACCCAGGGGTTCTCGACGCTGTGTGGGTCAGGATGGACGATGACGGTGCGGCTGTCCACGTCGCGGATCAATTCACGAGCCGAGCCGCGCTCCTGAGCCGCAATGGTCTCGGCGATGCGGTTGACCAGGTAGTGCCGGTTGGCGCTCAGTTGATCCAGCATACGCCGGTCGGCCTCACCGTGGGACTCGTTCACCACCGCCAGTTCCACGCCAAAGTCGAAGACGTCACCCGACCGAGCTGTCAGTGCCTCCCAGGTCTTTGCGCAAATGCGGCAGTTCTCCTGGCCAACGTATGGCGCGTAGTTGGGATTTCCGTGCTTGTTCAGCGGCAGGCGGTAGACGTAGACGTCACCCACTTCGTCTCTATACCGGGTGCAACGGCCGGCCCGCTGTATCACGCTGGCGGCCGGGGCCAGCTCGGTGTGGAGCGCCTGGCTGGTGATATCTAGCCCCACCTCCACCACCTGGGTGGCGACCAGAATAGCGCTCTCGACAACACAATCATCCTTCCTCTTGCTAAACTCGCGCCGTAGCCAATTCTCGCTCGCCTCTCGATCTTTTTGCAGGAAGCGGCTGTGGAGCAAACGAATCTCTGTCTTGGGGCCGACCTGATCGCGCAGATCCTCGAACAGCACCTGTGCCCGACCCACGGTGTTGCAGATGGCGATGGAACGTCGTTGGTGTTTCTCCAGCACCGCCGCAGCGGTCAGTTCCTGGTTCTCGACGTGCACGCGGCGGGTCTTGTGCTGCGAGGGGATGGCGGCCGCTTCCTCCGCCGAAAGCACGATCGGCTCGGCGTCCAGTCGCTTTGCCAGCGCCCGCACCATCTCCTCAGAGAGCGTGGCCGTCATAACCAGGAAGGGCACTACACCGCGCAGCATGCGCAGCAGGTGCAACACGGTGGGTAGCATCTTCTCTGTATCGAAGAGGTGCAACTCGTCAAAGACGAGATAGGATCCCATCACCGCCCCGGCGTTCAGATTTCCCTGGCTTGTGCTGAGCGCGTAGGGGATGTTGAGAAAATTGCTCAGCGTCTGGTCCACGGTGGTAAAGATGAGATTACCCTCCATCTTACGATCCTCGGGCCGCGCGCCGGTCTGGATCGTCACTGCCATCGAGCGTGTAAATCCAAAGTTGCGTTCACGCTCCTCGTATTCATCCCAGAACTGATTCGCCAGTACTCGCAGCGGCGCCGAGTAGATGCACTTGCGGGGGAAGTCACTCTCCTCTTCCCAGGCCCGTAGGTAGGGGTAGAGCGCGGCCGCCGTCTTGCCCGCCCCTGTCGGCGCCTGCAGGACGACCGATTGCCCGGCGGAAAGCAAGTCATAGGTTCGTTTCTGAAAAGGATACAGTTCCATAGCTCATTCTCCAAAGAAATCGTCGAAAAACTGGTGTTTGTCCTCCATCGAATTGTCCCGACCGCCCCGGTGAACCTGCCACCCATACCGTCGCGCCAGCCGCCGCGCCTCGCCAGCCATTCGATCACGTAGCTCTTTTGGCGCCAGCACTGTCACGTCCGCCCCCCATCCCCGAATCCACGGCACCATCTCCCGTGGCTCGGCCACCCGCGCCTCCCACACACAACTGCCGTCCTCGTTATCGCTGATTTTCTGATCCGGATGCCAGATGCTCTCCTTGAGCCGTCTCACTGCCTGATGCCCGGTGAACTTGAGCCTGACCGTCACCGGCTCCTCGTCGCTGTACCAGATGCCCCACGCGAATTTGAGCAATTTCTGCTCGTCAAAATCATCCGGCGGAGTGAAACGCTCGGTGGTCAGGACTGCCCGCTCGATGCGCTCGACCTTGAACGTCGCCAGCCCATTGTGCACGTCACTGTGCCCGACGACATACGTTCCATCGCTCCACAGCGACGGTTCGATGAGATACGGGCTGATGGTATAGGTCATCGCGCGCCTGGCTCTGAGCGTCCGGTGGGTGATGCGCACCTTGACGTGTTCGGCCCAGCCTTGTGTGAGCGTTCTCAGCACGGCCACACGCTCTGGCTGAGGATCTTGGTCAGAGATAGTGGTCGCCGCCTTGACCAGGCGCTCGGTCATCGGCTGTTTCAGCGCAGCCGCCAGCTTTTCCAACGCACTGACGACGTGGTGTTGTCCCGTGCGGGTATGGCGCGACGTGCGCCGCGCTCCCAGGTAGAGCGCCAGGGCCTCGGTCAGGTTCACGCGGATAGATGAAAGGTATCTCATCCGATCAATCGCCCACCGTCCGTGTTCAATCTCCTGGAACGGCACATGGCATTCCAATTCCACACGATCTCGGTATACTGTCGTCCGATCAACGCCCAACCGTTCAGCCATCTCTATGTCAGTCAGTCCACCCCGGTGTTGGGTATAGATGCGCTCCATCTCCTGGAGTCGCTCGGCCCTCGTCATTCCACGGCTCATTATCATTCTCCTGTGGTGTTGATTGCAACCAGTATATCACACTTGTGGTCGAAAAATGTAAACATCCGGCGGCTGAGTTGCAAAATTGGCACGCCGATGGCGCGCTCACTTCAGACGTCGAAACATCAGGAGTCGTCCACGCTCGTCCTCAGCCAGCAAGATACCGGCTTGTTCCAGTGTAGGCAGGTCGCGTTTGACCGTCGAGCGAGGTATGCCCAGTTGCCGAGCCAATGCGCTCTGTGAGATGCCCTCAGAATGCTGCTCAATCACATCCGCCATCTGCTCCAGTCTTTCTCTTTTCGCTTGTTTGTTGCCAAACATCGTCGCCTCCTCTGTGGTTTTAGCCACAGTGTAAAGGCGACGTGTTGTAAGTACTGCAACAAACGGAGAATCAGCAGCGAGAATCTGTTATGCAGCGAGGAATTCGTCCGAGGGGTCGTGGTGGGCTGCTGCTAGATTTTTGCAAGTCCCTGCCTTTCGACGATAGGAGAGCGTGCCTGTTCGCGCAAACAGAACGGCCCGCCCCAATTTGGTAGTGTTCACAGAACCGCCTGAGCACATCTCCCTATCTGCCATCTGATTGGACACTTTTGACCAGCGTGAAGGTCTGGGAGGCAGGCGGAAAACCCAATATCGTGTAAGGGTCATCTGTGCCGAAGAGTTTCTTCACGTTCACGTGCGCTGAGGCCAAGAGGGAGTTTCCCTCGCGTTTACCAGTTCGCAAGATACGCAAGTTGTAGTAAAAGGCAAACAGGTCAAAGAAACGCTGGGTGGCGTTCTTGGTACCGAAGTGATCCATCTGGTTAGTGTAGCGGCGCAGACAACGGAACACGTGTTCGGCAGCATTGGAGGTGATGGGGAGCGCCCAGCGTTTGATCAATGGGATCCACTTTCGTTGGGAATGTGACAATCTTTTCAGCGTATGCTGACTACTCTCCAGGCAGGTGTAGAAGACCAGCAAACCGACACGATGTTTTTCCAAAAAAGCCCCCATTGTTTTCACATATGGGTTCTGCACTTTGGCTGCCACACGGATGAGTTGCTCTAGACGAATGGAGGCCGCGTCGAGGGTGGGCGACCAAAGCAATTGCATCAGCAAGCGTTGGAAACGTTGGGCGCCCTTCCAGTGGCGTTGGGCCTGGTCACGAGCAACTACGAGGTCTCGGCGTTCCTGCCGTTCTGCATCCGACAGAGGGCTATGGTGCTTCTTGTCAAAGGCAACCAGGGCTTTGACCGCCCGCTCGTAAGCTCGTTTAGCCTGATGGACCTTCGCGCCGATATGAAAGCAATTGATATGGAACCAACAGAATTGATGCACTGCCTTGGGAAGGAAGGTTTTCACCGGTTCCAGGTATCCGGCGTACATGTCGGTCAGGCACAGTTTGACCTTTTCCTCGAACCCGGCCTCGGCAAAGTCCTGGATCACCTTGCCGATGGCGTCACCGCTCCGTTCGCTACACCGCTGCAAACGCAGGATCAAGCCACTCAATGGATCGACGATCACCACGCCCAATATCTTGCGGCCCAACTCCTTGAAAAAGACTTCGTCGATGCTGACTGCTCCCGACAAAGGAATGACCTCCCACAATCGCTCCAACGCTGGGCGGGCACTCATGCCGGCTTCGGCGATAACCCCTTGCACATACCCGACCGAAACGGGCACCCCAAACCCGTACTCCAGCACTTCGACGATGCTGCGCACCGTGCAGCGGCCCGACAACTTGAGCACCGCAATCAATCGTTTCAGCGACACCGTCCACTGTGCTTGCAATCGCGCCATTTCGGCCTGCAACATGACCACCTGTACCTGGGTTTTGGTCAGAGCCTTCGTCAGGCGCTGAACCTCAGCTTGCGCCGCGTCGTAGGTTTGCTCTACTTGTGTCAACCGATTCTGCAACTCCCAAACGCTGTCCGCCAATACCTCGAGCGATTTCTTGCTCCGACGAACCAGCATCAGAGCCTGAACCGCCAGACGCAACACTGTGTAGAGTGTCGTGGGCGAAATGCCCAAGACATCCGCCAAAGTCCGCATTGGTCGCCCTTCATCCCAGGCAAAAGCCCGCAGGATCGCTTCGGCTATCCCCACCAACCAAGCAATGTCAGCGGATGTCAGGTTTTGCTCGGTTTTCAAAATGTGCCCTATCTCACGCATTTCTTTCACTGTTGTTCTCCCTCCACCAGTGGATTCGGAAGGCAACAGTATAACCGATTAGTAAAAAGTGTCCAATGTGAAACTCTAGCTCATCTGTTCGGTTTGAACACTACCCCCAATTTGACAGCGGGCAGGCCGTGTGCTAAAATATCCCTGCCAGGGTGGCCCCACCGCCTTGGTCACCGCCTCGGGCTGGTCAGAGCCGCGAGGCTTTACTTGTGCAATCTAGTATAACGCATCTTGGCTCAGAAGTCAAAAACTTCCAGCCTCGGGATGGCGCGGTAAACTGCAACACAACTTCCAAAACACGTGGTTTGCAGTCAATCAATCTGCGAGCGATTTTGATCCTCTGAAGCTCTGTGAGCAGGCTTGGTCTCGCCGATTTTCTCTGGAAATGCATGACCTCGCTCACGCCATCCGGCCATTCGCCTCAAGTCTATTGTGGCCACAAAGAAGCATATCCACCCTACGACCATTCCGGCAAGTGATGTCAGCAAAATAAAAAGTATTACGAGATTCCAAGATGCTAACGATGCTGGTAGATTCAAAAATGATGCGATCATACCTGGAATGCCAAGTGAGGCCGCTGCAACCATAAGGTAACCAGATACATCCCGCAAACGCTTGCGGCGAACCCCCACGACCCATTCCTCGGGAGAAACCCGCATATTCAGGTCCTCGGCAGGCTGCCAGAAGAACCGTGTCAGTGCTTGGTCAAGCCAGATGAACTTTTTACCCTCGATTGCTTCGCTAGTTTCTGTACCCTGGTTACATCTCCATGGTGGCAGGATTCCCCCACCGGGATGGGGGAAACTCGGCCAGCACCATCGCCATCCTGGTAATAGGTCTTTCAGCGGATAATCAAATTCCCAGGAACGCTTTCGCATGTCTACAAGTTCGGTCTGGGCTTTTTCTTGCAGAAAATCCTTTACTAATCCATGTATCCGGTAGCGCCCTGCCCCTATTCGTTCCACCCACTGCCAGCGGGCTATCTTTCCCCATTGCACTCTGGACACTTCAGCCATGACATTCCAGATCGCCTGACCCACACCCACGTCATACCAGGCCAGACGAGGCAGGCCGCCCAAATGGACCAACTGCTCTCGCATTCTGTCCGACATTCGCCCCCAGGTCACTTCAAATGGGGCCCAGGTATTCAACTGGACTTGATCTCCATATCCCAGCGCAACCAATCGTGACCGCTCCCCTCTCACCGCTTGGAGAATGTGGGCCCACATCATTTTTGCTGCCGTCGGACTTGCATGAGCTGCCGCTGCTCTTATGCCAATTGGATGTCCTTTCAGCAACCTCACGAGTTCTTCCAATGCCTTCCACTCCTCTTCACTCTCAGGAATTCGACCCATTTTGACAGCCAAC
>DAOTUB010000203.1:0-7115 GCA_034437455.1 Anaerolineae bacterium | reverse complement strand
GGTACAGTTGACAATGTTATTCCAGACTGTGTATGGCCCCGAACTGGAAGCGATCTACCGTTACATCGCCAGTCGCAATGCCGAAGGGATTCAACCCCCAAAAAAGAACGTCCAGGTGGCCTTTATCGTGCGCCAATCTGATGACAGTATCCCATCCCCACAGAGTGTGGACGATGCACTGGCGTTTCTCCAATCAGCCCGAATGCTGGAGATCGAGAACGGCTATCGTGCTTGTCACGTGCGATCTGACATCCACTTTGCAGCGCAATTGCTACAGAGATTGCGTCGCCTTGAGAAAGAAAGGCAGTCGTTAGATCATCCAGTTGACGGTCTATATACTCACCTGCTGACAGAGATCTTCATCAGACCAGATCGACTGTACGTGGCAGATGTCCACACCGAGGCCAACCAATTGCGCGCTGTGGAGGAAACTGGGGGGCTGAGCAAGGAGAAAATTGGTGCTTGGAAGCGCGTGATGGCATTCCTGGGCGTGGGTCGTCGAGTGGCTGGCGGATTCCAATGCGTGTATGGGCCAGGCCTGGTCAGCGGGATCGTCGCCCAGTGGAAAAGACAGACAGGCACGCTTCAATCTTTTCTGGAGAATTTCTTCGACCAGACCTTGCCTTACGCCCGAGCCGACGGCGCCTTAGCTCAAGCGGTGAGGGCCCCGCTGCGCCACCTGGCCCGGCAAGGACAGATCGACCTCTTCCCCCTGCAAGACTCGCCGACCCGCTCGTATTTCGGGCATCGGCGCTACAAAGGGATCGCTTGGAAAGGGGATGACGATGGAAATCACTAGCGACTTGTGGCCCTGTTTGGATAAGCCCGGGTTACAGGTTTTCACCACCACCGCCGATCAACGGTATCAGATTGGTCAAGATCTGTTCCTGGCGACCCACTTTCCCGTCACGTTGCGCCGTTTTCCTCCGGAGCAGCCACTTGAGACCATCGCGGAGACAGCGCTCCTGGACCAAATCCTGACCACGTCGGGGACACGACCGGGCAATCGGGTCTTTGTGCTCTACGGTGCGGCTGGCTCCGGCAAATCGGAGTTGATGAAGTGGCTCCAGGTGATGATCGGACGTCACGATCCGGCACGAGCCGAGGTCACCGTCCGCATCCCGCGTACTGAACTGGACGTGATGCGCATCGCCGAACGGTTCCACCACCTACTCTCGGATGCCTACTTCAGTGAGACCACCTGGCGACGATGGGAAGCAGCGCGGCGGAAGCCCCGAACGCTTTCCAAGTTGCTCCTCCTCACGGCGCTGGCGCGTTGCCTCGACGCCGACGAGCAGATCAACGCCCTCTACTATCGGTTGCTGGATTGGATCCATCCGCACATCGCCCGCAGCCTCAATACCATGGAGGGGGCAGACCCAGACGCTGGGCCGGCAATGCTGCTCACCCGCGAGGATCTGGATGAATTGAAGTCCGAGACGGCGCTGCCCGTGCCCCTGGACTACGAACAGTTCCGCCATCATCTGCTGACCGCTTTTCGCGAGCACTTGATGGAGGGCCAGCACCTGCCTGATGCGCTGGGCCGTATCGCGGAGGATCTGGCGCAGCGAGGCATACGCCCGATATTGCTGGTCGATGACCTGGTGCAGTCGCTCAACCTGTTCGCCACCGATCTCCTCGACTACTTCATCACGCTGGACAGCGGCAACTGGGACGTGGTGCTGGGCCTGACGCCGGCTGCGCTCGCCGCGGGCGAGCGAGGGCGGGAATTGCTCGACCGGATCGCTTACCTGGACACGGTGGACGACCGGGTAGAGAAACTGTGGCTCTCGGACGTGCAGGGTGCTGATTCCTACTTCCTCATCGAGGAGACCTGCGCCGCTTTCGCAGGCCAGTATCTGGCGGCCTATCGAGAGCGCAACGGCTGGTCGTGTAAAACTTGTCTTGAGCGCGATCGCTGTGCTGGGCTGAGTAGCAACGCTGAAGGCGTGTTGTTAACCCCTTTTAACCAAACCCTCTTGCAACGCTTGTTCCGAGGATTACCGGAGGGCAAGGGGAAGGTGCGCTACTTCCTGCGACACCTACGCGAGGTCCTGGCAGCAGCGAGCGATGAGCGCGATCTCCTGACAGCGTTGAAACGGTACGCCGAACTAGACACTGCCGTCGAGGCCGACGACGAAACTATGGCCCAGGTGGCGGTGTTGTATGGCCCTATGACCTCCGATCACCAGGTGACGCTGCCGGCTGGTCTGATGGCTGCCTTTGGCGAGCGAGCCGAGCCGGTCACCCTACCAGCCGAGCCGTTGCATCGACCGCGTGCATCCATCCCGTCCAGGGAGTCGCTCCCCTCACCGGAATTCCTAACGGACCCCGGCAGAGTAGCGATCAAAACCTGGCTGGATGGCGAGACGGTCAATCGCCAGTCACTGCTGCCCTTGCGCCGGGGGATCGCCCGTTGGTTGCAGACGGTCCAGCCGGTCAGAGCGTTACACGCCTCCGGCATCGCCCGTCCCCACCGCGTGCTGCGCTGGTGCCGGGTTTACCTGAGCGTCCGTCCGCCCATCATCCTGGCGGACGTGGACGAGGGCGAGGGCATCCAAGTGACACGAGAAATTGGGTTAGCGGCCTTTCGGTTGTACGAATTCGCCGCTGCCACCGGTGACGAGCGGAAAGCCTTGACCACCAGCCTGGCCCGGGAGGAGCGGCTGCTTCCCCTGCTGTTCGCCGCTGCCGACTACAAGCAGCAGGTCGTGGAAAGGCTTGAGATGCAATTGGGAATGCCGGTCGAGGATCTGGCGCTGGCGCTATACATCTGGCTGGCGATTACGCAAAGCGCCCCTGGTAAGCGCCTACCGGGCCTTGGTGAGGTATTCTGGGAACAAGTCGAGGCAGCGCGCGCTCAGCTTCCCGTGTGGCAAAGTGAGCTGGATGAAGCGTTGGGCCAATCGATTCGCTACCTGTTCGACGATTTCTTCCGGCTGCGGAAGCACGTGTACGATGGACCACGACTAACGCGGGTGATCGGCGGACGGGCGCCAGAGGCGCTGCTGGACGCGCTGACGGCGATAGCGCCGGGGCGCGTGGACGAGGATTATCGCCTGAAGAAGACGCCCCTACGGGAAATACTGGCGACGGTGCAGGAGACGGTCCAACGCTGGCGCCAGCCAAGCGATGAGGACGAGGATCTTTCCGCAGCGGCGCGAGCGGTGGTGGAAACGCTGGGGAGCGACGGCGACCGAGGCGTTCCGATGTATGAGGTGACGTCTGAGCTGTTCTCTGAACTGCGAGAGAAGAGGCCCGAGCTATACGCGACGCTGCGGGTGGTGGCCCGTCCGTCCAACGATGAAGATTGACTTGCAAGCACATCCAGGGGAGTATCGGGGGAGGAAGTTGGGCGTGACCTATCCTGAATCCTAGGCCGGTTGCAGTGCACTATCCTTCAGACTGACCACAACTTGCAAGTCGCCCAGCAAAATGCGGTTGCCTTGCACCTGAACCGGGGCTGCTTCCTCCGTTGGTGTCAAAACCAACTCTCCGTTGATGATCTGCCCCTCCAGTTGGATAACGCTGGACGTCCGCTGCTTTAGGAGGTCAAACAGCATCTCCAGGAAGGTAGAGGACGTTATAGCATCGTCGCGCTCCGCCGAGCGAGTGACGTAATCCTCCATCAACGCCTGGAATTCATCTTTTTCCATCTCAGTCAATAATTTCTTACTCATCACTCAGTTCCTCCCGCTGTGCTTTCAATACAAGTTGTTTCCACATCGAGTATTCCACAACGATCAGTGTCGTATTGTCTTGACACAACGCGACCGGTTTCGGCAACAGATCTAGCAGATCAGATAATTGTCCTTCCACAGTGTCGCCATCAATCTTTTCCCACGCTGCTGGCTTCTGGAAGACGGTCAACAAACGGTATTGAGCGCCTGTCCAAAGGCGGGTTACATAGAAATCATTAGGCAACCCCCGGGACGTCGCTTGACGCAGAAAGTAGGTCGAGGTCTTGACGTCGCCGGTCAAATCGAGGACGATCAAGTCTGAGATGGAACGGCGTTCGTCCGGATCGCGAATATCGTGCGTGTAGAATTCAACGCCGCTCTCCTGCAGGTCGCGCAAGATTTGAACCTCAAACGCATAGCCGCGAGCGAAGCTCTGCCACCAGTAGACACAGTAGGCATAGAATAGCCGAGTCTCGGGTAAATCAGAGCGCAGCAGACCAACCGCCTGCAGATGGGGACCGATCTGTCGGGCAAACCCTGCGATGAGGGCTGGCGCTTGCGCCTCAATATTGCTCAAGGTCAGCAAACGCTCCAGATAGTCGGTGGCAAAACGATCATCAACGTGGTGCCGATATAACTGTTCGAAGGAAAGCACGCTTTCCTCGGTTTGTACCCGAGCAGTGCCTAGAACATCAATACCGTCGTACAGCGAGCGCCACTCCGATGGATGCAGCTGGCGGTCGTCTGCCAGGTACTGAGTCAATATCGCTTGATGCCGTGTTGTGAAACCCTCTGGTAGCAGAATTTGCATGGTTCCAGAAATGTAATCTCTCCCTGGAGAGATCGCTCATCCCCCTCAGATCGTTCGGCTTTATACATCGGCATTTCCCACCGTAGTCCCGTAGTCTTATTTTAGTCCAAAAACCTGTTCGTAGCAAGGGTAATGACATCACTAAGCAGAACCGTGTCCAGTACCTAGACAGGCTCTTTGGGATTTCGCCTGGTGTTCAAAGCGAGTGTGGCACCCACGCCCTATATCTGTGGGCAAGACGCGATTTCGGCCCAGATATAGAGCGCGGCACACCCCGACCATGTGAAATCCTAGAGACCCCCTAGACAAAGCGTGGTCGGTGAGTATAATATGGATACAGGCAATCTGGCGTAATCCAGGAGAAAAGTAATGGCGCAACCCATCAATCCCTACGTCGCTGGCAACCCCGTCGGCGGCAGCGAAGCCTTCATCGGGCGGGCGGACGTGCTGCGCGAGGTGGTGCGCGTGCTGCGCCGGCCGCAGGACAATGCTATTGTGCTCTATGGGCAGCGGCGCATCGGCAAGACCTCGGTGCTGCAACAACTAGAGACCCAACTGCCGAATGAAGGTCCGTATTGCCCGGTTTACTTCGACCTGCAGGACAAGGCCGCCTGGCCCCTGGGGCGTGTGCTACAGAATTTGGCCCGCGAGATAGCCCACGTCCTGAACCTACCCGATCCCGATTTTGACGATCGTCCTGAGTCTGCCTTCCGTGAGGAATGGCTCCCTGCTGCGCTGGACGCGCTGCCGGAGGGTTGCTCGCTGGTAATGCTTTTTGACGAGTTCGACGTGTTGGCAGATCCCGAGGCCAAACAGGCGTCCGAGACCTTCTTCCCTTACTTGCGAGGGCTGCTGGCTCAAGACCGCGCGCGCCTCCAGTTCGTGTTCGTCATCGGGCGCAACGTGGATGACCTGGACACCATCGCCCTCTCGCTCTTCAAGGGGACACCCGCTATGCGCGTCTCCCTGCTGAGCGAGACGGATACCGCTGACCTGGTGCGACTCTCGGAGCGAAACGACTCACTGCACTGGCCCGACGAGACAGTACAGCGGGTCTACGAGTTGAGCAACGGTCATCCTTTCCTCACCCAGCAGATCTGCTCCCACGTCTGGGAACAGGCTTACGATGAAGAACTAAAAACGCCGCCTATGATGACGCCGAAAGAGGTAGACGCTGTCGTCCCCGGCGCGCTGGAGGCTAGCCGCAACACGCTAGAGTGGCTGTGGGATGGGTTACCACCAGCCGAGCGGGTGGTGGCCTCTGCCCTGGCAGAGTCCGGTTCTGGCCCCATCACCCAGGATGAACTGGAGCAATTGCTGCACGAGAGTGGCGTGCGGGTCGTGATCCGTGAACTGCAGACCGCACCGGAGCTGCTACAAGATTGGGATCTGATTGAGCCAGCCGATGGAAACGAAGGATATCGTTTCCGCGTCGAACTTCTTCGCCGCTGGCTGACCGAACACAAGCCGCTCGAACGCGTGCAGGATGAATTGGATCGCATTGAGCCTGTGGCCGAGAATCTCTACCAGGCTGGGGCGGGGATGTACCGGAACAGGCAACTAGATGAGGCGATTGGATTACTACGCCAGGCGATTGGGTTGAATCCTAATCACGTGAAAGCCAGTCAACTCCTGGCCGACATCTTACTAGCCCAGGGACAGGTGAAAGAGGCGCGAGAACTGTTGGAACGGCTTTACACATACCAGCCCGTCGCTGCCCGCTCTCGTTTGATTCAAGCCTTATTATCCGAAGCCCAGATCGCTGAAAGCGAGGATAAGCAGCTAGATCTTTACGATCAAGTATTAGAACTGAACCCCAAGCAGCCAGAGGCTATGACTGAACGAAAGCGTATCTGGCAACAGCGGGGAGATGCTGCACTGCAGAGCAATCACCTTGAGAACGCATTACAAGCTTACCAAGAGGCCGAGCTATTTGGCAAGGCTACTGAGATCGAACAGAAGATGCGCAGCCAAGTCCTAACCGCCCGACTTCGAGAGATTGGAACGTTGCAAGAAAACAAACAGTACCAGGAGGCGCTAGATATAGCGCGTGACCTCGCGTATGAGTACCCAGAAGCAAAGGATCGACTGCCTGATTTGGAACAATTGGAACGCAAGACTCACCTGGCTGACCTGTATCAGCGCGGATTGGATGCTCTCCGAAGCCGTAACCGGAAGGCAGCCCTGGATTTGCTGGCCCAGGTAGTGGCCCTAGATCCAGAGCACGAGGATGTCACCCGTTACCTACACAAAGCTTTCAATATGGCCAATTCCCTGGACGAGGAAAGGAAAGCGCATCAACAAGTCGAGGTTGCCGCTGAGAAGCCAAAGCAAAAAGTTGAACAGCCACAACCTGAGTTGTGGATTGAAGGAAAAGTCCATCCAGAGGTCGTACGTGCACGAGAAGAAGAAAAGGACAATATGCCTGTGCGCCTTTCTCCCTGGAATCCGTTGGCTTACTTACACTTACTATGGTGGTTGTTCATCACACCTGAGACCTTATTTTTGCGCATACAGACAGCATTTCTATTCTGTGCCAAAAAGCGAACGCATATAGAGGCGGTTTCTATTCACCAAAACGATGTTTGAGGTACTTTTCCAAGCAAATAACCATCTCTTCGGCA
>DAOTUB010000202.1:0-7615 GCA_034437455.1 Anaerolineae bacterium | reverse complement strand
TAGCCGCGCTTTCCATAGCGCGCAGGCCCGCGAGGTATGGAAACCTCGGCTACATAGCCCCGTTTTATTGAAAAGATACAGTCTGGAGAAAAAAGAAACCTGTCCCCCAGAGTTCTGAATTATACCCGTATCCATTCTGATTTGCGTTATATCCTGGAACCTTTTCTTTGCCTCGAACGTCTTGAGTGTGTCACAGGTTTGCTACCGCGATGACGAGTCCTGTGATATACTGAGTGAAACGTGATGCGTGAAAACGTGAGGAATCACCATGAACTCCGTTCACCCAGAAGGACGAAAATGTAGGGCGGTTTTGCTTAACTGCTACAGGCGCTCGTCATTCCGAGTAATCCACAACGCCGCGGCGTTGTTCAGTGAGCAAGAAACTCGACGCATTCGTCACCCTGAGCGGAGCGCAGCGGAGTCGAAGGGTCTCCAATCCCGTAACGTGAGATTTCTCGATTCCCTACGGTCACTCGAAATGACGGTAACAGGGAAGTTTCTTAGTAGCGGCACGGAGCGCAGCGGAGTGGAGTCGCAGCGTCGTGTGGCCGTGTGCCGACGTGGGCGCAGTCCCGTAGGGGCCTACGCCACTGCAGGGTCGCCCCACGACAGCGCGGCACACCGTGCCGCCACACGGAGGAATCTCGCCGGTGGTTTTGCTTGCGAAAGTGGAGATTCCTCGACCCTTCGACACTCCCGCTGGTCGCAGGGCAGGCTTCCCTTCGGTCGCTCGGAATGACGCAAATTGGTAACAGATCTATTTTCAGAGGAGGATAATTCGATGACAAAGTTACGACGCTACAAAGCGCTGGCGCTCATCACAGTGGCCAGTCTGTTTCTGGGGGCCTGCCGTTGTGGACTCTGGCCTGCTCCTACCCGTACTCCCACCCCTGTTCCCCCGCCCACGCCGCCTCCCTACACCCCTCCCCCGCCCGAGACCGTCTCCCCGGTCGTCATCCAGCGCACGCCGGAGCGGGGCGAGGAACTGCCGCCCGATGGAAGCGTCGTCCTGATCTTTGATCGGGCGATGGATCACGACTCGGTCGAGGATGCTTTCCGGGTCAGCCCCAGGATGGAGGGCCACCTCAAGTGGGTTGACGAGCGCACGGTGAGCTTTGAGCCAGCTCGCGACCTCACACGAGACGCCGAGTATCACGTCACCGTCGGCCAGGAGGCGAAGGCATCCGACGGCAACGCGCTCGATGGCGCTTACCGCTTTCGCTTTCGCACCGTCGGCTACCTGGAGGTGACTCAGGTGATCCCTGCCCCCGATACGGAGGACGTGGAGGCCGCGAGCACCATCACCGTCATCTTTAACCGCCCCGTTGTCCCATTGACGGCGATCAGCGATCCGGCCTACGCCGACCTGCCCCAACCGGTCACCTTCGACCCGCCCATCGAGGGCAGCGGCGAGTGGCTCAACACTTCCATCTACGTCTTTACCCCCGACGAGGCTCTCGCTGGCGGGACCGCCTACACCGCTCGCGTCGCGGCAGGTCTCAGCGACACCACTGGCGGCGTCCTGGCCGAGGACTATGTCTGGACGTTCTCGACCCAGCCGCCCCAGGTTGTGTGGGTCTCGCCGTTGGAGGACGCCGAACTGGTAGGGGTAGACACTGCTATCCAGGTCACCTTCAACATGCCGGTGGATTGCGCTTCGGCAGTTGAGTCGTTCCATCTGCGCACCGGTATGCGCGGCGTGGCCGGTGCCTACGAGTGCGAGGAAGATACGGTGACTTTCACGCCCGACGAGCAGTTGACCTTTGACACGACCTACACGGCGCAGGTGGAGGCAGGCGTGCGGAGCGCCGGGGGCGGTCGCGGCATGCAGAGCGACTATGAATGGCAATTCACCACCGTTCCCCTGCCGCGCATCGTCGCCACCAGACCCCACGACGGCCAGCCGGATGCCTACCCTTACACCGCCTTCGAGATCGTCTTTAACACGCCGATTGATCCGGGCACGGTGATGCCTAATCTGGAGATGACGCCGCCCATTTCGCCGGCCCGGGTCTATACCTATTTCAACACCTGGGACAACACCTTTGTGCTCGACTTTGGCGCCCAACCCTCCACCGACTATGAGGTGCGCATCGGCCCCGACATCGCCGATCCTTACGGCAACACGACGGGAGAGGCAAAGACCGTGCGCTTCCGCACCGCCGTGCTCGATCCCTGGATTCAAGTCCACGTGCCCGGCATGGTCGGTGCCTACGACGCGAACCAACCAGCCCGCCTCTTTGTCGGCTACCTCAACACCACCCGGCTCGACCTGAGCCTCTACCGGCTGGACCTGGAATCGTTCTTCCGCGCCCAACGGGATTGGTGGGAGTACCAGCCCGCCGCCAACCCGATCCGCGAGTGGTCGATCCCCGTCGAAGCGCCGCTCAACGAGACTATGTCCGCCCCTGTGGACCTGGTCGAGGGCGGGGGAAAGCTGGAGCCGGGCGTCTACTTTTTGGATGTGCGCGCCCCTGGCGTGGATTACGATCACTGGGGCCATCGCAAACTACTGGTCGTCTCCAAGTATAATCTGACGCTCAAGAAAAGCCGGGACGAGATGTGGGTCTGGGCGACCGATCTGGCGACCGGGCAACCCGCCGACGGACTCGCGCTGACCTTGCAAGGCTATGATGGCAAGGACCGAGGCACGGCAACCACCGACGGAGACGGCCTGGCCCGCTTCGCCCTGGACGAAGATGTCTACTATGACGACTGGTACGTCGTGGCGCGGGAGCCGTTCGTGCTGGGCGGGACCGGCTGGGACTGGAGGGCGGGCATCTTCCCCTGGGACTTTGGGTTGCAGGAGGAATGGCAGTACGAAAAGCACCGCGCTCACGTCTACACCGACCGGCCCATCTACCGGGCCGGCCAGACCGTCTACTTCCGAGGCATCATTCGCGCCGAGGACGACGTGCGCTACAGCCTGCCTGACGTCAACTCGGTGGAGGTCATCATCTGGGACGCCATCGGGGAGAACGTCTATCGGGAGACGCTGCCGCTGGACGAGTTCGGCGCGTTCCACGGCGAGCTGCAACTGGACGAGGGCGCGGCCCTGGGGCAATACGCCATCAACGTCGTGGACATCCCCTTCGAAGCCACGTTTCAGGTCGCTGCCTACCGCGCCCCAGAGTTCGAGGTGCTCGTCACGCCGGAGCAGGAGGAACTGCTCGCCCCCCCCCCTTCCTCCCCCCCAATGGGGGGGACAGAGGGGGGGAAGGGAGAGATGTGGAGCCGCGCGGATGTTGAGGTGCGTTACTTTTTCGGTGGGCCTGTGGCCGACGCGAGCGTCGAGTGGAACGTCCTCTCCACGCCCTATCGCTTCGAGCCGGCCCAGTTTGGCCGCTACGACTTCTCCGACGAGGATAGCCCGTGGGTCTGCCGCTGGTGCTGGTGGTGGCGGGAGCCTCCCACCCCCGACGTCGTCCTCAGCGGCGCAGGCGTCACCGACGCCGAGGGCCGCCTGGTTATCGTGCTGCCGACCGAGGTGATGACCGGCGGGCAGCAGTTGACCATCGAGGCGACCGTCTATGGCCGGGATGGGCAGGTCATCTCCGGTCGCGATGACGTGGTCGTCCACCAGGGCGAGTTCTACGTGGGGCTGGCCTCGCGGCAGTACGTGGGCGAGGCGGGCGAGGAGATGGCGGTGGACATCGTCACCGTGGACTGGGCGGGCGGGCGAGCGCCGCGTCAGGACCTCGACGTAGAGGTCTACCGCCGCGAGTGGGTCAACACCTTCGTCGAGAACGAGTCCGGCGGCGGCCGTTGGGAATGGGAGACGGTGGACACACTCGTCTACACCAGCGCGCTGACCACCGACTCGAACGCCGAGGGTGTGGCGACCTTCACGCCAGAGGAGGGCGGCTCCTACCGCGTCGCCGTCCAATCGCGCGATACACAGTATGCAGTACGCTCCTCTACCTGGGTCTGGGTAAGCGGTCGCGAGTACGTCTCCTGGCGGCGCGAGAACAACGACCGCGTCACGCTCATCAGCGACAAGGGAACCTACGTCCCCGGCGAGACCGCCGAGATCCTCATCCCCAGCCCCTTTGAGGGCGAACAGTGGGCCTGGGTCACGGTCGAGCGAGGGGGGATCCTAGAGCAGGAGATTCTGCAACTGGAGAGCAACTCGACCGTCTACCGGCTGCCCATCACTGCCGACCACGTCCCCAACATCTATGTCTCGGTCGTCATCGTCAAGGGGCCGGACGCGACGGAGCCGGCGGCGACGCACAAGGTGGGCTACGTCCCATTGACCGTCGAGCCGGTGGAGCAAACGTTGAGCATTACATTGACCCCCAGCGTCGAGCAAGCCGGGCCGGGCGACATCATCTCTTTCGATGTGGAAGCCCGCGACGCCAAGGGCGAGCCGGTGCAGGCTGCCTTCTCGCTCGACCTGGTGGACAAGGCGGTGCTGAGCCTGAAACCCCGCACGCCCGACGCCATCCTGGAAGCGTTCTACGGGCAGCGCGGCCTGGGCGTCTCGACCGCCAGCGGCCTGGTCGTCTCTGTCAACCGGCTGTTGCAGGAGGAACTGGAGGAGATAGAAGATGCTACGATCACCCGAGCTATGGGACTAGGCGGAGGTGGAGAAGGAGATATGGCCGCAGAGGAAGCGCCGATGGCGATGGCGGCGACTCCAACGCCGGCCCCTGATGGGATGACCGAGCGCAAGGCCGCAGCCTCGCTCCCGCCTGGGGTCGAACTGCGCGAGGAGTTTGAGGATACCGCCTTCTGGGACGCGACCGTCGTCACCGACGAGACCGGCCACGCCACGGTCGAGATCGAACTGCCGGACAACCTCACTACCTGGGTCTTTCGCGGCGTCGGCGTGACCGCCGACACAGAGGTGGGCGAGGAGACGATGGATCTACTGGTCACCAAGCCGCTCCTGGTGCGACCTGTGACGCCGCGTTTCTTTGTCGTCGGCGACCGGGCGCAACTGGCGGTGCTGGTCAGCAACAACACGGAAGCAACGCAAGAGGTCGAGGTCACGCTGCACGCGGAGGGGGTGCGAATCAGCGAGCCTGCCCTGAGTGCGGACGTCCCGTCCGTAGCCGAAGGGTCGGCGAGTCAGCGAGTCAGCGTTGCTGCTGGGGGAGAGGTGAAGGTCACCTGGTGGGTCGAGGTCGAGGACGTGCCCAGTGTGGATATATCCTTCAGCGCCGTCGCGGGCGAGTATTCTGACGCTGCCCGCCCGCGCCTGACCACCGGGCCAGAGGGCACGCTGCTCGTCCACCGCTACACTGCGCCCGAGATCGTCGGCACCGGCGGGCAGTTGGTAGACGAGGACACTCGCACCGAGGTGGTGGCGCTGCCGCCCAAGTACGACGACCGGCGGGGCGAGCTTTCCATCCGGCTCGATCCGTCGTTGGCAGCGGGTATGGTGGATGGCCTGGACTACCTGGAGCACTTTCCCTACGAGTGCACCGAGCAGACCGTCAGCCGCTTCCTGCCCAACGTGCTCACCTACCGCGCCCTGCGCGACCTGGGCCTCTCCGACCCCGAACTGGAGGCGAAACTGCCGGGATTGGTCGAGGAGGGGCTGAGCAAGCTCTACTTGCAGCAGCATGGAGACGGCGGCTGGGGCTGGTGGTACGAGGGGGAGAGCAACCCGTACCTGACCGCCTACGTCGTCTTTGCGCTGGTCAAGGCGCGCGACGCTGATTTCGAGGTGCGAGCGGACGTGATCGAGCGTGGACTGGGTTATCTGGAGAGCAAGCTGGTGACGGCCCGCGAACTGCGCTCTTATCGCGAGACAAACCGGCAGGCCTTCGTGCTCTACGTGATGGCAGAGGCCGGCCAGATCGGTCGCGTCAGCGAATACGCGGACATCTCGATGTCCGTCGATGACCTGTTCGACCGCCGCGAGAAACTGAGCCACTATGGGCGGGCCTTCCTGGCGCTGACGCTGGGGCTGATCGATGAGGGCGACCGCCGCATCGCGACGCTCCTTTCCGACTTGCAGAGCGAGGCCATCCTCAGCGCCACCGGCGCGCACTGGGAGGAGGCCAACTATGACTGGTGGGCGATGAACACCGACACGCGCTCCACCGCCGTCATCCTGGACGCGCTGGCCCGGCTCGATCCTGACAACGCGCTGATACCCAACGTGGTGCGCTGGCTGATGATCGCCCGGAAAGATGGCATCTGGGAGACGACGCAAGAGACCGCCTGGGCGCTGATCGCCTTCACCGACTGGATGGCCGTCACCGGGGAACTGAAAGGCGAGTACGACTATGGCGTGTGGCTCAACGAGGACGCGCTGGACGAAGGCTCCGTGACGCCGGACACCGTGGGTGAACCGATCCAACTGCGGGTAGATGTGGCGGAACTGCTCACCGATGTGGGCAACCGGCTGACGATAGGACGCGGGCCGGGCGAGGGGCGACTCTACTACACCGCCCACCTCAAGGTCTATTTGCCGGTGGAGGAGATCGAGCCGCTCAACCGGGGCATCATCGTCTCTCGCCGCTATACCGACCCGGCCTGCACCGAGGGAGCCAAGTGCCCGGAGGTGAACGAGACCGCCGTCGGCGACGTGGTGCAGGTAAAGTTGACGGTGATCGCGCCGCACGACCTGTACTATGTCGTCGTCGAGGATCCGCTGCCGGCCGGGGCCGAAGCGATTGACACCACTCTGGAGACGACGAGTCTGTTGGAGCAGGAACCTGGATTATATCGCGAGGCGGACGACGAGGGCTGGTACAATTTCTACTACTGGTGGTGGCGTTGGTACAGCCGCAGCGAGATGCGGGACGATAAAGTGGTACTCTTTGCCGATTATCTACCGGCAGGTACCTACGAGTACACCTACACCTTCCGCGCCACGCAGCCGGGCGAGTACCAGGTCATCCCCACCACCGCCAACGAGTTTTACTTCCCGGAGGTGTTCGGGCGGGGTGATGGGAGGTTGTTCACGATTGGAGAAGGTGAATAAACGAGGTTAGAGGAAATGAGGACCCCCTGGTCGAAATGACCAGGGGTTTTTGTCTAGGAAAAAAGGGGGGTTGACTAGTAACCAGAGTAATGATACACTGAAAATACTCATTGGGCGCGAGTTTTTTGGGAGGTCAACATGGAAGAACAAGAGACCAGGGAGCGACTCCTCAGTGAAATGGCCGAGATGCGCCAGCGGATTGCCGAGTTAGAAGCATCCGAAGCCAGATGCAGGCAGATGGAGCATGCCCTGTTGGCGAGCGAAAATCGCTTCCGCTCTATTGCAGAGACGGCCAGCGACGCCATTATCATCTTTGATAGCGACGAAAATATCTTTTTCTGGAACGAAGCGGCCAAAACCATCTTTGGCTACTCGGTCGGCGAGACTCAGGGCGAGATCCTGGACTCGATCATGGCTCGCCAATCCGCCAAAATGTTCCAGACAGCGATGCAGCAGGTGATCGCGACAGGAACGTCGGAGCTGATCGGAAGAACCATCGAGGCGGTTGGAATCAGAAAGGGTGGCAGCGAGCTTCCCCTGGAGGTGTCCCTCGCGACCTGGGGGGGCAAGGTGGGCGTCTTCTTCACGGTGATCGCCCGCGACATCACTCAGCGCAAGCAGGCGGAAAACGCACTGAAAAGGGCGTATGCTGAGGTGGAAAAGCGAGTGGAGGCG
>DAOTUB010000201.1:0-36726 GCA_034437455.1 Anaerolineae bacterium | reverse complement strand
TATATAGGGGTTTGGCCTTTCTGTTCAGGATTCAAGTCCTAGACAAGCCTTTCTTTACCCGCATATATACGGGATTGGTATTTTCAAACCGGCATATATAGGGGTGTAAATTTATCCAAAGTCCAATTCTTTGGACTGGGTCACTACTACGGGGTTCCGTATGGGATAGTGGGGGTGTTGCTGGCAGGGTTTTTGGGCTGGCTGTTGGGAAAAGGGATGATCGAGACGAGAGGTCTCCTGTGGCCGTGGTTCATCCACTTTCTACAAGACGTGCTGATCTTTTCGTTTATGGCTATCGGATCGATTGTGCCCGGAGGCGGATAACTCCTCACGATAACATAGATCGACATCTACACTACAACTTGGAAGGAGACCCCTTATGAAACGAGCCGTCAGCGTCAGCCTGGGCAGTTCGACCCGCGATAAACAGGTCATCGTCACGTTCAAAGGCGAACGGATCCACCTTGAGCGTATCGGTACCGACGGCGACGTGGAGGCGGCCTGTCTCCTGTTCGCCGAGCTGGACGGCAAGGTAGACGCCCTGGGCATGGGCGGCGCTGACATGTACCTGCGGTTGGGAGATCGCGAGTACCCCCTGCACGCCGCGCTGAAACTGATCAAGGACGTCCACCAGGCGCCGGTTGTGGACGGTCGCGGGCTGAAGCACACGCTGGAACGGCGCGTCTTTGAGTTAGCGGCCCCGGCGCTGGGTGGGAAACCGCTCCACTTTCGCCAGGCCTTTATCCCGATGGCCGTCGACCGCATCGGTCTGGCCGAGGCCGTGACCGCCGTGACCGACAAAGTGCTCTTTGGCGACCTCATCGTCGCGCTCGGTATCCCCATCCCGGTGTGGGGCCTGGATAACTTTCGGCGGCTCGCCCGCGTGATGCTGCCCATCGTCAGCTATTTCCCCATGAGCCTGATCTTTTACGGCAGCGGGGACAAGGAGCCGGAGCCAAAATACCATCGCTACTGGGAAACGTCGGATCTGATCGCGGGCGACTTTATGTTCATGCGCAAGTACATGCCCGATGACCTGACGGGCAAAACGATCATCACCAACACCACCACCGCCGAGAACGTCGAGTTGCTGCGGGCGCGGGGCGTGCGCCTGGTGATCACGACCACCCCCCGGTTCGAAGGCCGCTCCTTCGGCACCAACATGATGGAGGCGGCGCTCACCGCGTACGCGGGCAAGGGCCGCCCTCTCAGCAACGCCGAGCTGAACGACCTGATCGACGAACTCGATCTCCGGCCCAGCGTGCAGTGGCTGAATGAATGACGTGCAGCCATGAGTCGCCCCCTGTGGTTCGTGGAGCTGATCAAAAAAGTATACCCGGGCCGCTTTCTCGCCGCCCGGGCGACCCGGATACCCATCCTCGGAAACATCCTGGATCGCTGGCTCTTTGACGGCGACGACCTCATGTTCCTGCTCAACGACCGGGCGCTGCGGACGGTCCCGGTCAACCAATCCCTCGACATGCCGGACGAGGTCGTGCTGCCCTCCCAGGTGGTGGACTATTTTATCGAGCAAGCCGAGTATCACTGGCTCATGGATTTTTGTCTCTGTCGCGCCGCCCGTCAGTGTGAGAACTATCCGATCGACCTGGGCTGCCTTTTCCTGGGGGAAGCGACGCTGGGGATCAACCCCAAGTTCGGACGGCAGGTGACGAAAGAGGAGGCGCTGGAGCACGCACGGCGCTGCCGCGAGGCCGGGCTGGTCCACTTCATCGGTCGCAACAAGCTGGATACGATGTGGCTCGGCGTCGGTCCGGGGGAGAAACTGCTCACCATCTGCCACTGCTGTCCCTGCTGCTGTCTTTGGCAGGTACTGCCCTACACGGCCCCCCAGATCAGCGCCAAGATCAAACGGATGCCCGGCGTCACCGTTACCGTGAACGGCCAGTGCACCGGCTGTGGAGCGTGTACCCAGGACATATGCTTCATGGACGCCATTCGCCTGGTGAACGGCCGCGCCGTCATCAGCGACGACTGCAAGGGTTGTGGTCGTTGCGTCACGGCCTGCCCGCACGAAGCGATTGAGGTTTCCATCGAACACGACCGGTTTGTGGAGAAATCGATCGCCCGGATCGCTCCCTTGGTTGACGTCTCATGAGAGAGACCAACTATCTCAAAACCGGATCGCGCCCCAGCCCACCCAACCTTGACAGCCTCCCCCCGTTACGATAAAATAGATTTGCCCAGGACAACCAGAACCCGTTTCCCCTCAATCTTGAAAATCGTTTTCCTCTTTACCTGACATCCAGGAGGTCGCGATGGCAGCACCAAACAGTCAGCCTGGCGCACCGGCCCGCTTTGAGCACGGCCACGCCCTGCTCGTCGGGGTGGGAGATGACTTGGCGGTCACGACGCAAGACGCTACCGCCATCCACGACCTGCTCGTGGACCCCACCCGCTGCGCCTATCCGCCCGCGCAGACGCACCTGCTGACCGAGGAGAAGGCGCGCCGCGCCGACATCCTGGCGGCTCTCGACGGGCTGGCCCAGTCCACCGATGTCCAATCCACCGTCCTGGTCTATTTCTCCGGCCACGGCGTCGAGACGCCGGGCTATTACCTGCTTCCCTTCGGCTGGCGCGAGGCCGACCTGACCGGCACGGCGATCTCTGGGGCCGAGTTCACCGAAAAACTGCAAGCGATTCAGGCCCAAAAGCTTCTCGTACTGCTCGATTGCTGCCACGCGGGCGGCATGGCCGAGGCGAAGGAAAAGCGCCTGGTCAAATCGCCAGCGCCGACGGGACTATTTGACGCGCTGAGCACGGGAGCAGGCCGCGTGGTCATCGCTTCCTCCCGCAAGGACGAGGTCTCGTACACCGGCGATCCCTACAGCCTCTTTACCGGCGCGCTGCTGGAGGCCCTGGCCGGGTACGGGGCCTTTGAGAACGACGGCTATGCCCGCGTGCTGGATACGACGCTCTGGCTGGGACGAAAGGTGCCGGAGCGATCCCAGGATCGCCAACACCCCATCGTCAAGGTCAGCAACCTGGCGGATAACTTTGCCCTGGCCTATTACGCAGGCGGGGCCAAGAGTCCCCGGCGGCTGGAGTGGAAGGCTCAAGCCCCTGCCGTCGCGCCGAGCCAGGAGACGGCGCAGGTAGAAACCTGGCGGCGCATGCTGCGCAACCACCTGGAGAACCTGTTGCTCATCGAGGAGCGAATGAGCGAGTTCGTCGAGTTCACCGCTATCCCGCTCCAATATGTGCGCGAGAAACGGCTTCACGAGCGGCGGATCGCCGAGCTGGAACAGAAACTCCAGAACGCGCCATGAGTAGGTCGGATTTGTTATCCGACCTATATAGGCGGTTAGCAAAACCGCCCTACATGATCCAATATGAAATTGGGAGGTAAAGCCGAGTCGCTGAAACATCGTCTGGCCGAGGCGGAGGAAAACCTGCGGCTGATCCAGGAGCGCAAGTCCGAGTATGTCCAGGCCGCCGACATTCCGCTCCAATTGATCAAGGACGAGCGGCGGCTGGTGCAGACGATCGATGCGCTGCGAGCGCAGTTGGAGCAATTGCCTCCGCCACAGGAAGGAGAACCTCCGATTCCCACCAGACCGCGCGCCCGGACCATCGCCGCAGGAATTGCCGGGCTGGCGCTGGTACTGGCAGTGGGCGCTGCCGCCCTCGGAGTTCTTTTGCCCCAGGGTCCCACGACCACCGAGCCATCGTCGTCTACCGCCCTCTCTCTGGAACAAGTGGGCGATCCACTTTACCCCGGCTGCAACGTGAGGGCCATCACACAGACCCCCAACGGCATGCTGGCGGCGCTGGATTCGTGCAAAGAGGCGGGAGTGAAACGGGTCGGGGGGAGCGGCCCAGGAGCGGATCCTGGCAATCCCGATGGGCTGCTGACATCACCCCTCGCCGTCGTCGAACAAACAGATGGGCGGCTACTGGCGGGCGCAGTCGGGAGCGGGTTGGTTGAGCTGGAATCCGATGGAACCGTGACCAGAGTTCACACCCAGACTGCCGACGGAGCGAAGATTGCGGCAGTGGGGTCAGTCGTGCCGGACGGCGCGGGTGGAGTCTGGGTGGGAAGCAGTTGGGAGCCAGGGCTGCATCTGCTGGACGACCAAGGTGAGTGGCGTACGCTTCCCTGGGAGGACGAAAAATTCGCCGTCTATGACATTGAGCTGGACGAGATAGGCCAGGTCTGGATAGCTACCTTTGGAGGAGGCGCGCGCTGCCTGGATTCGGCGACACGCACCTGGACGGCGGTCTACAATCAACGCACATGTCCAGGGTGCCTGCCCTCCGACGCGGTGTTTGACATCATCGTCGCGGATGGGCGCAAGTGGGTGGGCACGGACAATGGGCTGGCCGTGCTGGACGATCGAGGAGAACAACCGGTGTGGCAAGTCGTCGAGAACCTCCCCTACTCGGGGGTGGTCGCGCTGGCAAAAGACGACAAGGGACACGTCTTTGTGGGCCTGGAGGAGGGGCTTGATATCGATAAGGGAGGGCTTGCCATTGTAGACGAGAAATTGAAGGTGATAAAGGCGCTGACCCTCGATTATAGCATCAGTGCGTTGGCGTTCGACCCTCAGCAAAGCCAATTGTGGGTGGGAACGTTGGGCAAGGGGTTGAGCGTCTGGTCGGTGCGCGACCAGGAAGGTCCTATGGAGTGAACGACGGGCAAAGCGTAGCAGGGTTTACTATCAATGGACGAGGAGGAGGCATGCCATTCGGAGGAATTCTGTTTAATCGAGCCACTATCGGAATACACATCGAGAGATTATTTGGCTACCCCATGCAAGGCCGGCGGGTGCAACTGATACGGCTGGACGGCGGCGTCAGCGTCAAACCGATATTCTGGGGCGACATGTTCAGTCACCCCCACATCGGGATGGCTGCCGACGAGAAGGTGGAATGGACGGAAAAGTTCCAGAAAGAATTCATCAATGACCTGTTCTACCTCAAAGTCAGAGCGTCACCCGAGTTTCGCCAGTACGTGCTTCAATTGATCTACAACGACGGGTTCCGTCATCATTTTCTGCAACACCCCGAGGAAGAGCTGGCGATCGCGCCGCTGACGGACGAGGAAAAGGAGGCGCTGCGGCAAGTCTTGGATAGGTTACAGGAGGAAGTAGAAGCGTTCAAGCAAGGCAAGGTCGTGGACGACGGCGATCACTTCTTGCTGTTCCCCCAGACGATAGAGAGGCTCGCGCCCCGGGCCTGGATCGAGGCGGCCTGGCCGTTCATCACTCACTTTCGCTCCAATTTCGGCTTCTACCTGGGCGAGGCCTTGCTCTATTCACGGGTGACCATCATCGGTAGCACGACGCGCAACCCGGCGGTCACGGAGGAGGAGGAGCAGTTTCTGAAACAAGACGAGAGCCGTCTGGTAGAACGGATTTCGGCCACGAGCGGGGATAACCTGCGCCAGATATTGAACTGGGGAAAAGAGCACAAGATACGCTTTGGCCTGGGCGATGAGACCGCCAGGATGATCTGGGCTTCGAGATCAGAGGCCGAGATCATGGAGGCGATCCAGGCCAAGTTCAGGCCCGAGGAGTTTGCAGTACGAGCGCGCTAGCGGCTTCCCTTTTTCCATGGTTGAGGGAGAGATGAACGCCTGTAGTAAAAAGACGTGCCCACGCTCGTAGATGAACGCGGGCATGTCGTCGTTGCGTCGAGAAAACTACTTTGAAATCAACTCCACCTCATCAACCGGCACTTCCAGGCGGCGATCCTCGATTCGAACTACGACCGCCCCCTTCAAAGGCAACAGATCCACGACCTTCCCTTCGCCGTGAGGCGTGCGCACGCGCTTTTTGCGCCGAGGCAACTGGCGGCAAGCCTCCACATATTGCTCATACTCGTAGTAGAGACAACAGCGCAACCGATCACACATTCCCGTGATCGACGAGGGATGAAGCGACACGCCCTGCTGCTTGGCCATTCTGATCGAGATAGAGCGAAACTCGGGGAGGAAGCTGGAGCAACAACGCACTCCCCCGCAGACGCCATATCCCCCCATCAGTTTAGCCTGATCGCGCGGGCCGATCTGTCGCAGATCCACCTGGATATCCGACACCTGTCGCAGGCGCTGCTGAAACTCACTGAGATCTACCTTGTCGTCCTTGCTGCCGTACAGCAGTGTGAGCCGCTGTCCATCGAAGGTATGCTCGGCAATGACCACTTTGATGGGCAGACCCAGCTCCGCCGCAATATTGCGGGCGGTGGATAGAATCTCCTCGTCTCGCTCTTGCCACTGCTGGCGCAGCGCCATATCGTGGCCGGTGGCCCGTCGCCGGACCGGTTTGAGCGATTTCAGATCCTCGCCCTTGCGTGGAGGACGCACACAGACGACCTCTCCCAACTGCTGACCCCGCACCGTATCCACGAGGACAAAGTCGCCCGATCGCAACTCCTCACTGTCACCGGCATCAAAGTGATACACTTTACCCGTAGGTTGAAAGCGCACACCCACGACACGCGCCTGAGCGATCGAGCTAGTACTCACTTCTTCCGCGCTGCCTTCCGTTACTTCTCTGCCTGTTCAGCCGCATACGCCGTGGGATGAATGGTGGCGTGATGCGACAATGGCTTGGACAACCGCTCCAATCCCCACAGATATTCACCGTCCCCCCGCGTGTAGGTCGCGATCTCATAGTCATGGTCCATCTTGATAGCGTCAAAAGGACAAAACTCGGCGCAAAAGCCGCACGACATACAGACGCTCACATCAATGTAGAATTCGGCCGGTTCCCGCTTCGATTTGCCGGTCTCTGGATCGGTCGCGCGCACGACCCAGATACATTGAGGGGGACAGGCCTGAACGCAGATGCCGCAAGCTGTGCAGGGCGTCTTGCCCGTTTCCGGGTCGATCACCTGAAAGGGGAAGCTGCGATAGTTTTCCGGAAGCGGCAGCTTCTCCTTCGGGTACTGCACGGTGAACACGCCCCGACCGCTAGGACTCTGGCGCACGGGAAGCGCCTCGGGAGAATATCGTTTGCCAAAGCCGCCCTTCAAAAACCACCTTGCATCGTCCACATACGTCATCAAGAAACGTCCAAAAGTGACGCTCAACGTTTTGAGAACACCTATTCCATACATTAGCGATCCACCTCGCCCAGTGTGATGTCTATGCTCGCCAGGATGGCCACCACGTCGGCCACCAGATGGCCACGGCACATCTCGCCCAACACGCCCAGATTCGTAAAACTGGGGGAGCGAACGCGATAGCGATACGGATTCCTCCCACCATCAGAGACCAGGTAAAAGCCTAACTCTCCCTTGGGCGCCTCAACCCGGCCATACGCCTCGCCCTCCGGCATCTTGACGTTGTGCCTGCTCCTGCCCTCCTGGATCGGGCCCTCTGGCAGCCGTTCGAGCGCTTGGCGGAGGATGCGCAAAGACTGCCGCATCTCCTCGAAGCGCACCACGAACCGATCATAGACGTCGCCGTTATAAGCCACCGCCACGTCCCAGTCGAACTCATCGTAAACGGAGTAAGGCTCGGCGCGCCGGACGTCGTAGGGAACGCCGGAGGCTCGCAGCAACGGCCCGGTGCAGCCGTAGGCCACGGCCGCTTCTGCCGGCAACACACTGACTCCCTTGCCGCGGACCTCAAAGATCTCGTTGAACAGAAACCGATCCATCTCCTCCACCCGGCGCGGAAGCCGTTCGTAGACCAATTCCTTCGCCATGGGGAGGAATTCTTCGGGCAGGTCGCGGGCCACGCCGCCGAAGCGGAAATAGTTGCACATCATCCGCGAGCCGGACGCCATCTCGAACAGATCCAGGATCAGTTCCCGCTCTTCCAGCCCGTAGAGCATACCGGTGAGATACACGCCAATGTCATTGGTAAAGAACCCGATGACGACGAAATGATTCAGCACCCGGGTCAACTCTGCCATAATGACGCGGATGTATTCCGCTCGTTCCGGGGGTTTCACTCCCATCAACTTTTCCGCCGCCACGGCGTAGCCAAAGTTGTTCGACATCGAGCAAATATAATCCAGCCGGTCCGTAAAGGGCATGTTTGCCAGCCAGACGTTGCGCTCACCGATCTTTTCGTGGCAGCGGTGCAGGTACCCTAAAACCGGCTCCAATTCCTGGACCGTCTCTCCATCCAGTCGGGCCACCATGCGCAGGACGCCGTGGGTACTGGGATGTTGCGGCCCAAAGTTGAGCACGATCTGCTCGGTGGGCATTGGACGACCATTGCCGCCCGTCCTCTCTTCCAGCGGCTCGTAGACGGCCACTTCCGCCTGGGGTTCCCAACCCTCCGGCGGGTTCAGGCCGCCTTCCGCAGACCAGTCGGGAGGATAGCGGAGGTTACGGCCCAACGGCGCTCGCTCCTCGGCCTGCACCGGTTGCCCATCGGGGTGGCGGCTGGGGAACGGTTTGTGGTCGGCTTCGTAGTAGGCCTCGTGAAAATCCTTGCGCAGCGGGTGCCCTTCGTATCCCTCCCACAGCAGGATGCGCCGCAGGTCGGGATGATCCTCGAAACGAATGCCCATCAAGTCCCACGTCTCTCGCTCGTGAACGTTGGCCGAGGACCAGACGCTCACCAACGAGGGGACGCTCGGCGCGTCACGGTCCGCGTGCACGTGGAGCGTCAGCGGCCCTCCCTGGCTGCGGAATAGATGATAGACGGCCTCGTAACGAGCCGGAAATTGGGCGGTCGGTTCTGGATAATCCACACCGGTGACGCAAGAGAGGTAGGCATAACCCATTTCGTCCCGCAGGAAGGCGGCCACGTCCACCAACCGGTCGGGAGCGACGACCACCCCCTCGTATTCGGCAGGTTGGGCCGCACCAGGAAAATGTTCTTCCAGGGTAGAGAGTATTTCTGCTGTTGGCCTCGTTTCCTCGCTCATCTCACTTGCTCCTCTCCAACGGCGTCTTCTCGGTCAATTTCCAATCCACCAGGTCGGGACCCAAACACGGCACAGGGATGCCCTCGTTCTCGCCTTTCTGATACCAGGGCATGCTGCTGATTGGCTCGCGCTCCATCTTGGCGTGCAAGACGAGGACTGCGTTGTAAAGCGCCTCGGGCCGCGGTGGGCAGCCCGGAACGTAGACGTCGACGGGGATGAGCTTGTCCACCCCAGAGACGACGTTGTAGCCCTCCTTGAACGGCCCGCCAGAGATGGCGCAAGCGCCCATCGCGATGACGTATTTGGGCTCTGCCATCTGGTTGTAGAGACGGACTACCTGGGGAGCCATCCTTTTCGTAACCGTGCCGGAGATGATATAGAGGTCGGCCTGGCGAGGGCTGGCGCGCGCCAGGTCCATGCCAAAGCGCCCAAAGTCGAAACGAGAGGCCGCTCCAGCAATGAACTCGATGGCGCAGCAGGCAAGGCCCGTGAAAAGGGGCCACAGCGATCGCTTGCGGCCCCAGTTGTAGAGCTTGTCCCAGGGCATGAGACGCACGTTGCCCTGCAGCTCCGGGGGTACTTCTGGTAATCGTGAATTCTGAGCGGTCATTGAAGCGATGTCCTCCTTAATTTCCACATAAATCTACAACCTGCCACAAGACGCTATTCTACACCGTTTTTGAAAATCGGGCAAGGAGACTAGTGTGCAACGAATTACGTTTTTACGAATTACGACGACGTTTTGACAAACGATAGAGGCCGTGCTAGAATGCGCCCAATCTTTTTGGAGGGAACATATGCCTATCAAAACGACACTCGTCTATCCCGGCATCGCCGGGTATGGGTTCAACTCGCTCAAGCGAGGGATGGAAGCCGGTTGGATCTCTCACGGCCTGGCGCGTCTCGGTGCGGCGGCCAAGGCGCAAGGGTTCGAGGTGAATTTGATCGATCTGCGCGCGCTCTCCGGCTGGGATCAGTTCCGCGAGGTACTGGCGGATCGGGATCCCGACGTCGTCGGCGTGACGATGATGAGCGTGGATTACAACCCGGCCAGCCAGGCAGTGCGCATCGCCAGGGAGGTCAAACCAGAGATCGTCACCGTCATCGGTGGCCCCCACCCTACCATCGCGCTGGAGGATTCGCTGCGCATCCCGCACGTGGATTATCTGGTGACGCGGGAGGGCGAGGTGACCTTTCCCTGGCTGCTGCGCCTGATCGAGGGGGACGATCCGCCGCCCCACCGCGTGCTGCGCGGCGAGATGCCCGATCTGGACGCGATCCCGCTCGCCGACCGAGACCTGTTTCTCGACGAGTGGCGCAAGTGGGGCTACGACCTCGATTCGCCGGAGGTCGCTTTTGTCGAAGAATTGCCGCCGCCTTTCGCCACCCTCATCGCCGGGCGGGGCTGCATTTACAACTGCGCCTTTTGCAAGCCAGGGGAGGATTATCTCTTTGGCAAGCGCACCCGCCGTCGCAGCGTGGACAACGTCATCGCCGAGCTGCGCATCCTCGTGGAGCGGTACCGCATCGCCTCGTTCATGTTCCACGACGACTGCCTGACGGAGGATCGGGATTGGGTGATCGAGTTCACCGACAAGTACATCGCCGAGGGATTCACGATGCCCTTCTTCTGCCAGAGCCGGGCCGACATCATCGCCAAGCACGAGGACATGGTCGCGCGCATGGCAAAAGCGGGACTGCGCGGTTACTTTATCGGCTTTGAAAGCGGCAGCGACCGCGTACTCCGGTTCATCCGCAAGGGCACGACGGCGGAGCAGAACCGCCAGGCGGCCCGCGTCTGTCGCAAGTACGGCATCTCTATCTGGGCGAACTATATGCTGGGGCTACCGACCGAGACCGAGGAAGAAGTGATGGAGACGGTACAGTTGATGAAAGAGATCGACCCCGATTATTACAGCCCGGCCTTTTTTACCCCCCACCCCGGCACCGACCTGTACGATTACGCCGCCGAGCACGACCTGAGCCGCATCACCGATTACGACTCGTACCGGCGCAACCCCACCGAGCCCAAGATCAAGGGGCAGGATTACGACTTCCTCAAGTGGGCGATGCAGGAGAGCCAGCGCCGCAAACCGCTCAACGGGTTCAAGCGCTGGGCGGACTACCAGTGGCAGCGCGCCCGTCGCGTCACCCCGGCGAAGGTGATGCGCAAGTTGGGGTTGAGCGGTCAGCCGTCGGCGGTTAGCAGCTAGATGGAGGTTCTAGAAAATGGCGCAAAGAATTGCAGTACCAGAGCAATACGTTGAGACACTGGCTCCACTGGGCCCATTGGAAGAGACAGTAAACCTGGCTCTGCGACGATATGCGGTTGAGCAGATTACGAGTCGCATCGTCGAACTCGCCCAACGGGATCGGGATTTTCAGGCCAAATACGGTTGTGATTACGAAACCTTCACCGAACGAACCGCCAGCGATGAGAAATTCGTCCAGGAGATCGAGGCTACGGTCAGCAAGACGTGGGAATTGGATCTGGCCGAATGGGAGTTCTGCCACGAGGGAGTCACAGATTGGACGCAGCGATTAGAGACCATTTTGCTAACCTAGTGGCGTTGGCTCATTCACACTTGGACGAAGTGAAAATCCTCAAAGAGGATCATACTCCACAGCGCTCCCTCTTCCGCCTATCAGCCAAGTACTATCACTATCGCATATTTATAATCGAGATTATCACTCGCCAAATTCGAAAGTATCGCTACTACGTGCTGGACGGCGAAAAAGTAGTGACCGGGTTTGATAATGCTGCTGACCCACGAGCACTGCGTCTAAAATACGGCCACATCGGCGAGGAACACATCGGAGAACTTGTCCCTCATTTGCATTTAGAGAACAAGACCAAGCTCGAACTGACCGAAGAAATCGAGTGCGCCGAGTTCATGACCTGGTTAGAAACACATTTGTCAGGGAGACCAACATGCGAGAACGAATAAACGCCGCGCTCCGCGCCAGCAAAGCGGACTATACCGAGATCCGCCTGGAAGAGCGCGAGAGCACCCGCGTCGTCTTTCGCGGCCAGGAACTGGAAACCGCCGATTTGGTCCTGGATCGAGGCGGGATCGTGCGCTGCCTGGTGCAGGGCGGCGGCTGGGGGGTCGCCACCTTCAACGATCTGGAGGACCTGCCCCGTCGGGTGCAACAGGCTTACAAAGGCGCGCGCGCCCTGGAGGTGGAGCCTATCGCACTGGCGCCCATCCCCGTCTCGGAGGAAGTAATCACCGTCCCCCTGGAGCGAGATTTCCGCGGCGTCTCGGTGACGGAGAAAAAGTCGCTGGCGGAGGAATACAACGGCATCCTCCTCCGTTCCGATCCGCGCATCGTGGACACCAACACGGCCTACGTGGACGCCTTCAGCCGCGTCACCTTCGCCAACTCGGAGGGGACCTTCATCGAGGAAGAGCGGCCCATGACGACCATCTTTCTCAACGCGGTGGCCCGGGAGGATGGGAACGTGCAGCGGGCTTATGAAACGCTCTCAAAGGTGGCCGGTTTCGAGGCCGCGGTAGGCCATCAAGAACTGGCCGAAACCGTCGCTCGACGAGCGATCGCGCTCCTCTCGGCGCCGCCAGTGAAGGGCGGGCGCTACACAGTGATCTGCGATCCCAGACTAACCGGCGTTTTTATCCACGAGGCCTTTGGCCACCTCTCGGAGGCGGATTTCGTCTACGAGAATCCCCAGGCCCAGGAAATGATGGTGCTGGGGCGACGCTTTGGCGACGAGATTCTGACCATCGGGGACGACGGCTCCATCCCCGGGTTGCGCGGCTCCCACAAGTACGACGACGAGGGGACCCCAACCGGACGCGCCGACCTGATCAAAGAGGGCGTGCTGGTGGGACGGCTCCACTCGCGGGAGACGGCGGCCAAGATGGGCGAGAAACCCACGGGCAACGCTCGCGCCACCGGCTACCGCTATCCCCCCATCGTCCGCATGACGAACACGTTCGTCGAGGGCGGCGAGACTTCCTTTGAAGAGATGATCGGCGACGTCGACCTGGGCATCTATGCTTGCGGGGCCTATGGCGGCCAGACGGCGGTGGAAAACTTTTCCTTCAGCTCGGCCTACGCAACCATGATCCGCGACGGCCAGATCGCCGAGATGGTGCGCGACGTGATCCTCAGCGGCAACCTGTTCGTCACGCTGGCTCACATAGACGCCATCGGCGACGACTTTCGGTGGCTCACAATGGCCGGGAGCTGCGGCAAGGGGCAGGGCGGGCTTCCGGTAGGTATGGGCGCACCGCACATTCGCATCCGTGACGTGCTGATCGGCGGCGAGTAACCGGAAGGGAGACAGGAAACCATGTTAGAACGTCTGATGCAAAAGGCAGAACAAGCCGAAGTATTCGAGATCGAGAGCGAGGCCACCAAGATCGGTTTCGAGGCGAACAAGCTCAAATCGTTCGAGGTGGAAGAGACCCGGGGCATCGCCGCGCGGGTGGTGGTGGACGGACGGTTGGGATTCGCCGCCTCCAGCGATCTGAGCGCCGCCGACAAGCTGATCGCCAACGCGCTGGAGTCGGCCCGGCACGGCGACGCGCTCCCCGCTTTTCGTTTCCCCCCGCCCCACCCCGGACCGGAGGTGCAGGTCTACGATCCCAAGCTGGCGGCGCTGCCGACGGAACGGTTGATCGACATGGGGCGGGAGATGATCGCCATTCTGCTGGAGGCCGACGCCGAATCCCTCATCAATATCGAGCTGGAGCGCCGGGTGCGGCGAACCCGCGTGCACAACAGCGCCGGCGTCGAGGTCACGGTGCAAAAAGCGCCCCTCTCAATCATGATGATGGTGGAGCGAGTACGGGGGGACGATGTAGCGATCCTCTTCCGGCAATTCGGCACTGCCGCCTGGGACGAGGACTATGCCGTCTTTGCCAGAGGGATCGCCGACAAACTCCGCCTGGCGCAACAGGCAACCAATATCTCCTCTAGACGCATGCCGGTGCTTTTCTCCCCCAACGGCGCCGCCACGCTGGCCCTCCCTCTTATGCAAGGACTGAACGGCAAGAACGTCTACCGAGCCATCTCGCCGATGGCCGGGCAGGTGGGCGAACAGCTCTTTGACGAGAAACTGACGGTCGTGGATGACCCCACGCTGGATGGTCGTCCCGGCAGCAGTTCCCACGACGACGAGGGAGTTCCTCGCCAGCGACATCCGCTCGTCGAGCGCGGCGTGCTGCGTGGCTTTCTCTACGACCTGAAAACCGCCGCTCAGGCCGGCGCGGAACCGACCGGCAGCGGGGCGCGAAAACTCTTCGCCCCACCCTCGCCCGCCTTTTCCAACCTGGTCGTCGAGGCAGGAGAGACTCCGGTGACCGAGATCATCGCCGGGATCGAGGAAGGGTTGTTGGTAGAGGACCCCCTGGGTTTGGGCCAGGGGAATATCATCAGCGGGGCATTCTCTAACAACCTGAGCCTGGCCTTCAAGATCGAGGGCGGCGAGATCGTGGGCCGGGTGAAGGACGTCTCCATCGCCGGGAATATCTACCAGGATCTGCGTCGCGTCGAGGCAGTAAGCCGCGAATCGGAGTGGGTCTATGGCGGCGCGAGCCTCCCCTACATCCTCCTGCCAGAGCTGAACGTGGTCACCAAAGGCTAAAGCTGAAAGAGGGAGTCGCTCCCTCTAGCACATAGAGCGCCAGCGGTCGGCCAGGCTTTGCGATTGAGTGACCCGTCTCATCAGCGCCTCGGCTGAGGGCTTGGCCCACGAAGGCGTCGGCACGTCGTAATCGAACCCCGGCAAGGTCTTGCGCTCGATCTTGCGGTCCAGCAAATGCTCGATCCGATAGATCAGAGGTTCGTCGTCGGGGGTGACAAGGGTAATGGCGTCACCCTCGGCCTCGGCGCGGGCGGTGCGCCCGATACGGTGCACGTAATCCTCGGGATGCTCCGGCACATTGTAGTTGATCACGTGTGAGATGCCCTCGACATCCCATCCCCGCGCGGCGATGTTGGTGGCGACCAGGACCTGGTGTTTGCCCGACCGAAACCCTTCCAGCGCGGATATTCGCTCCCGCTGCCTGAAATCCCCGTGAATACAGGCCACGTCGATCCTGGCCTGGCGCAGTTGTCGAGCGACCACGTCGGCGTCCTGCTTGGTCCTGGTAAAGACCAGCATGCTGCTGATGTCCATCTGCTCAAGGATCGCTAGGAGAAGCTGAATCTTGAGGTGCTTGGGCACCGGGTAGAGGGCCTGTTGGATCGCCTCGGGCGGCTGGGCCATATCGATCTCGATATTCACCGGGTCGCGCTGAAACTGACGGGCGAGAGACGAGATCGCCGGAGGTATCGTGGCCGAAAAGAGCATCGTCTGTCGCTGGCGCGGCGTCTGCCGGACGATCTGTTGGATGTCGGGGAAAAAGCCCATGTCCAGCATCCGGTCGGCTTCATCTAGCACGAGAATCTGCAAGTCGTCAAAGTGTACGTTCTTGCGACGCATATGATCCATCAAACGACCGGGCGTGGCGATCACGATGTCGACGCCGCGACGCAGTTTCTTGGTTTGCTTTTTCATCCTGGTTCCGCCGTATACCGAGACGCTGCGCAGCGAGGTGCGGGCGGCCAACTTTCTAGTTTCCTCTGCAACTTGAATGACTAACTCACGGGTCGGTTCCAAAATCAAGACTCGTGGATTCTTGGACTTGGTTCGATCTCGAAGCAAACGATCCAGCGCCGGCACGAGAAAAGCCAACGTCTTGCCGGTGCCGGTCTGGGCGCAACCGACGATGTCGCGTCCTTGTAAACCAGGCGGGATGGCCTGGGTTTGGATAGGGGTTGTCTCCTCATAGTCCAAGGCACTGATGGCCTTTTGTAGAGGTTTGCTTACATCTAACTCTGTGAAACGCATGAAACTCCTTCGATACCACTTGATACTACAGATATGGTTTGGCCTGTTACAAAAAACCGCCCCGGTTCACGCAACCGGAGCGGTGATATATGCCAAACCGATTAACTTGACTAACGAGAGCAATTATACCAGCGAATGGAATTTGTGTCAAAGCGAGCGATTTGCGCTTGGGCAGCAGCTACGCACCGGCATCTTCGGGTTGGGTGTTGTCTTTTTGGGCGTATCAATGTATACTGATACCAGACTCGATCATCTACCACAAGCCATTTCAGGAGAACGCCAATGAACGAGACGATCACCATCATTCAGCAGCGCAGGTCAACCCGAGCTTATCAGGACAAGCCCATCGAGCGAGAAACAGTGAACCAGATCATCCAGGCTGCTATGCGCGCGCCCACCGCCGGGAATATGATGCTCTACTCGATTATCGAGATCGAGGATCAGGCGATCAAGGAGAAACTGGCCAAATCCTGCGATAACCAGCCCTTCATCGCGCGGGCGCCTCTGGTCCTGGTTTTCCTGGCGGACTATCAACGGTGGGTCGATTTCTTCATCGCGTCGGACGTGGAAGGGTATTGCGCGACGAGAGGGAAGGAGATGCGCTCGCCTGGGGAGGGAGACCTGTTGCTGGCCTGTTGCGATGCATTGATCGCGGCCCAGACCGCCGTCATCGCCGCCGAGTCGTTAGGGGTAGGCTCGTGCTACATCGGAGATATCATGGAGCAGTACGAGTACCACAAGGAATTGTTGAATTTGCCCCAGTATGTGTTTCCGATCACGCTGGTCTGCTTTGGATACCCCAAAACCGGAGCGAAGCAAAAGCTGTCACCCAGGTTTGGACAAGAATACATCCATTTCAAGGACAGATACGAGCGGTTGGACGGAACCGTGCTGAACAAGATGTTCGCCGATAGAGAACCGGAACAATACTTTGGGGACGCGAGCAACCTGGGGCAGCATCATTACGCCAGAAAATTCTCGCAGGATTTCGCCATCGAGATGACCCGCTCAGTCAGAGCGGCGATCAAAGCCTGGACAGAAAGGAGACGATAATGGGCACCTGGGGTTCCGGACCTTTCAGCAACGATCACGCACTCGATTGGCTCGCCATGAACGTGACGCAGCCGATCGTCGCCGAGCTCGACAGGTTCGCGGCGATGGCCGATCCGGCATTGGAGATCGATCTACCCATCGCCTACGCCGCACTCGGCACGCTGAATGTCCTCCAAAAAGCCAACATCGTACCGCCCAAGGAGGAACAGATTGACCGCTGGAAAGAGGCCTTCTTTCGCTGTTACGACGAACAGATCGACCCCGTAGCTGGCGCCGAGACGCCGTTCGCGAAAGAGTGGCGTGCAGCCATCGAGGAGGAATTCACCAAACTCTCTGCATGGAGCCAGAGGTTCTACACCTGACGCTCATTCGGCTCGTATTTTCACACAAGTGAGGTTACTATGTCCACAATGCTTTCAGAAGCAGGAAGAGGCTGCGGGCGCTCGCTGGTCATCCAGGTGATCGCCGTCGTGATCGTCGTTCCCCTGGCCTGCCTGTTGATCTTTCTCCCCCTCTCGTTCGTCAGCCGGTCTAATTTGAGCATCTGGTACTTGATCATCCCGGCGAGCCTCTTTCTCCTCATCCTCTTTGGAGGAGGAGCAGGAGCGATGGCCTTTGTCTTTACCCGGCGCGCCCGCCATCTGGACACAGTCTTTACGCCGTTGGGCCTGACGGGACAACTCTACCAGATGTTCTTCCGCCAGTACCACGGCAGCGTGGAGGGGCGAGAGGTGGGCGTCTATCTCTATCGCGGCCCGTCGCTTGAACTTGACATCTCCACCTCCTTGCAGACGCGGCTGGGCGTGACCCAGCAACAGCGAGACACGCTCTTCCTGGCGCGACTGTTCAACCGGGAGCCGCTGTCTCTCACCGACCCGGCGCTGGACGGCCTGACCGTCTTTGCCCTGGACGAAGATTGGACGCGAAAGTTGCTCGCCCGCCCCGGAGTACCGGAACTACTCCAGCGGCTCGCCGCTTTCGAAAGCTCCTTCACACGGCGGCACGTGCTCCTGCGGCCCGGCTGGATTCGGCTCCACCTGTTCGGCAGTCGGAATCTGCTCGATTTCAAATTTGACATCACGCCGGAGCAGGGGCGGCAGTGGCTCGACGATCTGGCGACGTTGGCGCGCATCGCCGAGAGCCTGCCCGCTCCCCAGATCACTGACGAGGAGTCGTCGGCAGAGCGGTTGGCCAGCTCGCTCCGCAATCGCAGCCCATATCTAGTGCCAGCGATCACGGTTGGCGTGATTCTGGCGGTGATACTTTGCTCGGTGGCCGTCGGCGTCGCGGCGTTTCTATTTGCCAGCGCGCAGTGAACCACTTAAACCTTGCGAAGGTTCGCAACCTTCGCAAGGTTGATGAGGAGTACGAACCATGTCAGAACTGATGGATGAGCACACCAGGACCGAACTCGTCGAGATACTTGCTCGCATGGAAGAGCCGGTCAAACTGCTGCTGTTCACAGAAGAGGAGAACTGTCCGACCTGCCAGCAGCAACAAGAGATCCTGGAAACCACGACGGCACTCTCCGACAAGCTCGAACTCCGCGTCTTGGATTCTCAGGAACACCAGGAGCAAGTGAAACAGTACCACATCGACAAGTTCCCGGCCACGGTGCCGGTGGGAAAGCAAGATCACGGCATCCGGTTTTTCGGCCTGACCGCCGGGCTGGAATTTAGCTCGTTCATCCAGACCGTCATGATGATCTCTACAGACCATTCGGAGCTGGACCCTCAGCTTGAACTTTTGGTGAAACAGATCAAGGAGCCGGTGCACATCCAGGTCTTTGTCACCCTCGCCTGCCCGTACTGCCCCCAGATGGTGCATACGGCCCACCAGTTTGCCTACGTCAACGACAACATCCGGGCCGACATGGTCGAAAGCTCCCAATTTCTGGAACTGGCGCAACGATACCAGGTGGAGAGCGTCCCCCGGACCATCATCAACGAGACGACCGTGCTGGAAGGCGCGCACCCAGAGGGTCCCTTCTACCTCACAGTATTGCAGGCCGTGGACCCGGAAGGATACCGGGAGATCGAGGCGACGATGCGGGAAATGGAGGGCGTTCGCAAGGTGACGCCGCTGGAGGAAGCCCACACCTACGACGTCCTCATCGTCGGAGGTGGCCCGGCGGCGATGTCTGCCGCGCTGTACGCCGCGCGAAAGAACCTGGACGTGGGACTCGTGGCGACCAAGATCGGCGGCCAGATGACGTACACGGCCCAGATCGAGAATTACCTGGGGTTCCCCGGCATTGGTGGGAATGAACTCTTGCAGCGATTCCAGTTCCACATGGAATCCTATCCCATATCCGAGCTAGTGGACGTCCAGGTCACTGCGGTGAAAAAGGAACGAAAGGAGTTCACCGTCCACACCGACGACGGGCAAAAGTTCGAGGCGCACGCCGTCATCTACTGCGCGGGCAAGGAGTACAACCGACTGGGCGTGCCGAACGAGGACCGATTCCTGGGACACGGCATCGCCTTTTGCGCCACCTGCGACGCTCCGCTCTACAGGGGCCGGAACGTGGCCGTCGTCGGCGGGGCGAACTCGGCCTTTACCGCCGCGCGAGACCTCTTGAGCTTTGCGAAAGAAATCCACCTGATCCACCGGCGAGAGACCTTCAAAGCGGACGCCGCCCTCGTGGAAGAGATCGAGGGCCACCCCAAAGTCACGTTCCACACCCCCTACCAGGTGCGCGCCTTCATCGGCGATGGGAGACTCACCGGGGTCGAGATCTATTTCCTCCAAGACAAGCAAACACGGACGCTGGAGGTGGACGGCGTTTTCCTCGAGATCGGGCTTTCGCCCAATTCGGAGCCGGTGAAGAAGCTGATCAAGTTGAATGAGAAGGGCGAGGTCCCGGTCAACCCAGACCGATCCACCAGTCTGCCGGGCTTTTTCGCCGCCGGAGACGTGACGGACGTTTCGGAGAAGCAGATCTCGGTGGCCGTGGGCGACGGCGCACTGGCCGCGCTGACGGCCTACAAGTACCTGGTCGACAACAAGCTGGTGGTCAAAAGGCTTGGGGCAGATGACGAATGGTTATGATGCGTAGATACAGAAAGGGCTACCACACAAAACCCTCTGACACGTCATTCCGAGTGAGCGTAGCGAATCGAGGAATCTCCATTTGCGTGGCAAGCGCGACATGGAAAGATTCCTCGACTCCCTTCGGTCGCTCGGAATGACAGGATCCAGTAGTGATTTGAAAGGACAGGTAAAATGAAAGTGATTTCCACACCGAACGCTCCCCAACCTGCCGGGCATTACTCGCAGGCGATCGTCCACGGCGGCACGGTCTATGTCTCGGGACAGTTGGCTGTAGATCCACAGACAGGGGAGAAACAGCTCGGCTCGATCGAGGAACAGACGGAGCAGGCGCTCAAGAACGTGGCCGCGATCCTCAAAGTCGCGAACAGCGGCGTGGATCGCGTGCTCAAAACCACGCTCTACATCTCGGACATCGAGTTGTGGGGGCGGGTGAACGAGGTCTACTCGCGATTCTTTGGCGAACATCGCCCGGCGCGGGCGGTCGTTCCGACCAAAGAGCTGCACTATGGATTTCAGATCGAGATCGAAGCTATCGCCGCGGTTGGTGAGTGATGGATCAGGAAACGATTGCAATGGATCGGTAGGTAACCATGCCACTAAACCTTCCTCCAGAGGCGCTCGAGGCGGAAGAGCGATACCGCGCAGCCGGATCGGTTGCGGAGAAAATCACCCGTCTCGAAGAATTTCTGAGCACCATTCCCAAGCACAAGGGCACGGATCGGCTGAGGGCCTCGCTGCGCAAAAAGCTCTCCAAGCTGAAGGACGCGGCTCAAAGCCAGAAAAAGACCAGTCGGCAGGAGTCGGCCTATCACATCGACAAAGAAGGCGCGGGGCAAGTGGTGCTCATCGGACCCGGTAACGCAGGCAAGTCCGCCCTCGTGGCCGCCTTGACGAACGCCACGCCCGAAGTGGCGAATTACCCCTTCACCACCTGGCAGCCCACGCCTGGAATGATGTTCATCGAAAACGTTCAGGTTCAACTGATCGATACGCCATCGCTGGATCGGGATTACGTCGATCCAGAGTTGCTGAACATGATTCGCAGGGCGGATTTTGTGCTGCTCGTCGTGGATCTGCAAGGGCATCCCATTCAACAGCTTGAGGAGACCGTCGCCTTTCTCGACGAGCAGCGCATTGCGCCCGCCCATCTGAAAGGGTCCTACGACGAGCAAAAACGCCTGACCTATGTGCCGCTGCTCGTGCTGGTCAACAAGCACGACGACGAGAGTTTCGAGGAGGATTTCGAGATTTTCTGCGCGCTCCTCGAGGGAGATTGGCCCCTGCTCCCCATCTCTGCGACGACCGGCTACAACTTTGATCGGTTGAAGTGGGCCGTGTTCGAGCAACTAGACATCATGCGCGTCTACTCCAAGGTTCCCGGAAAAGAGCCGGACCTCAGCGCGCCGTTCGTGCTGGAGAGAGGAAGCACCGTGGAAGAGTTTGCCAGAAAAGTCCACCAGGACTTTGCCCAAAACCTGAAGGCGGCCCGCGTCTGGGGCAGCGCCACGTATGACGGACAGATGGTGGGGCGAGACCACGTCCTGCACGACAGCGATGTGGTGGAGCTGCGCATTTAGTAGCCGCGGATTCCATTCCGCGCACATACGCAGCCACGCGCTATGGAAAGCGCGGCTACATCCTATGGAAGAACCAACATGAAAAGGAACGAATACAAGATTTTCTCCGAAGGAAAAATCGGCAATCTGACGCTGTCGAACCGTCTGGTGCGCTCGGCGACGTGGGACCCATCGATCCTGAAAAGTCGCCAGATGTGGGACGAGGTGCTCGACCTCTACCGAAACGTGGCCCTGGGCGGCGTCGGCCTGATCATCGCCGGGGATTTTCCCACCGTGCCCGAAGGGATGTTTGACGATCCGGGCAAGTCATACTCCTACGATGACGTCAGGATAGAGGGGCTTGGCAAACTGGTGGGCGTGGTGCACAGTGCTGCACCGCGCTGCAAGATCGTGGCGCAGCTCAGTGGGGATTACTTTGGCGCAGCCCCCTCCGACATCCCTTCCCCGTACACGTCGGAAAGGGACAGGCCTTTTTCCACACAAGAAGTGCGCACGATCGCGGCTTGTCTCGCCGAGGACATCGTCTGCATGAAGGAGGAAGGATTTGACGGCGCCCAACTTCACGCGGCGCACGGGGGAATGCTGAGCAAGTTCCTCTCGCCGTACACGAACCGCCGCGACGACGAGTACGGTGGCCCGGCCAGGAATCGGACGAGAATCGTCCGGGAGGCCATCGGCGAGGCGAGAGAAAAGGTCGGCGATTTTCCCATCCTGATCAAGATGAACGGCACCGATTACCTGGAGGGCGGCACGGACATCCACAACTTTCCCGAGCTGGCCGAGGAGATCGCAAGCGCCGGTGTCGACGCCATCGAAGTCAGCGGCGGGATGTGGGACTGCCTGGTCAGGCCGGAGGAAGAGCTGGGCTTTCGCCCCGTCCCTTCGCCAGAGGCTCACACCCGCATCAAAAATCCAGACAAACAAAGCTACTTTTTGAAATACGCTGAGACACTGAACCTCGACATTCCGGTGATCCTCGTCGGCGGCAACCGGGACGTCGAACGGCTGGAGGAGATCGTGCAACAGGGGCAGATCGACTTTATCTCCCTGTGCCGTCCCTTGATCAGCGAGCCTGACTTGCCCAATCGCTGGCTCGAAGGGAGAGGCAGCGATTCCACGGATTGCATCTCCTGTAATTCCTGTATCTACGACATGTTCACCCGTCTCGAAAGAGGAGATCCTGGAATCGCGACCTGCCTGTTCAAGCAGGATCGAGAACAGTATAAAATTGCGCGACGATGGATCACTTCTTGGGTGAAGGAAAACACCCTCAAATAGCATCTTTTCAATAGACTCAGCGCCGGTCGAGTAGGAGCAACCTGGGTTGAGCTTGTCGAAACCAAGACGTATCGAGACCAAGCAGGTTATACGTAGATCCGCTCGCATCCTTAGTTTCGATACAGCAATTCCCGTTATGGGAAAAAACGAGAGTTGTAGCCGCGATTTCTATATCGCGAAGGATGCTTCATGTGGCAAAATGCACGCGCTATGGAAAGCGCGGCTACAAAACGGGAATTGCTGGTTTCGATACGACCTAAAGGTCTACTCAACCGGCGCATGCTCGCTACATTGTTCAGATCGAATGATTATTCGATACAGTAATACGTCAAAATAGCTTGAAAGGAGAGATATGATACACGCGATCAAAGCAGGACAATTGATTGATGGACACGGCGGCGAGCCGATCCAGGACGTCGTCGTACTCGTCGAAGGCAAGATGATCACGGCTGTAGGTCCGGCGGCGACCGTCGAGATTCCCGAGGGCGCGGAGAGCACCGACGCATCCGACAAGACTATCATGCCGGGCTTGATCGACGCCCACGTGCACATCATGTCGACCTCGGCTTCGCTGGAAAAGCGGCTGTTCACGCCCAAGGCCGTCTCTTATTTCCAGGCCGCCGAGAATCTCAAGCGGACGCTGCGGGCCGGGTTCACCACCGTCCGCGACGCGGGCGGGGCTGACGCCGGTATTCGCCAGGCGATCGAGATGGGGCTGATCTCCGGTCCGCGCCTCGTCGTCTCGGGCACCATCGGGCAGACGGGGGGACTGATGGAGCAGCGCTTCCCCTCCGGCGCTCAGATCGTGACCGAGGATAGCTGGCGCGTGTGCGACGGCGTCGACGAGGTGCGCAAGACGATGCGCAAGGTGCTCCGCGAGGGCGTGGACTTTGTCAAGATTTTCACGACGGGCGGGGTCGTCGCGCCGCAGGGTTCGCCCTTCATCCCGGAGTGGTCGATGGATGAGTTAGCCGTGATCGTCGAGGAGGCCAACCGGCACGGCGCTGGCGTGATGGCTCACGCCGAAGGGAACGCCGGGGTCAAGAGCGCGCTGCGCGCGGGGGTCACTTCGGTCGAGCACGGCGACGTGTTGGACCAGGAGGCGATTGCCCTGTTCCTGGAAAAGGGCATATTCCTGGTACCGACGTTGCACATCCTCAAGGTGCTGGCCGATCGGCGAGACACGGCGGGCCTCAGCGAAGTGTCGAAGCAGAAGGAAGAACGACTGGCAAAGGAGGGGGCCGGTTCCTTCCGGCGGGCCTGCGAGGCGGGCGTCAAGGTGGCGCTGGGCACCGACGCCTTCATCGCCGACATGCACGGCACGAACGGGGCCGAGCTGCCGCTGATGATGGAGCAAGGGGGGCTTTCGGCGATGGAGGCGATCGTCGCCGGGACGAGGAACGGAGCCGAGTGCTGCCTGCTGGGCGATCGGGTGGGCACGCTGGAGGCGGGCAAGCTGGCGGATATGCTGCTGGTGGAGGGAGACCCGCTGGCCGACATCACGGTATTGCAAGACATTGAGCGGATCACGGTGTACAAAGAGGGCACATTGGTAGTATAACTCAAGGAGGAGAACCTGTGAACAGCCATCAAGGCTATGCCCCCACTTCAGATGGAGGAAGGTTACACTATCGCATCGTCGGCTCTGGCCCCGACACGGTCGTGATCCCTGGTCTGCATAACCTGGAGGCCGACCTGACCCCCCTGACTCGAAACCACCGGCTCATCTTTTACGATCAGCGCGGTCGTGGCGGCTCGGATCCGGTTCAGGACGACTCGCTCGTCTGGAGCGACTATGAAACGCGCGACGTAGAAGCGATCCGTCAACACTTTGACCTCGAGCAGATGTCCCTGATTGGCTGGTCGTACCTGGGGGGCGTGACCGCTCTCTACACACTGGAGCACGATGACCGCGTGAGCAGGTTGGTGCTGATGTGCCCGATCCCTCCGCGCTTGCCCTCGCCACACGTCACCCTGGAGGAGCTTGACAAGCAAACCGAGTCGCGCATCGATCCTCTGGGAGTGAAGCGGCTAGAAGAAATGAGAGATGCTGGCATCGATGCCAAAGACCCGGTAGCATACTGCCGCGAGCACCACCGGGTATATCGGCCCGGCCAAATGGGTAAACCGGAGGCTTTGGCTCGTATGCGCAGCGACCCGTGCATCTATCCAAATGAGTGGCCTCAGAACGTGGGGCAACATTGGAAAAAACACCTTCCTCCCGAGTCGATAAAGTTCGACTGGCGTTCCAAGTTAGAGGCGATCAAAACGCCGACGCTGGTAATCCACGGCAGCGAGGATTTCCCGGTGGAGGCGTCGCGCGAGTGGGTGAGTGCATTACCCCAAGCGCGGCTTTTGGTCATTGAGGGCTCCGGTCACTTTCCGCATCTGGAAGCTCCCGATGTTTTCTTTCCCGCGGTCGAAAGGTTCCTGAGTGGCGAGTGGCCAAAAGAATCCGCTGCACCGCCACAACGATAGGGTTTAAAGACATTTCATCTTGTGCCGATAGATTGAGAGCCTTTATCGGCACATTGTGAAAAAAGGACAAACGGGATGGGGGTTACTAGCGATCGTCGCCGTGCTGTTGCTACCGATGCTGCTAAAGGATCCCGATTGGGCGGTTGAACTGGACCGTCGGGGTATGCTCACCGTATATTTCGCCCGCCATGCTGGCAGAAGAGGCCGCCTCTGTCGGACGAACCTCATTCTGAATGTTATCTGCGCGAGCATCTGGCTTGGCGCTGTGGCTCTCGCATTGGCACGCAAGCATCGCTCGGATGATTGAATCCGGCAGAAAACACCACAATCAAGGAGAAACCCATGCCCATCTACTGGATCGTCATCCTACTCATCCTCCTCCTGGCAGCCATCGTGCTGATCACCAGCTACGTCTTTTCCGGGATCGTCATCCACTCCCGACGCCAGCCCATCGTCAGAACGCCCCAGGAGTACGGGATGGCCTACGAGGACGTCGCGTTCAAAAGTACTGACGGCCTGACCATCAAAGGGTGGTTCATCCCGACAGAGTCCGGCAGGACGGACCAGGTCATCCTCCTCACCCACCCGATGCCGATGAACCGTCACGGGTTCCTCGCCAAAAACCAGGGCTTTCCGCCGCTGTTCAAGACGGACGTCGACCTGTTGAAAACGATCCACGCCCTCCACCAGACGGGGTATCCGGTGCTGGCATTCGACCTGCGCAACCACGGCGAGAGCGACAGCGGCATCACGGGCAACGGGCTGTCGGAGTATCAGGACGTGCTGGGGGCGGTGGACTATATCAACAACCGCCCGGACCTGGCGGTGCAGGAGATCGGGTTCGTCTGCTTTTGCATGGGCGCGGCGTCCACGATGACGGCGCTCAGCAAGGGGAAGGAGCAGATCGAAAACGCCCGCTTCCTCGTCGCCATCCAACCCGTCACCTCCAGCGTCTTTTTCCGCTGCTACCTGAAGGCGGTCTACACCCCGCTCAGCCTGTTCCTGATCCCCATCGTAGACAGGATCGTCCAGTGGCGAGGCGGATATTCATTCGAGGAGATGGCCCCGGGCCGGTTCGCCCAGGACATTGAGATCCCCACGATGTACGTCCAGGCAAAGGAGGACCGTTGGAGCGAGTTGAGCGACATCCAGAGCTTTTACGACGCGACGCCGGGCGCAAAAGAACTCTGGCTCATCGAGGGGAAAATGAGGCGCTTTGAGGCCTACAATTACGTCGGCGAACATCCCGAAAGAATATTGGCTTTTGTCGAAGAGCACTTTTCGCACTGAACCAAATAGCTAACTTGTCCGTATGGAGGTGACCATGAAATTCTACCACAACGTCGCAGAAATGATCGGCAACACCCCGTTGCTCAGACTGGAGCGGCTGGCCAAGGAATGGGAGATCTATGCCAAGTGCGAATTTATGAACCCGCTCAGCCTGAAGGACCGCCCGGTGCAGCAAATCATCGAGGACGCGGAGCAGGCGGGGCAGCTCGAGCCGGGCGGCACGCTGCTCGAGGCCACCAGCGGGAACACAGGCATGGCGGTGGCCTTCCTGGCGGCCATCAAGGGGTACCGCGCCATCCTGGTGATGTCCGAGATCCAGAGCCTGGAGCGGAGAAAGGTGCTCAAGGCGCTCGGAGCCGAGCTGGTGCTCACGCCCGCCTCGGAGGGGACGAAAGGGGCGCGGAAAAAGCTCAAGGAAATCCAGGCGGAACACCCGGACTATTTCTACATCGGCCAGCACGTCAACCCCTCGAACCCCAAGGCCCACTACCTGACCACCGGTCCTGAGCTATGGGCGGACATAGATGGGCGGATCGACGTCCTGGTGGCGGGATTGGGAACTGGTGGTACAATTTGTGGTGCGGGGCGGTATCTGAAGGAGAAAAAGCCAGACGTGAACCTGGTAGGTGTGGAGCCGAAAGAGTCGCCCTACATCTCCCAGGGAATCTTCCGACCGCACCGGATGATGGGCACTGCGCCGGGGTTCGTGCCCGAGACGCTGGATCGAGAGGTCATCGACGAGATCTTTTTGGTGAGCGAGGCGGAGGCCTTCGAGAGCTGCCGGGAGCTGGCGCGCAAAGAAGGGGTATTGGTAGGCATCACGTCCGGCGCGACGGCGCACGCGGCGATAGAGATCGCCAAACGACCGGAGAACGCGGGGAAGGTGATCGTGTGCGTCTTTGCGGATACGGGGCAGCGGTATTTGAGTGTGGAAGGGTTGTTCCTGTGAAACGTTGGAACCGCTGAGACGCTGAGGGTGCTGGCGAGGACGAACCCGCTTTCAGCGTTCTCATTATCCTCAGCGACTCGGCGATTCAAGACCCAAAGGAGAATAGCATGACATATGTAGAGGGCGAGGTCTTCAAATTGCGCCAGCGAGTGGCAACATTAGAGCGTCAGATCGAGTTCCTGATGAAACACCTTGGGGTGGAGTATGAGGAAGAACCAAATACTGGAGTATCTCCCGAGATCTTGGAGCTAGTTCGGAAAGGGGACAAGCTGAGGGCGATCAAATTTTACCGAGAGGAAACTGGCGTGGGACTGAGAGAAGCAAAAGAGTTCATTGAATCACTCGATACATAGAGTTAGCGTCCCAGAAAGGACAGCAGGATGAAGATTCTGATATTGGTGCGCCACGCCAAGTCCAGTTGGAAGGATATGAGCCTGCCAGATCGGCTCAGACCGCTGAACAAGCGAGGCAAGCGCGATGCTCCGATGATGGGAGAACGGCTGGCCGAGCGAAAGATCGAAGTGGATCAGATGATCTCCAGTCCGGCGACGCGGGCGCTGGCGACGGCCGAGACGATAGCCGAGGCGATAGGATACCCTTGGGAGGAGATCGTCGTGGACGAACGGTTATACCACGCGGAGGCTCACGACATACTCGACGTGGTCGAAGGTCTCGACGATCATTTCGACTGCGTGATTTGCTTTGGGCACAATCCGGGCCTGACTGATTTCGTCAACGACTTTTCCCCGCACGATATCGACAATGTCCCAACGTGCGGCGTCATCGAGTTCAGATTCGACATAGAGACGTGGGAGCACGTGGGTGAAGTGGAACCCGCGTGGATGGATTTCGACTATCCCAAGAAACCCAAATAACATTTGCCAAATACATGCGAATAAATCGCCCTCATTTGGAATAAGCACAGGAGATCAGAGATATGCCAGATTCAACAGACTTTGAACGCGCCTGGCTGAAAAAGTTTTCCAGTTGCCTGGATGAGACTGCTGGAGAAGAGGCCCAAAAGAAAGTAATGCAGGGAAGTGAATCCCTGTCTTCTCATTCCAGCCCGCAGGAGGTCATCCAGTGGTCGAAGCGGGCAATGGAACGGCTGGACTCGCTGGTGGACGAGAGAAAACGAAGGGCGATCATGACGGGATGTGCCTGCCAGTATCCCAAGTCCGACTTGCAGGAGATCAGGAAGCAATACGAGGCGACCGGAGACGTTGGTCTGGCTCATCAAATGCTCCAGGAGCAATTCGAATCCTTCCTGAGGAATGGCTTGAAACTGAGCGATGAGCTGATCACCGAGATTGTCAATCGGGGATGGGGCTCGGCAGGAATTCACAAAGGCGACAGGATCATCGCGACCAAGATACCCAAGAGCGGCTACCTGATCGAGTACATGGAAGAGACAGACCCCGAAAGGCGACGCCAACTCTATTGCCATTGCCCCCGGATACGCCAGGTGTTGGAGACCTCGGAAACGATCTCCTCGACGTATTGTTATTGTGGAGCCGGTTTCTACAAGGGCATCTGGGAGGAAATTTTGCAGCAACCTGTCGAGGTGGAGGTATTGGAAAGCGTGCTCAAGGGGGATGACGTTTGCAAAATTGCGGTCATCTTGCCTTCCGACCAATAAGAAATCATCATTCATTCAAGGAAATCCAATGCTCAAAGGAAGCCAAGAATACAACTTGCTGGAATCAGAAAACCCCCAAGTCATCAAACAGACTGTCTCTTTGCCGCTTTGCGATCTGCATTATCTAAAGGTCGGCTCAGGACCGCCGCTGATCATCGTGCCCGCCACCATGTCGGAACTTGACGATTGGGTGGGACTGGCCCAGTTCATGGCGCAGCGGTTCACGGTCTTTTTCTTCGAGTTGCCCGGACATGGCAAATCGACTCCGCTGGCACACTATAGCAACCAGCAGGTAGCCCAAGTCGTTGTCGACCTGCTGGACTATTTGAAATTCGATCGAGTGAACCTGATGGGGTTTTCGTTCGGGGGGCTTTTGGCCTTGACGGCCTTGAACCTTCTCTCGCCGCGTGTAGACAGGGTCATTTTGATCTCGCCGTTGGTTGATTCGGAGGCACTCCGATTTCCTCAACTCAACAAGATCCTGATACGCACTTTGATCTCTGTGGCGCAGAGACCGGGGTTACAGAAGTGGGGCCACCAAACCCTGCAAACCGATCTGGGGAGCACCTTCTGGGCACAGTTCGCGGTAAAGGTAGGCAATATCGAGCACTTTGATATCCTGAAAGAAAACTTACAGGCTACTTCGCTGGCCACCATCCAGACGCTGGCCGGTCAGATGAGGGAGATCTTTAATACGCATCAATTTGTGGCGGCGCGCTATCCGCATCCGTGCTACTTTGCCATGTCGGTCATCGACCCGCTGATCGATTTTTCGTTCACTTCGGCCGCGGTCAAGCGGATGTTTGCCAGCGTCGATGAGACACGGTTGAACTTGCCGTACCATCGCCCCCGTGTGCTGCCCACGCTGGAATACCTGAATCAAAACTACCCCGATCTGTTGGACAAGATAGGAGTCTAAATGCCAGAACGAGCGAGACGCGCCTGAAAATGACAAAGACTTCACAGATCGTCCTCCTGGGAACAGGAAACCCGAACGCCGACCCGGATCGCTCCGGGCCATCGGTAGCCATCGTCGTAAACGATACACCATACATCGTGGATTTTGGGCCGGGCGTGGTGCGCCGGGCGGCGGCGGCGTACCAGGCGGGCGTCGAAGGGCTGGATATGTGGCGGCTGACGCGGGCGTTCTTGACCCATCTCCACTCTGATCACACGGCGGGATACCCCGACCTCATTTTCACACCCTGGGTCTTGGAGCGGTTCGAGCCGCTAGAGGTATACGGCCCTCCCGGCATCCGGGCGATGACCGAGCACATCCTCGCCGCGTATCGGGAGGACATCCGCGAGCGCATCGAGGGGCTGGAGCGGGCGAACAAGAGTGGATACATCGTGGACGTGCACGAGATCGAGCCAGGCATTGTTTACGAGGATGCGAACGTCAAGGTCGAGGCCTTTCCGGTGAAACACGGTTCCTGGCAGGCGTTTGGGTACAAGTTCTACGCGCCCGACCGGACGATCGTGATCTCCGGCGACACGGCTCCAACCGAAAGCTGCATCGAAGAATACCGCGGTTGCGACGTGCTCATCCACGAGGTCTATTCGGTGGCCGGGTTCGAGACCCGTCCGCCCGGCTGGCAAAAATACCACTCCAGCGTCCACACGTCGTCGCTTGAACTGGCAGAGATGGCGTCACAGGCAAGACCAGGACTGTTGATCTTGTATCATCAACTCTTCTGGAGTGCATCGGAGGAGGAACTTGTGCTCGAAGTTCAAAGCGGATACGATGGAAAAGTTGTCTCGGGCAAAGATCTAGAAGTTTACTGAAATAGGAGGTTATGATGGAGACCAGACCTTTTGGCAACCTGGGAGAATCGTTCCCCATCCTGAGCTTTGGCGGGCAACGGATCGTGGACGAGCACGACTGCACAGAAGAAGAAGCCATCGAGATCGTCAACACCGCCATAGACCGGGGCATCCGCTACTATGACACCGCCTGGATGTACTCAAACGGGCAGGCCGAAGCCAGGCTGGGCAAGGTGGCCAAGCACCGCCGTTCCGAGATGTGGATCGCCACCAAGACCTGGGACACCACTCAAGACGGCGCTCGCCGCCAACTGGAGACGAGCCTGACCCGCTTGCAGACGGATTACGTGAACGAGTGGCGGCTGCACAACGTGTGGGATTACGCCCGGCTGGACGAGTTCACCGGCAAGAGCGGCGCGCTGGAGGCGGCGATACAGGCCCGCGACGAGGAGCTGGTGCGCCACATCAGTATCAGCTGCCACACCGACCCGCAGATCCTCGTCGAGGCGCTCAACCGCTTCCCCTTCGACAGCGCCCTCATCGCCCTGTCGGCGTTGGACCATTTCATCTTTAGCTTTGCCGAGGAATTCCTGCCCCTCGCCAACGAGAGGGGCGTCGCCACCATCGGGATGAAGGTGCTGGGGCTGGGCAGCCTGACCCACCAGGTCGAACGCTCACTGCGCTACGCCTTTAGCCTGCCGGTGAGCACGGTGATCGTGGGGATGGAGACGATGGCCCAACTGGAGCAAAACCTGGCGATCGCGGAATCGTTCACCCCGATGACGGACGAGGAGCGGCTGGCTTTCTTCAAAGAGATCATCCCGCTGGTGCGGCCAGAAAAAATGCGCTGGAAGGCGACCGACTGGGGGAACCCGACCGAGTGGATTCCGCGCGGGCGCGGGTTGTAGCCGAAAAGTCACGGACATATCGTTACGCTCGTATCCTCCACTGCCAATTTACCGCCTGCAGAATCAGCAGCTCTCCCTCTTTGGAGATACAGTGCTCACAACGAGTGTCTCCGGTTACGTCGTCGGTGGCGCTCGTGCTTTGCCTGGCCTGGCTGGTGAAACGCGGCGCTTTGGAGCAGCTTGTTTTTGACTTTTGCGTGAGGTCGGGCTATAATGAAATTGTCTCTGCACGATACAAAACACCTCGCGGCTCCTTTCAATACAAAGAGATATTCATTACCGCGCTATCGGCGTGTACAGGTGCTCCTTTACTCTCCACGCTGCTGCTCCGTCGTCGGGCAAGATAGCAACAACTCGTTGAAAACGATTGTTTGCCTGGGGCTACCCAAGTCCTAGCCAAACAACCACTCAAGGAGGAGAAAACATGCTGAACAATCCAATGATCGAGACATTGCTGAACCGCAAATCGATCCGCAAGTACACCGACCAGACGCCGTCAGACGAGGTCGTCGAGACCGTCGTCCGCGCCGGGCAGCAGGCGCCCTTTGCCTACCAGATGGGCAGCCTGTTACTCTCGCGCGCTCGGTCGCATAACCTCTTCAAAGCGCCTCTGTTTTTCATCATCTGCGTGGACTCCCACCGCCACGAGACGATCATGGCCCGGCGTGGATGGCAGATCGTTCAAAACGATCTGTCGCTGCTGCTCATGGGCATGCAGGACGCGGCGCTGATGGCTGAGAACATGGTCATTGCCGCCGAGAGCGTGGGGATGGGCAGTTGTTTCCTGGGCAGCATTCCCTATCACGCCGACAAGATCGTCGAGGAATACCAACTGCCCCGGCGCGTATTTCCCCTGGTGGGCCTGGCGATGGGCTACCCAGACGAGAACCCGCCGCCTCGCCCGCGCTACCCCCTCGACTTTGCGCTTTTCGAGGGGGAATACCCGGAATTCAGCGACGAGCAGGTCGAGCGGGCCATGGCCGAGATGGACGAGGGATATCTGGCCCAGAACTATTACAGCCGGAAGAAGGCCATGATCAAATTGGAGGACGACCGCGAGGAAACCTTTACCTACGACACCTACGGATGGACGGAGCACATCTCGCGCAAGGCGGGCCAGTGGCATCAATCGCCCGACAAATTACTGGCGCAGTTCGCCGCGTGCGGCTTTTACATTCCTGGCTTTGAGCCGGCAGCGTCCGACTAGAGATTGAGAGAGGGGCATACGATGACAAGCGCACGCACACTCGACGCAATCGCGGCCCAGTTCGACCCGTTCCCGCCGAGGAGTTTGACAAGGACAGAGGAAAGCGCTTCAAGGGCTACAAGGTCACGATTGCCGGTACCCTGGAGGCGGAAATCAAGGACGAGCGAGAACATCACGCGCAGATCGAAGCATTCGCAGCCAAGATCGTAGATGTACAATCAGTTGATAACAAGTGTAAGGAGGGAATTGCGATGGAAGAAAAGAAACGCCTCATTCAGCAACTCGACCAGGCGCGCGAAACGATGCAAGCCGTGCTGGCAGACGTCAACACCCAGATGGAGATCTATCCGACCTGGACGATAAAACACGTCCTCGCGCACATCACGGGCTGGGATGAAGCGACCACTTCCTCTCTGCGCGCTCACGCAGGAGGCGAGGAACCCGCTGCGCCCGCCGTACGGGGGATTGATTTCTATAACGCTCAGTCTGTCGCCACGCGCGAAGCTCTCAGCTACGAACAGATTGTCAAGGAATGGGAACTGGCGCGCGAGGATTTCAAAGCCGCCATCGACGAGATACCGGAAGAAATATTCAATGAGCCATTGCTCTTTCCCTGGGGACAGACCGGCACGATCGCGCGGATCGTCGCGATTTTTTCCAGTCATGAAGAGGAACACGCCAAGGAAATCCGGGAGCTTGTATCCAAATAGATTCGAGCGGAAGGAAATCTACCCGTGGACAAATGGAAATTCTTTGACGTCACGCATCGCGAGCACGTGCTCTGCAACCCAATGAGCGTCGAAAAACACGAGCAGCTCATCGAGCTTTTGCGTTTGAAGCCAGGCGCTCAGGTACTCGAAATCGCCACGGGCAAGGGAGAATTCATCGTCCGGCTTGCAGAGCGGTACGGTATCTCTGGCATTGGCGTGGACCTTTCGCCCTACTGCATCGCCGACGCCAAAAAGAAGCGTTCAGAGCGCGCTCCAGATGCCCAGCTGAGCTTTATCGAAATGGATGGAGCGGACTTTCAACCGGAAGAACCAGAAAGCTTTGATCTGGCCGCCTGCATCGGGGCGAGTTGGATCTTCAAAGGGCATAAGGGCACGTTAGAGTTTCTAATCCGCGCGGTGGCGCCAGGCGGATGGGTCGTCGTCGGAGAACCCTACTGGCGCAAGGAACCCTCACAAGATTACCTGGAGGCGCTCAACGAGAGTCGCAGCACATATGGAAGCCATTACGAGAACGTCGTCACCGGAGAGCAGTTGGGGTTGACTCTAGTATACACGCTGGTGAGCAACCTGGATGACTGGGACAAGTACGAGGGGCTTCAGTGGTACGCGGCTGAACAGTACGCCCGCGAGCACCCGGAGGATCCTGACACGGCCAAAATACTGGCTCGGATCAACGAAAGCAAGGCGGAATACCTGAAATGGGGTCGAGACACGTTGGGCTGGGCAATTTACGTCTTTAGGAAATCTGAAGCAGCATAAACCCGGAGGGGAAGGAGAAAGAGCGCTTCTTCATCGAGTGCTGGTATTCCGACGAGACGCGCCAGCAGTTGAGAGAGGCAATGGAGAAATTTTAGACGATGGAAAAGAACCGCATCATCATCCACCGGATCGCAAAGATCTGGAGCATCGCCAGCATCGGTTTCATCCTGTTGATCCTGGCCGGAGAGCTAATCTCGCCCCACGCGCCGCCCCCGACCGCGCTCCGCGACATCTTGGGACTCTTCTTCTTCCCCTTTGGGACTTGCGTGGGAATGGCGCTGGCCTGGCGCTGGGAGGGATTGGGAGGAGCCATCACCGTCGGCAGCCTGCTGGCTTTCTACGCGATGTCATACATCGTGGATGGCCGGTTCCCACGCGGCCCGTACTTTCTGCTCGTGGCAGCGCCGGGATTTTTGTTCCTGCTATCGTGGACGCTCACTGTCGCGAGAAAGAAAGGAGAGAAATGATGAAAGCACTCACCGTATTGGCACTGCTGGCGCTGGCTGGCTTTGTGATTTACTATTACCAACGCTCGCTGCTCGCGCTCTTGATGGGCCTACCACCGCCCCGCTACGACGTGACCGTCACGAAGGACATACCCGTGACGATGCCCGATGGCGTCCGGCTGATGACCGACCACTATGCTCCGAAAGCAGCAGGCTCCTTCCCCACCATCCTCATCCGCACACCGTATGGGCGGGGCGGAGATGGCGGCCCCAAGGGCCAGGGGCCGATGGCCCAATGTTTCGCCGAGCGAGGCTATCACGTGATCGTCCAGGGTGTGCGAGGCCGGTTTGACTCTGAGGGAGAATTCGACCCCTTTGTCAACGAAGCGGTCGATGGCCGGGCCGCGCTGGATTGGATCGCCGAACAATCCTGGTTCAACGGCGCGCTGGGGACGTGGGGAGCGAGCTACCTGGGGTACGTGCAGTGGGCCGTCGCCGCCGACGCCCCACCCTTCTTGAAAGCGCTGGCGCCGAGCCTGATCAGCACCGAACGCTTCACCCCGATGTATCCCGATGGCGCCTTCAGCCTGGACACGCGGCTACACTGGGTACGCACGCTCCACTTTTTGGACCATTGGGCCGGGCAATCCGCCTGGAACAAGCTCTCGCAAACCATATCGCTGGCGACCGGCGGGGTGGCCCGCAAGCTGGAAACCGCCTTCGACCACCTCCCGTTGATCGAGGCGGACGTCGCAGCTATCGGAGAGGTCGCCCCTCTCTACCGCGATCTGCTGACGCACCCCGACCCCGATCACCCATATTGGAAAGCCCGAGATCACACCGCCAGTCTCTCCCAGGTTCGCGCCCCCGTCTACCTCCTCGGCGGCTGGTACGATTTCTATCTGCGTGGCGTGCTGGATTCCTACGCTACCCTGAAAGCCGCCGGTCAAAATCCCTACCTGACGATCGGCCCCTGGGCCCACGCCGATCCAGGAACCGGAACGGCGGGCTTGAAAGAAGGGCTGGCCTGGTTCGAGGCCCACCTGAAAGGGGATCGCGGCCTGTTGCGAGACAAGCCGGTCCGCATCCACGTGATGGGCGCAGGGGAATGGCGCGAACTGGACGATTGGCCCCCGCCCGCCCGCGAGACCCGATATTTCCTCCAGCCTGAGGCGAAACTATTGCCAAAAGATCCACCGTCAACTGCGCCCCCAGACCGCTACCGGTACGACCCGGCGGATCCGACGCCAGCGGTTGGAGGCGCACGCTTCGACCGCACGGACGCGGGACCGAAAGACAACCGCGACCTCGAAGCTCGCCCCGACGTCCTCTGTTACACGACGCCGCCCCTGGAGCGCGACGTGGAGGTCATCGGCCCAGTGCGGTTGGAGCTTTTCGCCCAGTCGAGCCTGGCTCACACCGATTTCTTTGGCCGGCTCTGCGACGTCGATCCAGAAGGACGCTCCATCAACGTCTGCGATGGTCTCTTCCGTATCGAGCCGGGCAAGGGCGAGCAGCAACCCGAAGGCGCGCTGCGCATCGAGGTGGATATGTGGGCGACGGCGTACCGCTTCCGGCGCGGTCACCGCCTGCGGTTGCAGGTATCGAGCGGTGCGCACCCGCGCTGGAGCCGCAACCTGGGCACGGGCGAGCCGCTCGCCACCGGCACACGCATGGAGGCAGCCGAGCAGGCGATCTATCACGACGCCACGCACCCGTCGGCGCTGGTCTTGCCGATTACGGAAGGATAACAGTAAGCGTTCAGCGGGGTGATTCTAGCGCCGGTCGAGTAGGAGCAAGCGGATGTCCCATCCGGCGACGTATCGAGACCAAGCGGGTTGTGCATACGGCCCCGCTGGCTTGGTTTCGATACGCTTCGGCA
>DAOTUB010000200.1:0-17497 GCA_034437455.1 Anaerolineae bacterium | reverse complement strand
ATCGCGCCGGGGACGTGGCCCTTGGCATAATCTTCAGCAGAGCGGAGGCTGATGATGGTGGGGTCGTTGTCGGGGTCGCCGTCGTTCAGGTTCTCGAACAGGTCGGCGGCGCTGATCGTCCGTGGCCCCGCGCCAAAGTAGCTCTCGGCGGCTTCTTGCAGTGAACTCTGGGCGCTGGTGACTTGACCGAGGGGGAATGTACCTACTACTATCAGTACGAGGACTGATGTGATGAGAGAGAGTTTTCTCTTCATTGTTGGGCGCATCTCCTTTTTCGTGTTTAGACAACACAAGATACTCTATCGGCGGCGCCGACAGATTTCGCTATTATAACCAATCTAATTATGAGAACAAGTGAAAATGGGCGAAAAAGTGGCTTTTATTTGTTTGATTTGGTTATACCCTTTCATAACTATTCCTTATGATATGGGCGATTCAGCGGCGTATCTCCCTCCAAGTTTCGCTTGTCTCTGCGGTTTGTGCTTATGGATTGATTCTAGTATAATGGTGTGCACAGACATCGATGCATGAATTATCCGTCACCCAGAGCTTATTGGATATCGCCCTACGCCACGCCGAACAGGCTGGCGCTGGGCGTATTGTACGGCTCAATCTGGTCATCGGAGAATTAGCGAGCATCGTGGATGACTCGGTGCAGTTCTATTGGGACATTGTCAGCCGAGAGACGATTGCCGAAGGCGCCGAGCTGCATTTTGAGCGTGTGCCTGGGATGTTGCGTTGCCTGGGCTGCGGGCATACGTTTCCCTTGAACGGTCGGGATTATGCCTGTCCTGTCTGCAATGAAAAACAGGTCATCGCTGCGGGAGGGGATGAATTCCGATTGGAGAGTATTGAGGTAGAATAGAACGCATGACTGTACGTGTACCCGTCGTCGAAGAAATTCTGAGCGCCAACGATCAGTTGGCCGCAAATATCCGCGCCCGGCTGGATGCCGCGGAGGTTTTTGGCGTCAACATGATGGCCTCCCCTGGCGCGGGCAAGACCAGCCTCATCACGCGCACGATAGAGGCGCTACGCGAGGAATTCCGCATCGGCGCGGTGGATGGCGACATTGCCACCACGTTGGATGCCGACCGCATCGCGGCGCTGGGCGTGCCGGCGGTCCAGGTCAACACAGGCGGTGCCTGCCACCTGGACGCGGTGATGCTCCAGAGCGCGCTGCCGCAGCTTGCGCTGGAGGATCTGGACCTGCTCATCGTCGAGAACGTGGGCAACTTGATCTGTCCCGCCAGCTTCACACTGGGGACCCACCGCAACGTCCTCATCGCCAGCGTGCCGGAGGGGGACGACAAGCCCTACAAGTACCCGCCGATGTACCGGGGGGTGAACGCACTGGTGCTGAACAAGGTGGACGTGTTGGGGGCCTTTGATTTCGATATAGACCATTTTCGGCGGGGCGTGGAGCCGCTCAACCCGGGTCTGGCTTTTTTCCCGCTCTCCTGCAAGACGGGCGAGGGGCTGGAGCTTTGGCTGGAGTGGTTACGGAAGGAGCTAAGGGAGAATGTGCCTGGGAATTCCGGGACGAATCATCGAAACTGACGACGACGGCGGCCTGATGCGAATGGGCAAGGTGGACTTTGGGGGCGTGACCCGCGAGGTCTGCCTGGCCTACGTGCCCGAGGCCCAGGTGGGAGATTACGTCATCGTCCACATCGGTTTTGCCATCAGCCAGCTCGACGAGGCCGAGGCGCAAGAGACGCTCGATCTGTTGGTCGAGTGCGGGATATTGGAGGGGGAATTGGACGCGCAGGGCCTCGGCGCTATCTCGTAGGTATTGCCGTGAGGATACAGAACGGGCGGAGGTGAAAGATGTCTACTCGACAAATTGTAATCCACGTGCCAGAAAAGGTGCTGTTGGCAGAAAAGACGGATGAGAACACTTTTGCCCGTGAACTGCGTATCTTGGCTGCCGTGAAATTGTATGAACTAGGTCGTCTTTCCTCGGGGCGCGCCGCCGAGCTTGCGGGTATGCCGCGAGTGGAGTTTTTATTGGAACTCGGACGGTATAAGGTTTTCCCATTTGAAGCTGAATTGCACGACCTGGAGAGCGGCTGTGCATGAAGCGATTAGCAACACTTCTCCGTTGCTCTATCTGTACCGAATTGAAGTATTGGGGTGGTTACCTCAACTATTCAGTGAGGTATGGATACCCAATGGAGTAGCGATAGAGTTGCAAGAAGGTCGGCGGAGAGGGTACGATGTTCCCGACCCAAACGACTATGCTTGGCTCAGACTTGTTGCGCCACATTCTATGCCATCCGAATGGCTGACATTGGACTTGGGAACCGGAGAGCTTGAGGCAATGGCGTTGGCGTTGGAGAATCCAAGTCGAGTCATTTTACTGGATGATGCTTTGGCGCGACGGATTGCCCGAGCTGCCGGGCTAGACGTTTGGGGCACGCTCCGGATTTTACTTGAAGCAAAATCTCGGAAATTGACTGAGAGCATTGAGCCACTGGTCAACCGGTTGGCAGAGACCGGTATGTGGATTTCGGACGAAGTGCGACAGCGAGTGCTGGTTCTGGCCGGTGAGGAGCGGAGAAATAAGGAGGAAGACTGATGAGTTCCGTGCTTCTCGACGCATCCGGGTTCGACCCCGATTTGGCGGAACGAATCGTGCCAGATTGGGAAAAGCTGTTCTCTTGCATGCAGTGTGGCACCTGTTCCTCTTCCTGTCCCACCGCCTACGCGATGGACTATGCGCCGCGCCAGTTGTGGCAGATGCTGCGTCTGGGGATGGAGGAGGAGGTGCTGAACAGCCAGACCTTTTGGCTCTGCACCGTCTGCAAGTCGTGCCAGGTGCGCTGCCCGCGGGGCATCTCGATCAGCGAGACGATGATCGCTCTCAAGGAATACGCCACGCAAAAGGGAATCAACGTCCCCACGGGCATGCAGATCCTGGGCGAAACCGTCACCACGAACTATAACATCTCTGGCGACAACAACGCCACCCGCCAGATCTGGAGCGAGAATCTGGCGCAGACTCCCCTGGGTGTGCGACCGCGGCGTCGGCAGGCGGAGGTGGTCTATTTCATCGGCTGCGTCAGTTCCTTCTACCCCCGCGTCTACAGCATCCCCCAATCGCTGGTGCAGATCTTGGAGCGGGCTGAGGTAGAGTTCACCACGATGGGAGAGGACGAGTGGTGCTGCGGCTATCCGCTCTACGTGGCCGGGCAGGGGGATCGCCTGGCCGAGCTGGCGCGCCACAACGTGCAGCAGGTTCGCAGGATCGGGGCGCAGCGCGTGATCTTTACCTGCCCTTCCTGCTACTATGCCTGGTCGCATCTCTACCCGAAGGTGACGGACGTCTCGGGCATCCAGTTGCAACACGCCACCGAATATCTGGCCGAGTTGCTCACGGGTGACACTCTGGCGCTGGGGCCGGTGGAGGAAGTGGTCACCTACCACGACCCCTGCGACCTGGGGCGTAAGAGCGGCGTGTACGACGCGCCGCGCGAGGTGCTGGCGCGCATCCCCGGTCTGGAATTTCGCGAGATGGCGGCCAGCCGCGAAAACGCCCTCTGTTGCGGCGGCGGGGGAGACGTGGAAGTCTCGGATCCCAATGTCACCAGCGGGGTGGCGGGGCGCAGGATGGCGCAGGTGCAGGCGACGGGCGCGAAATACGTCGCGTCGGCCTGCCAGCAGTGCCAGCGCACGCTCCAGGAGGGCGCACGTCGCAACAAGATCCGCGTGCGTGCGGTGGACATTGTTCAGTTGCTCTGGCAATCTATTTGCGCCGCCGAAACGTGATAGCGCAGAGACGAAACTCGTCGCATTGGGACAGGATGAACGTCCGTTGCATCGTCGTGGTGATATGCTATACTTTAGCAGCGGGCAGGTGGAGCTGATGATATATCCTACCTGACAGGAGGAATGAATGAAATTACGCAAAGTATTAGAGGCTGTTGAAGGAAAAGTGGTCTCCAAGAATGTGGACCTGGACCAGGAAGTAAAAATGGGCTGTGGCTCCGATCTGATGAGCGACGTGCTGGCCTTTACCCACGAGGGCACCTTGTTGATGTCTGGGTTGACCAATCCCCAGGTCGTGCGCACAGCCGAGATGGCCGATATCAAAGCGATCGTCTTTGTGCGCGGCAAGATCCCGCCGCCGGAGACAATTGCCCTGGCTGAAGAGAAGGGCATTCCCTTGCTGGCTTCCAAGTACACCATGTTCGAGACGTGCGGCCGGATTTTCGCAGCCGGATTGCCCAGTTGTGGCCTTTTCGAACTCACCTTGCGCCGATGGCGTGAGGCTTTCGACAACATAGAGTGAGTCGGTAGATTCACGAACGGGCATAACTTTAGGGAAGTATCCGGTGGAAAAAGAGAGAACGAAAGAGATCACCAAACTTCAGGAACTGGCCTACGAACTCAAGGTCGAGCAGGCCATGGCCGAGAACATCGTCACGGTCTCTCCTTCTTTAACGATGGCCGAGTTCAGGGAAGTATTGCGCGCCAATCGCATCTCTGGGACGCCGGTGGTCGAGGAGGGACAGATGATCGGCGTCATCAGCATCGAGGATCTGATCAAGGCGCTGGCGGCGGGTGAGATGGATGCTACAGTGGGTGAAAAGATGGTCTCTGATCCCGTAACTATTTACGCCGACGAGCCTCTCGTGCATGCCGTGAGCAAGTTCAGCGAACTCCGCTTTGGTCGTTTCCCGGTCGTCAACCGCGATCGGGAACTGATCGGCATCATCACCGAGGGCGACATTGTCCGGGCGATGCTCAAGCGACTGGAGGTGGAGTATCACGCGGAGGAGATTCACCGCTATCGCGCCAGCCACATCTTTGAGGACATTATCGCCGACGACATTGGCCTCGTCTTTGGGTATCGCGTGGCGGCCCGGGATTTCTCCCGCGCTGGAGAGGCGTCCAGCGGCCTGAAGCGAACTCTGAGCCGTCTGGGCATCGATCCCCGGGTGATCCGCCGCGTGACCGTCGCCACCTACGAAGCGGAGATGAACGTCGTGATCTTTACCGACGGGGGCGAGATCGTCGCCGACGTGCGCCCCGACCGGATCAAGATCGAGATTCTGGACAAAGGGATTGGTATCCCAGATGTGGAGCAGGCGATGCAGCCGGGCTTTTCCACCGCTCCTGAGTGGGTGCGAGAGATGGGGTTTGGCGCCGGCATGGGTCTGCCGAACATCCAGGCTTGCGCCGACGAGATGAAACTCGAGTCTACGGTGGGCGTGGGAACCCACCTGGAGATTATTATCGATCTCGACGAGAAGTAGATGGTACAATATCGCAAGGAGATTAAATATGAGCCTAAGAATTCTGGATAAAGGGGCTGTGGCTCCGCTGATCAATGCGCTGATAGCCGACTATGCGTCCCAAGGGGGCGTCGTCGTTGGGCCGAAGGCAAAAGGATCCGCGTTCGCCTTTGGCCCGATCACCGATCCGGCTCAACTGCGCCTTGATTATGATACGACGATCTTGCCGCCTAAAAAAGTGTTTCAACCCCCGGAAGAGCGACTGGTTAGCTTTACCATGGAGGCGCAGTCCGGGGGGCAGGTGGAGCCGGTCGTGGAGGCGGAACCGACGGTGCTGTTTGGCGTGCATACGTGCGACCTGCACGCCATCGCGTTGCTGGACAAGGCGTTTTCTCAGGACTATGCCGACGCTCACTACCTGGAGCGGCGGAAGCAGACCACCATCGTCAGTCTGGAGTGTTTGGAGCCTTGCGATGAGCACTCCTTCTGCAAGAGCATGGGGACCCTGACGGCGGACGAGGGGTACGATCTGCACCTGACCGACTTGGGGCCGGCTTACGCGGTGGACGTGGCGACCGAGAAGGGGGAACAACTTCTCGCCCGCTACGGGACGACGAGCGAGGCTACAGAGGCCGACGTCCGCCGCCTCAACGAAGTGCTCGGCGCCAAGTGGCCGCGCTTTACGTACCGTCTGAACTTTGACGCGGCCGAGTTGCCCGCGTTATTGAGCACGGCCTACGACCATCCCTTGTGGGATGAACTGGGGGAGCGGTGCCTGGCCTGCGGCTCTTGCACCAACGTCTGCCCCACCTGCTATTGCTTCAACGTCTTTGACGAGGTGAACCTGGCCCTAACCGAGGGGGAACGACGGCGCCGCTGGGACTCCTGCCAGTTGGATCAGTTCGCCAGCGTGGCCGCCGGCGAGAACTTTCGTGAGGCCCGCTCGGCCCGCCAGCGACATCGCTTTATGCGCAAGGGCAAGTACCTCTACGAAAAGTTTGGCGAGTTGGGCTGCGTGGGATGTGGTCGGTGCGTGCGCACCTGCGTGGCCGAGATCAGCATCGTGGATGGTTTCAACGCTATCCACAGAGCGGCATAGGGGGAAAGTCATGATGACAACTATCTATACCCCAGAGATGGCTCGTATGGTCGCTGTCAGGGAGACCGGGCCGTTGGAAAAAGTGTTCACGATTGAGTTGCCAGACGGACGCAGTTTAGGTCACTCCCCCGGACAATTCGTGGAGGCCTCGGTGCTGGGTGTGGGCGAGGCTCCCTTTGGCGTCGCCTCCTCACCCAGTCGCTCGAATGGTTCCTTCGAGATCTGCGTGCGACGCGTGGGCGACGTGACCAACGCGATGCACAGGATGGAGCCGGGGGCCTCGTTGGGCATCCGTGGGCCTTTTGGGCATGGCTTTCCCGTCGAAAAGATGCGGGGCAAGGACTTGCTCTTTGCGCCGGGCGGGATGGGACTACCCCCACTGCGGTCGCTGATCCAGCAGGTGCTCGACGAGCGCGGCTCCTTTGGACGAGTGATCATTCTCTACGGGGCGAAGCGGCCGGAGGAAGTGCTCTTCTGCGAGGAGCTGGACGAGTGGGTTGCCCGCGACGACGTCGAATGTCGCATCACCGTGGACCGGGGGGACGAGACGTGGGATGGACACGTGGGCGTGATCACCACTCTATTCCCCGACGTCAGCATCAACCCGCGTAACACGGTCGCCGTCACCTGCGGTCCGCCCATTATGTATCGCTTCGTGTTGATGGAGTTGCTGGGCAAGGGGATCCCAGAGACACAGATTTATCTCTCCCTGGAGCGGCGGATGAAGTGCGGGGTGGGCAAGTGCGGGCACTGCCAGATTAACAATCTCTACTGCTGCCAGGACGGCCCCGTTTTCACCTATGCCCAGATCAAGGGTGTTGAGGAGGCGCTGTAACATGACAACTAGCAAACCTAAGGTGGCTTTCTTTGATTTTGCATCCTGTGAGGGATGCCAACTGACGGTCATTGACTCCCTTCAGACGCACGTGGATCTGCTCGATGCGGTCGAGATCGTCCAGTTCCGCGAGGCGATGACCCCCCCCTCTCTCCCTCCCAATGGGGGGGATGAAGGGGGGGGCGAGGATTACCAGATCGCCTTCATCGAAGGTTCCTGCACTCGTCCGTCCGACGAGGAGCGGCTGATAAAGATCCGCGCGCAGGCCGATATCGTCGTCGCGTTGGGAGCCTGCGCTCACACGGCGTGCGTCAATGCCCTCAAGAACCTGCACCCGCTGGAGGACGTGCGCCGCTGGGTCTATGGGGACAAGGCGGATTGGTATGAAACGTATGCGGCTCGTCCGATTGACGCCGTGATCGAGGTGGACGCCGCCATCCCTGGCTGCCCTATTGACCGGGAGGAGTTCATCAGCGTGGTCAAGGCGGTGCTTTTGGGCAAAAAGCCGCCCATTCCCGACTATCCCGTCTGCGTCGAGTGCAAGCTGAAGGAGAACGTCTGCCTGTTGCTCGAGGGCAAGCCCTGCCTGGGACCGATCACGAGGGCCGGCTGTGGCGCTATCTGTCCCACCTACGGCGATGGCTGCGAGGGTTGTCGGGGCATGATCCCCCATCCCAACGAGAATGCGATGAAAGACGTGCTGACGGAAGCGGGCTTGACGGTAGAGGAGATGATGTCGCGCTTTACGATGTTCAATACGTATCGAGTACAAGAGCAAATGGCTGAGGAGAAGTGAAAATGACCACAATGAAAATTGATGTACACCACGTGACCCGCGTAGAAGGGCACGGTAACATCGTCGTGGACGTCAAGAATGGTGAGATCAAAACGTGCCAGTTCGAGGTCGTCGAGGCGCCGCGTTTCTTTGAAGCGTTCGTGCGTGGGCGGCCCTATCACGAACTCAGCCACATCACCAGCCGCATCTGCGGCATCTGCAGCGTGGGGCACGCCACGACCAGCCTGCGCGCCACCGAAAAGGCGCTGGGCGTGGAACCCTCAGAGCAGACGGTGCTCTTGCGCAAGCTGCTCTTTCACGGCGAGATCATAGACAGCCACGTGTTGCACACCTACTACCTGGTCGCGCCGGACTTTTTCGGCGTCGGCTCGGTCATTCCCCTGGTGGACACTCACCGGGACGTGGTGCTGCGGGCGCTGCGGATCAAAAAACTTTCGGGCGACGTCTGCGCCATGGTCGCCGGTCGTCACACCCATCCCATCGCGATGGCTGTCGGCGGCTTTACCCACCTTCCCACGGAGCAGGAGCTGCGCGATATGCGCGACCGGTTTATCGAGGCCCGCGCCGATATGGACGAGACGGTGGCGCTGTTCGCCACACTGCCCTGGCCCGATTTCGAGCGGGAGACGGAATACGTCTCGCTCAAGAAGGACGACGAGTATGCGTTCATTGACGGCACCATCGTCACGACCGATGGCTTCACCTACCCCATCGAGGAGTACCGGAAGGTGACGAACGAGGAGTGCGTGCCCTTCTCGACGGCCAAGTGGACCCATCACAATCGCGAGTCGTACATGGTAGGCGCGCTGGCGCGGTTCAACAACAACTATGACCAGTTACATCCCAAGGCCAAGGAGGCGGCGGCCAAGCTGGGAATGAAGCCAATCTGCTACAACACCTTCCTCAACAGCGGGGCGCAGGTCGTGGAGATGGTGCACTGCATCGAGGACAGCATCGAGATTATGGACGATCTGCTCACGCGGGGCATCCAGCCCGAAGAGCCGCCGGTGGTGGACGTGAAGGGTGGGGAGGGAGTCGGTTCGTGCGACGTGCCGCGAGGCATCCTCTTCCACAACTATGTCTATGACGACGACGGCAACTGCACCGAGGCGAACTGCATCATTCCCACCAACCAGAACATGGCGAATCTGAATCATGACATGAAGGCGCTGCTGCCTCAGGTTCTGGACAAACCGCAGGATGAGATACGACTCACGCTGGAGATGCTGGTGCGGGCGTACGATCCTTGCATCTCCTGCTCGGCTCATTTTTTGACGGTAGAGTTTGTGTGAGCGAATCGGCGAATCGGCGAGCCAGCAGCGATGAGCAATTAGTCGTTATCGGTCTGGGCAACCCCCTGCGCGGCGACGACGGGGTTGGCCCGCGGCTGGTGGAAGAGCTCACTCGCCGTGGATTGCCGGAGGGAGTGACAGCCCTCGATGGAGGAACCGGAGGACTGGCTCTGCTGCACGTGTTGGAGGGCTGGCAGCGGGCCGTGATCGTAGACGCAGCCGACGTGGGACGCGAGCCGGGCCAGTTCGTTCGCTTCACTCCAGAGCAGGCTCGGCTAGTCCAGGCGGCGGATCACGTTTCTCTCCACCAAGCTGGTTTGAGCGAGACGCTGTCGTTGGCCAATGCGTTGGGACAGACCTTGCCGGATCTGGTCATCTTTGGCGTCCAGCCGGCCAAGATCGGTTGGGGAGAGGGGTTGAGCCAGTCCGTAGAAGCCGCGCTTCCGGCCTTGACCGACGCGATACTTGTAGAGATAATGGGGCAATTGCCCGGGCAATTGCCCGAAGGAGAACACTATGCCCAAGATTCTGGTGATTGAGGACGATCCCGATATGGTAGCGGCGTTGCGCATGCCGCTGGAGGCGAATGATTACGAGTTGTTCACCGCTTCTACTGGCGAGGAAGGGCTGCAAAAGGTAAAAGAGATCGAGCCTGACCTGATCATCCTCGACGTGATGATGGAGACGACCACGGCGGGCTTCCAGGTCTCGCTCCAATTGCGCAACCCTGGGCCGGACTCGGAGTACGCCGCTTACCGGGATATTCCTATCTTGATGCTGACGGCCATTCACACCACAACTTCTCTGCGCTTTGGCCCCGACGAGGCCTATCTGCCGGTGGATGATTTCGTGGACAAGCCGATTGACCCCGACGAATTGCTGGAAAAAGTGGGGGCGCTGATCAGTGGTTAGTGGTTAGTGGTCAGTGGTCAGTTGTAGCCGCGATTTCCATATCGCGTGGTCCTGCGAGGTATGGAAACCTCGTCTACATTGTCCCACCAATTAATAGTGAACCGGAGCATACAGTGGAACTGGAGCAGGTTCTCAACTGTCTGGCCGATGGGGCCAGGCAGACAGTGCAGGCGGACGCGGCAGCGGTCCGCCTGCTAGATAAAGAGGGGCAGGCGAGTGTGGCGGCGACCTCTGGTCTGTCCCGTGCGCCTGAGGATTATCGTTCCACTCTGTCCGTTCCGTTGGTGCACGAGGATAACTCGCTGGGCGCGCTCCACGTCTATGCAGTCGAGCCGGGGCGCTTTGACGAGCAAGCCGTTGCCCTGCTGGCGCCGTTGGCCGATCTGGGAGCGTCAGCTATTGCGGCTACCCGTGCATTGACGGCGTTGAAGGACCGGGAGGCGAGCAAGTCCCACTTTATCCACGTCGCCACCCACGAATTGCGCTCTCCCGTCGCCGTCGCCCAATCGCTGATGCGGGGCGTGCTCAAGGGGTACGCGGGCGAGCTGACCGAAAAACAGAACGAGGTATTCAGCCGCATCAGCCATCGCCTCGACTTTTTGGAGAACCTGGTCAACGATCTCCTCGACCTGGCGGCGGGCAAGGCCTCAGAGCTGGCGGAGGAGGAGACGGCGGTGGCGATCAACGCTTCGGTGGGGCGAGCGGTGCTCTTGATTCAGCCCCGCGCCGAGGAGAAGGGAGTCGCCCTCACGCTCCAACCTTGCTGCGAGGAACTGGTGGCCTGGGGCACCGAGGAGGGGCTGGATCGCATCTTTGTCAATCTGATCGGGAACGCGGTCAAGTACACCCCCTCGGAGGGCAGCGTGACCGTCGCCTTGCGCAGGGTGGGGGAGGAGATCCAGATCGAGGTGGCCGATACCGGCATCGGCGTCCCGGAGGAGGCGTTGCCGCACCTGTTCGAAGAATTCTATCGCGCTCCCAATGCAAAGGCGCTGAACGCCGTAGGAACGGGGTTGGGCCTTTCCATCGTACAAGACCTGGTCAACCGGTACGGCGGGCGCATTGAGGTGGAGAGCAAAGTGGAGGAGGGCAGCACGTTCACCGTGACCTTGCCCATATTGGTAGATTGGTGAAGTGTACCGACATACCAGCAGGGAAGGAGGGAGGAATTTGAGCGAGATAGGCGAAGAAATACAGCGCAAAGCCAAGGAACTCTTGGAGGCCGGGCAAGTGGACTGTGTCATCGGCTACGAGGCCAGTCCGCGCGGCGGCGCTCGACCGGCGTTTATCTACGAGCCGGACGACACCGACCGGCTGATCTGGAACGGGGCTTGCGTCCATAACCTGGTCACTTATCTCCACGACAAGAAGAAACCCCGCAAGCGAGGCGAGGAGCCGCCCCGGGTTGGGATCGTGGTCAAGCCTTGCGACAGCCGCGCGATCAACGTCCTGCTGGCCGAGCGGCAGATCGAGCGGGAGCGGATCTATGTCATTGGCGTCGCCTGTGATGGGATGGAGAACGGGACAGGCGAGCCGCCGGCCCGTTGCGCCCGCTGCGGCGACCGGACGCCGGTGATTTACGACGTGTTGCTGGGCGAGCCGCCAGAGGCAGCGCCAGTCGAGGAGGATTACGCCGACCTGGCCCGCGTCGAGGACTTGCCGCCCGCCGAACGGTTGGCCTTTTGGCTGCGCGAATTCGACCGCTGCATCCGTTGCTATGCCTGCCGCCAGGTCTGCCCCGGCTGCTACTGCACCACCTGCATGTTCGAGCGGGATGATGGGTTGTGGGTGGATATGGGCATCGAGCTGCCGCAAAAGCACGTCTTTCACCTGGGCCGGGCGCTCCACCTGGCCGGACGCTGCGTGGAGTGCGACGAGTGCGAGCGGGTCTGTCCGATGGGACTGCCTTTGAGCCTTCTCAACCGGCGGCTGGTCCGTGAGGTCGAGGCTCTCTACGATCACCGGGCCGGGCGAGAGGAGACGCTCACCCCGCTGCTCTTTGAACTGGGCGAGGAGGGTTCCCCGTTATGAGAGTGGGAGAAAAGGAGACTGGGCGACAAGGCGAGGGGGAGGCAAGGAGAGGAGGACGATGAGGTATACATCACACGATGCAGTGCGAGCCTGGCTGGACGGTTTGGCTCAGGAGATGGACTTGGTCGCTCCCCGCGACGTGGATGGGCACGTACTCTACCGCCCGGTCGCTTCCAGCGACGAGATTCTGTTCGATTACGAGCGGCCTGAGCTTTCGGCCAAGGATTATCTTTTACCGGCTACAGAGATTCTTTTGCAGGCCGAAAAGCGAGGGAATGAGGTGACGCAAGAGGAGGTTCTGCCGGATCGGAAGCAAGTGCTCTTTGGCATTCGTCCCTGCGACGCTCACGGGTTCTCGGTGATAGATGCGCTTTTCCTGGAGCAGGACCCGCCCGACAGGTATTACCAGCATCATCGGGAGCGGACGGCGCTGGTGGGGCTGGCTTGCCCACAGATGTGGGAGGGGTGCTTTTGCACCTCGATGGGCGGCGCGCCCGACGACGCCACTCATCTGGATGTGTTGCTGCGGGCAGTGGACGGGGGATACGCAGTCGAGGCGGTGACCGAGAAGGGAACGACGCTCTTGAAGGGATTGAAGGTGGAAGAGCGGAAGGGCGAGCCAGCGCCGTCGGCGGCGGACGCAGAGTTGGCAGCGGTGACGGAATCGGCAAAATGGCGGGAGCTTTTCGAGGATAAATTGTGGATGCGACACGGGGAGCGCTGCCTGAGTTGTCGCACTTGCACCTACGTCTGCCCCACTTGCCGCTGCTTTGACGTCACCGACCGGGTGGTGAGTGAAAGAGCGGGCGTCACACATATCGAGCGCATCCGCGTATGGGACGCCTGCACCAGCACCAACTACCGGCGCGCCGCTGGCGGGCACAACTCCCGTCCCACCAAACCGGGGCGCATTCGCAATCGCTTCTTTTGCAAGTTTTGCTATTACCCGGAGGATTTCGGGCCGCTGGGCTGCGTGGGCTGTGGGCGCTGCATCGTCTCTTGTCCGGTGGATATTGACATCACAGAGATCATGCAGGAGGTAGCGGCGGCATAATATGAGATGGTAGCCGCCCCAGTCTTGGGGTGGATGTAAAGATCGTTTAACAGTAAGGAGGCACGTGTCATGTTCCGCAAATGCAGGTTGTTCGTTGTAGGTCTATGGGTACTCAGCCCGGTCTTGGTCGCTTTCACCAATCCAGCTCAGCCGGCTGAGCAGAAGAACGGTGTTCCCTGGTGGTTCTGGGTGTTGATCATTCTGTTGGTGCTGGCGGCGCTGCTTTGGTGGTGGTGGAGCAGCCGCAAGGGAAGGGCGGCGCCGAGCGCCAAAGTTGAGGCGTCTGCACCTGTTCCCACGCCTGCCCCAAGCAAAGATGACCTGAAGCGCATTGAGGGGGTTGGCCCCAAGATATCGGACCTGCTCCAGGCGGCTGGTATCACGACCTTTGCGCAACTGGCCGCCGCCGACCTGGGGCGGTTGGAGCAGATCGTCGAGGACGCCGGTATTGGCAGGATAGCCAATCCCAGCACCTGGGCCGAGCAGGCCGCCCTGGCGGCTGCGGGCAAGTGGGACGAGCTTGCGGCGCTGCAGGATGATCTCAAGGGTGGTCGGCGAGTATAGTTCACGAGGAGGTGAGAAGAATGGATGAATTGATCAAGCTGGTTTCACAAAAAACGGGTCTTTCTGAAGAGATGTCCAAGACGGCTGTAACAGTCGTCATTGACTTTCTCAAGGATAAACTGCCAGAGCCTATCGCCGGTCGCATCGACGATGTGTTGAGCGGCGGCGCAGGTCTGGCGGGGCTGGGAGATCTAGCGCAGGGTTTGGGCGGTATACTGGGCCAGTAGCTCTCCTATTTCCAGAATCGTCGGCGACATAGATAACGGAGGGTAACTGCTCAGCCTGTCATTGCGAGCCGCGCTTTGTGCGGCGAAGCAATCTCCAAGCTCCGATGTGGGGATTGCTTCGTCGCTTCGCTCCTCGCAATGACAGGAAAACGTTGCTCTGGCTGAGCAGTTACAACGGAGGTTGAACATGTTGAAAGAGTTCAAGGAATTCACCCTGCGTGGGAATGTATTGGACATGGCCGTGGGTATCATCATCGGCGCGGCCTTTGGCACCGTCGTCAAGTCGCTGGTGGACGACATCATCATGCCGCCCATCGGCTTGTTGTTGGGCGGTGTGGATTTTGTCAATTTCTTCGTCTTGCTCAAGGGAGGCGATCCGTCTGGGCCATACCCATCGCTGGTCGACGCGCAGGCGGCGGGCGCGGTGACGGTCAACTATGGTCTGTTCATCAACGCTGTCATCAGCTTTCTCATCGTCGCCTTTGTGATTTTCCTGCTCATCCGCACCGTCAACCGGTTGAAGCGGGAGGAGGAAGCGGAGACCGCCGAGCCGACGACGAAAGAGTGCCCGTATTGCCTATCCACCATTCCGATCAAGGCTTCCCGCTGCGCGCATTGCACTTCTGAGCTACCGGCAACCTAGATGGGTGACAGGGAAGGAGAAAAAGATGACAACCGCCAATCCGATGCGCCCATATCTGGGCAAACTGGCCGGGATCAGAGACCTGGCCGCCGGCATCAAGCTATTTCAGGTCGAGTTAACGGAATCCGAAGGACAGGCGACCGTCGCCGAGTACAAGCCAGGGCAATTCGCCTTCGTCTCTGCCTTTGGCGCGGGAGAAGCTCCCTTCGGCCTGGCCTCTGGGCGCGGGCCTTATCTGGAGTTTGCTGTCAGCGCCCTGGGCCACGTCACCCACACCCTCCACACCCTGGAGGTGGGGGACCCGGTGGGCGTGCGCGGGCCGCTGGGCAACTGGTTTCCGCTCGATGAGATCAAAGGGCGCGACGTAGTCATCCTGGGAGCTGGTATCGGCGGCGCGCCGTTGCGCCCGGTCATCCACACCATCCTGGACCACCGCGACGAGTACGGCCGCCTCACGATTATCTGGGCGTCTCGTTCTCCCGACCTGCTCGTCTTTACCGGCGAGTTCGACGAGTGGGGCGCTGCTCCCGACGCCGAGTTCCACGTGACGGTGGATCAAGGGGACGAGAACTGGAGCGGCAACGTGGGGTTGATCACCCAGTTGCTGGAGCGGGTGAACCCCTCGGTCGATAATGCCATCGCCATCTCTTGCGGCCCGCCCATCGCGATTCACTTCATCTTTCTCACGCTGGCGAAACTCGGCTTTGCCCCGGATCAGATGTTGACCACGCTGGAGGCTCGCATGCACTGTGGCATCGGCAAGTGCGGGCGTTGCAACCTGGGGGAAAAGTTCATCTGCGTGGACGGCCCGGTTTTCTGGCAGAGTGAGATCGCCGAGTTCTTGGAGGGGTTCCTGTAAAGGGGGACGCTATGATGAGGGCGTTCAAAATCATCGTCGAGAAGCACGCTGATGGCTACGTTGCTTATCCATTGGGGGGCAATGGCGTGGTCGTGGGTGAAGGAGATACGTATGAGGAAGCTTTAGCCGATGTAAAGTCTGCGATCCAATTTCATATTGAGACCTTTGGACCAGAAGTATTGGAGGCCGAGTCGCCTGTGTTGGAGGTGTTTGTGGCAGAGGCAGGGGTAGTGTATGACCAGGTTCCCGGTTGACGCTCCTATAGCCAAGGTCATCAAAGCATTGGAAAAATTGGATTTTCGAATGGTACGCGAGGGAAACCACATTTCAATGGTGCGGGAGAATCTGGATGGTAGTAGAACGCCCTTGACGATGCCTAATCATCGTCGGATCAAAGGCTCGACTTTGCGGCGGATTTGCACTCAGGCGGGGATTTCCAGAGAGGAATTTCTGGAGGCTTATAGACGAACGTCGGCCAAATAGAGTACTTCCATTAAGGAGATGGCGGACAGATAAATTTGGTGTTGACCGGCATCGGCGTCGTCGAGAATACGCGCCGCTTGGCGACCCAGGGCAGGGTGTTGCCGTAGGTGGCGAATGATTGCAACGGTGTCGGCCAGGAATTCCATTGCTTTCACACCTTGCGCAAGAGTTGCTCGCTAACCTGTCGTCGTAGGTGACGAATATCCTGGTCGGTGACGTCGAGGGGAACATCAGCCCAGAGTCCCTTGAGCGCCACTATCTTTTGTCCAGCCTTGTACTTGTATTTCAAGTAATTGAGAAATTGTACGAGTTCGTCAAACCCGCTGGGCGGGAGTTCGCTGAGGGCTTGATAAACCTGTCGTTTGACTGGATAGGTGCTCATAGTTGCTGCTCCTATTCTGAACTTTATCTGGGCTGATTATACCATAAGCGAGAGGATGTTCAACTGAACAAATCACTTGCAGCTCTAGATCGAACCAACAAACGTGTCCTCATGTTCGGCGGCAAGGGGGGGGTGGGCAAGACCACCTCCTCGGCGGCGACGGCGCTGCACTATGCCCTGGCCGGACGGCGGACGCTGATCATCTCCAGCGACCTGACGCCGTCGCTCTCGGACATTTTCGAGACCGAGATCGGCCCCACCGAAAAGCCAGTGCCGGGAGTGGAGCATCTCCACGCGCTCGAGATCGACCCCGACGAAGTGATGCGGCGCTGGAAGGTCAAGTTCGGGCCAGAGGTGTACCAGGCGGCGTCGGCGCTGGTCGATTTGCCTTACGACGAGGTCGTGGATTACGCGGCGATGGCTCCCGGCATCCAGGAAGAATTTATGCTCGACTATATCCTGGAGCGCATCCGGGATGGGCGCTACGACCTGATCGTCTGGGACACGGCCCCGGCCGGCGACACGCTGCGACTGCTTGGCTTGCCGCAACGGTTCATTGAGCATCTGCGCGTGGCCCCCAGAATTTACCTCGAGGTGCAGGACGCGCTCAAGCTGTCCCAGACCCCTTTTCTGGAGATCATCAAAAGCTGGACCGAGCTGGCGCAGCGGACGACCGATTTCTTCAGCGACCCGGCCAACGTCGAGTTCATCCTCGTCACCATTCCCGAGGCGCTGGGCGTCTACCAGAGCCGCCGGGTGCTGAGAGATCTGGAACAACACGGGCTGGACGTTCATCACCTGATCGTCAACAACGTGATCGTGGACGCCGATTGCGATTTTCTGCGGCGACGGATGGAGATGCAGCGCCCATACATCGAGATGCTGAGCGACGAGTACAACGGGAGGATGACCCTGATCGAATTACCGCTCTTGCCCTACGAGGTCAAGGGCGTCGCGCGGCTGGCGGACGTGGCGCGGATACTGTTCGACGGCGCCCCGTAGGCTCACGCGGAGGCGCGGCAGGCAGGACTCTCCCCCCCCGCTTTTCGCGGGGGGGGGGGCGGGGGGGGGGAAAAATGA
>DAOTUB010000199.1:0-9178 GCA_034437455.1 Anaerolineae bacterium | reverse complement strand
GGCTGTCGGCAGATTGGACATTGGCATTGATGAACATTCTTTTCAGACATATTGTCCCTCCAGGTAACGCGTTCACTGCAGGGCAATTATATCCGAAAAGTGCGAAGTTAAAAATGGACAACTCCTAAGTGAGCGGGGCCGTATGCACAACTCGCTTGGTCTTGATACGTCGCGGAGTTTACCCCGAGCCCGTCGAAGGGCTCCTACTCGACCGGCGCTAGAATCACCCCGCTGAACGCTTGCCGGCGATGATCACGCTTGGCGCACCACGGCCTGGTATGCAGCGAGTGTCTCCTGCGCGGCGCGCTCCCAGGAGAAGCGAGCAGCCTGGGCCAGCGCACGGCAACCCATTTCGGCGCGAAACTCCTCATCAATCGCCAGTTGAATCAACGCGCCTGCCATGCCCTCGGCGTCATCCGGCGGCAACAACACTCCTGCATTGCCCACAACCTCGGGGATGGAGGCGGCGTCGCTGCCCACGACCGGCACGCCACAAGCCAGCGCCTCCAGCGGCGGCAAGCCAAAGCCCTCGTAGCGGCTAGGGAAGATGAATGCTGCCGCACTGCGATAGAGAGCGGGTTTGTCGGCCTCATCTACAGGGCTGACAAAATGTACGAATCGTTCATCGACTCCTTGCTCCTGGGCTAATCGGCGTGGATCGGGCGCGAAGGCAGTATCTCGTTCTGGCAATCGTCCGGCGATGACCAGTGGGCACTCCTTGCCAATGGCTGGTCCGGCCCAACGGTAGGTACCAAGCACCGTGGCGACGTTCTTGCGCACGTCAAAGCCGCCCAGGTAGAGCACGTAGCGGTCGGGCAAGCCGTAGCGGGCGCGGATCGCCGCGTCTTCAGGTTCCGGCTCGGGATGGTAGCGGGCATCCGTCGCCAGCGGGATCGCTCGCACCCGCTCTGGAGGGAGGTTCAGATGGGTCAGAATGTCTCGCCGAGAGGCCTCCGAGTCGGTGATCGCCAGCGCGGCATTCTGCGCGGTCGCGCTCACCAGCGCGGTGTAGAGCCGCACCAGTGACCCACCCCGGTACTCGCGCAGCAGCAGCGGGATCAGGTCGTGGATGGTGACGACGGTAGGGATGGAAGGGCAGAGAGGCGGCGCCCAGTACGGCACGTGGGCCACGTCGGCGCTGAGGCGGCGGCAGGCGCGAGGGAAAGTGATTTGCTCGAACCAAACTTTGCCCAGATTGCCTGCTCCAGGTTGGGTGATGCGTGAAATGTGATGCGCGAACCGTGAGCACTGGAACCCTCGGCCCTGTGGCGCGACCAGAAGAATTTCCAACTCCGGCGCAATCGCAGCCAGATGTTCCACCAGCCGCCGCGTGTATTGCCCGCTGCCCGCAGTGAGATGAGCCCAGAACCAGGCGTTGATGGCGACACGCATCAGTCTTCGCACCCAGGGCGGTGTATCGTGGTCATAATCGCATTGTACCACGCCTGGTGAGTTTAGGCTATTGCTATGATGCCCGGTGTGACCTGGAAGCGAACCTGGGTCGTGTCGGTGGGTAGTGTTCCCTCCCAGACGACTGCCTGGGCGGTGGGATTATAGATTGCTGTCGGCGTGAGAACACTGGTGATGCTATCGCTAATGTAGGAGACGCTGGTCGGTAGCGGATCCCACAAGCGGGCGGTCTGGCCGGAGCCGGAGACGGTCAGCGCGTAGGTCAAGGTGTCGTTGTTGTGCAGTAATTCCCATTTTGACGCTATCATTGCGATATGGGTTCGTAGTAGCGACTTGAGTCGCTGGTTGAGTGGTCAAAACGACTAAAGTCGTTACTACGAATCTCATAATTGGAATTGCTGGTTGTTGTGCAGGCCGTCCGTGGGCGTGGCCGAGATGACCCTGCCGTTCTCTGTGTTGGTCAGTCAGGCGGTATTGGCGATGGAGAGCGGCACCGAAAGCACACCTATATTGGTGATATTTGAGATGGCCTGGAATTGAATCACTGGCACCGTGTCGGTGGGAAGCATCCCCTGCCAGACGACCGCCCGGATGGTGGGACTGTAGACTGCTGGCGGTGTGATGGTGCTAGTGATACTGTCGGTGACGTAGTAGATGTTAGCCGGCAGCGGATCCTCCAGGCGGACGCTCAGGCCAGGGCCGAATGGGGGTCAGAGTATAGGTCAGGTCGTCGTTGTTACGCAGTTCGTCGCTGGGGGTGGCTTGCTTGTCTAGCAAGAGGTGAGGATACGGTAGCCATGCGTACTTCAAGGGACTGGGACCGTAGGTGTCGCAGTAGTAGCTGATGTGAGACCGGTCGAACCTATCCAACGCCAGCGAGGTGAATGGGCCTACGCAACCATCGCTGTCTACCGTCTCGATTTGCCAGTCCCTTCCGTCGTGCCGGGCATACTTCAGATCACCATTATGCCAATCGCAGTAGCTGATGTGGGGCCGGCCCATCCCGTCCAGTGCGAGCCAGGCAAACCTGCCTACGCCCCAGCCACTACAGGGCGACTCGTCCACTGTCTCAATATGCCACTCCATCGTACCGGGCGTAGTACAAGCGGATGCTGCCATAGGCAATGTGCGGATGACCATTATCGTCCAATTGTAGGCTGCGATCGGTCATCTCATAAGAATAATTGGGCTGGTCTACATATTCGATGTACCAATCACCAGCAAGGGATTGAACTACTGAAAGCGCTGATGGGGCACTGAGAACACTTGAAGGTGATAGTTCAATGGTTTAGCGTCATTCAGCGTGTTCAGGGGTTCAACAGTGTGAGTTGGCATCGCAACACCCAGAGACAGGACAAGCACCGCCAGCAGGCTCAAGCTCAACAAGCGAATGAGTTTCGTCAGGATCCCTCCTATCACACCCTCTGTACTCTTATACTGGTGTGTCAATCCCATTCACGGCCCAGGCGTCGGCAAGGGGCTGATCGGCGTCGGTAGCGGGCTGGTGTGCGCGCCTCCACAAGTATACCACATAAAGTCCCAGGTCTCGCTGATAGGACTCACGATTGGCCCTTTCCACTGCCCATTGGGATACTCGCCCGTGTGCCGCCGCACCGACACGCTCCAGGTAAGCCGGCGCGATTCCGGCGCCAGCAAGTACAAATAGTCAGGCGCCTCCCAGAACGTGGTCTTGACCCAGCCCTCCTCTACACCTTTGGGATGGGGGATACTGACCACATAGTATTCGTCGTCTGCCAGGCAGCAAGAGCCGCTCCAGCGAAAGGTGATTCGCCTCGGCCCGACAAACATGGACTCGTCTCGCGGTTCCACGAGCGCGGGCGCCGCGTGAGCAGATGCTGCACGCGATCCGGTGGGCGGTTGGCGGGGGGGCGACGCTTTGCTGACGGGCGTTGGCGTGGGAGATGCTACGACCGTCGCGGTAGCTGTCGGTGTGGCACTCGGTGCATTGGTCGGCGAGGGTGTGGGCGTCGCTTCGATTACGGGCGTTTTTGTCGGCGTCGCTGTCACGACGGCGACCACCGCCGGCTCCAACGCGACGTCTCCATTGCTCACCACGTCCGCCACGACGCCTATCTGCGCGGTACTGACATAGTACCCGGTCATCTGCACGCTGACGAGGTAAGCGCCCGCCGGGAGATCGACGACCTCGTATTTACCGTCCGAGCCGGTCGCCACAGTAAAGACGCCGACCTGACCAGCGACGGTCACCTGCGCCCCTTCCACCGGCGCTCCCGTGCTTGCATCAGAGATGATGCCTTCCAGACTCCCATCTGCCGTCACTGTCGGAGGAGTCGGCGCAACACACCCACTCATCGTCGACAAGACTATCAGCAGTACACTTATGTACACCATCTTTCTTGAAGCACACATGATCGAACTCCTTTTGTCATAGGTTTCGGAACTAGATTCATCATACCATTGGATGGCAGACAATGGTGAAAGTGGTGACATCTCTCGATTCGATCCGGGAAACGCGCAAAAAAGATTTGTTACCAGTTTGCACACAACTGGGAGATTTATAGTATACTAGGGGCAATCACAGGCTTAGGCCTTTCTACTGGCGCAGATGCGCCGGCTGGGTCGTCCGCAGGGGCGGCTCAGGGAAAGCACCAAAGTTGCCTGGAGAACAGAGCAGCCGGACGCGGTGATGGGTTCCGGTCCGGCGGTGGCGAGTGGGCGTCCAAGGCTCGCAAAAAGCGCGCGATGCGCAGATTACCATCTTTGGGAAGCGGCCGGGCGCCCGGCCGCTTCTCGCTGTCATGTTCGGGAGCCAGCGGTAGGCTCGGTGGCGGTATCGAGGCGTGTTCGTCGCTCAAAGCGCAACCGGCAAGCGCCGGGGTGACCTATGTCGCCCAGAGTGATGTAGTCGCCGTCGCATAGTACTTGACCTTGATCGGGCCTCACCGGTTCCTGGTTGATGAACGTGCCATGAGTACTGCCATCGTCGTATAGCCAGATCGCGTCTCCTGCCACGCGCAGCCTCGCATGACGACGCGAGGTGCGGCTAAAGCGTCGCGGCACAACCAGCATGTTATCTCGCGAGCGACCGATGCTCGCCTCCTCAACCACCGGGAACGCATACGTCCTGTGCCCCGCCTCATTCAGCAGCCACAGGTGCCCGCAATTGAGAGCAAAGGGCAACAGCGCTTCGATATCGGTCCAGGGTTGGCAATGCAGCGCCTCGGTCGCCAAGCGACGCAACTCTTGCGGGCGCAGATCGATTTGAGGCGAGAAACGAGAGAATAAGAACTCAGCCATCTCGTTCAGCCCGACGACGCCCAGCCAGGCCCGTGACTCCGGCGGCACGACGATATCCGAGTCGGAGTGCATAAGAGGCGAGAAGACGAGAGCCGCACTCACGTGTCCCCATTGCCCAGCCATCTCTTGTACCCGGCTTCCGATGAGAAAACGGCGGCGATTGCGATCGAGGTATTTCATCAATGTCTCGCGAGTGGCGACGACCTGCTGGTACGGGTTGTTGTGGCTCCCGCCGCGAATCCTGTCGCCGCTGGACATCACGTGCCACGATCCACGAGCGCGTCCATAGACGGGATCGGCGCACGACTTGAGCTCGATCAGGACAATCGCGTGGGGTGCGAGTACCAGCGCGTCGGCCTGGGCGCGCCAGAAGCGCACATTGGCTGCCAGGAGGTAGAATCTGTCGGACGCAGCAAAGGCACGCTGCATCAGTTGGGCCAATCTCAGAATCGCCTCTTCTTCGTGCGCATATTGCGGTTGACCCTGTATGAAATACTCGACCGTCACGATAACCTCCTCACCTACGGTGCAGGCGTTGAGAGTGGGCTGACCGACGATCCTGGAAGCGGGCTGGTGGAAGGGGATGGACCGAAGGGGCTGTAGTAAAACGTCCAGGCATCCGAACGAGCCGCCACATCCTGCACTTCGCCGCGCTGGACGATAGCCACCGACCAACACCACTCGCCCACGGCATCTCGGGCGTCTCCCGGCAGATCGGTTGTCCACTGCGTGCCATCCAGTATCGGGCTAGTATAATCATTACCTTTATGATACAGGCTCACGCGAAAACCGTAGCTCGAATCGGGCAACTCGCCTCCCCACCGGAACGTCAGACGAGACGCTTTGGTCGTCCAGGCTCCGGGCGGACTGATCAGCCAAGGGGCCGAAACCTCAGCCACAGGCGTCCGTGTGATCTGTGAGGGCAAAGTGACAGTCATAACAGGCGTAGAAGTCGCGACGACTGTCGGTGTTTGGGTCGGAGTGGACGTCGGGGTCGGCGATACAGGTGTTGAGATAGAAAAAACCGTTGCTGTCATCGTTGCAGTCGGCGCAAGGGCGCTTTGTTCCCGCAATGAGTGGACGGACAATAACAAACCGACAATCAGCGCCAACAGGATGATGATCCCGCCAATCCACCACAACCATACAGGCCGCGATCGGTCGAGAGCGTGGCGCAAGGCCGCTTCGAACTCGGCGGCGCACTGGTAGCGATCGGCAGGCTCCGGCTCCAGGGCGCGCATCACGATTTTGTCCAACTTCTTGGGTACGTCGGGAGCTAACTGGCACACAGGCACCCGCTCTCGCTTGAACGACTTGCCGGTCAATGCCTCGTAGAGAACCAATCCCAGCGAATAAAGATCGGAACGCTCGTCGAGGTAGCCGTACCCCTTTTCCTGCTCGGGCGACATGTAAGTCGGTGTACCTGGATGGTGACTGTCGGAATGGGTGCGCTGGCTCATCTGCCTGACCTGAGCCACGCCAAAGTCGGTCAGCTTGGCGTGCCCTTCCTCGGTCAACAGAATATTACTGGGCTTGATGTCGCGGTGAACGACATCCTGCTCCCACGCGGCGGCGATGGCCTGGCACATCTCCACGCCAATCTGGACCACACGCTCCGGCGATAGACGGCCCTGCTCCTGTATCAGAGCGCGCAGCGTGCCGCCTTTGACAAACTCTTCGACCAGGTATTCGTCTCCGTCTTGCTGCACCAGGTCGTAGACGCCGACGATGTGGGGATGCTGAAACTGGCCCTGCACGCGACGCTCCAACCTGAATCGCTCCAGGTATTCGGCGTACTGGGCTGGGTCACTGGCTTTACGCTCGCTCGACAGCTCCTTGATCGCCGCCCACCGCCCCAGTCCACCATCCCAGGCCAGGTAGACCTTGCCGAACCCGCCCTCGCCAACGATAGAGTGGATCTCGTAGCGCCCCACGTACTCTCCAGCTTGTAGCATGGGTATCTCACCTCCGCAGTCGGGCTTCTAGCCAGGCTTCTACGTGCACGCCGGGCAGCGGGCGCGTGCACCGAGCGACGAGCGTGAGCGGCGCGGTCGGATCGGGCCACTCATCGGGGTGGAGCGTGTGGCGCACCTCGGCGTCGCCAACCCTGATCGTCCGCGCAAAGAGCACGCGGTCGTCCGAACACAACTTCAATCGCACGGCAAGATCGTCAGAGAGATCGGCTTCGAGATGCCACGGCCATTCCGCTCGGCTCACCATGCGAACCGCCAACACACATCCCGTAACCTGATCGAGATCCAGCGCCAGGGGACACGAAGAGGTCGCCTCTTCCAGGTACAGAACACCCTTTGGCCCTCGGATCTCGGCGACGCGCCGCTTTAACTCGTACTGGAAGGCCTTCCACGTATTGCGCCAGCGCTTTGAGCCTGGCGGACGGTTGCGGCGCCGATACACCTTCGCCTTGAGCAACGGATAATCGTCGCTGCGGACGTAGGCCAGATCGCGAAAGATGTCCGAAAAGTGCGCCTCCATCCGATAGTGTCCCGTCTCCAGTAATTCTAATGCGCGTTCGGCTCGGCTGTGGTCAACGGCGGCAGCCTCGCCAAACAATGGACTCTCGCGTGGGTCTGGCGCGTCGAAAGATGAGGCTTCAGCCGGTGCCGGTCGGTTGAAGGTCTCCCAGTCTATGCGGAAGCCATCCCCTTCCGGTATCAGAAGTCCCAGCTGCACCAGTAGCCGCAATGCTTTGCCCACGTCAGCCGAGTTGAGCGGCGCTGCCGGTTGGGCCTTGCCACCGGGAAAACGACGTTTGCACTTGGCGGCGATGTACTTCGGGTCCAGGCGATAGACCTGTCGCCGCGGTTGTTGCAGATAAAGATTTAACACGCGCTTGGGGATAGCCGGTGTGACCACGTGATGCCAGCCATTGCGCACGTACCCCAGCGGTTTCCAGATGACGCCCTTTTTCAATTGGTCAAAGCCGGGAACTCGCAGGACAAACCGGCGTCCGCTGACCCACGAGACATCCTCGACCAACTCGCCTCGCTCGACCGCCTGCTGGCGCAATCGGCCGATCATCTGTCGAGAAATTCCCACCTGCTCGACCAGCTCCTTCGTCGAAGTGTCAAAGCTCCCCCCAGCCTCGTGAGCCCAAAAATAGACGACGTCCCAAAAGTTGATCTCGGCTGCCGTGCCGTACAGGAAGCGAATAGGAATGGCGTAGCAGCCCGCCGCATAAAATGGCAGGGCTTCATTTTTATCCTGATCCCGCTGCTTTCCCGTCGTGCTCGTGCTCATCATTTGTTCTTGGTGACAGTGCTTAGTTCGCTTTCCCTACGGTGACTGGCGCAGTACCATCGGCAAATAGACGCGCCAGCCGTTGACGATGACCGTAGCCGAGACACTCCTGCCGCTCTCTGTACCTGCCGTAACGGTCAGCCATGCAGTGTTGACGATGGGCAGCGACAAGGATAATGGTTCCGTGCCGCTGATGCCCGGCGTGACCTGGAAACGAACCTCCTGCACCGTGTCGGTAGGCAGCGTCCCTTCCCAGAGAACCGCCCCAACGCTAGGACTGTAGACTGCCGCCGGTGTGAGAGTGCTGGTGATGCTGTCGGTGATGTAGTAGACGCTGGCGGGCAGTGGATCCCACAAGCGAACGGGTTGGCCAGAGCCGGAGATGGTCAGAGTGTAAGTCAAGGTGTCGTCGTTGTGCAGGCCGTCTTTGGGCGTGGCATGCTTATCCAAAAGGAGAGGGGGCATCAACCGAGCATACTTTAGGTCGCCTTCGATGTAGTCGTAGTAGCAGATGTGGGGTCGGTCTGACCCATCCAGCACCAGAGAGGCGCCTATGTCCATACTCTCCACATTATCCACCGTCTCAATGCGCCACGTCGTGCCGTCGCGCCAGGCATACTTCAAGTGGGCGCCGTCAAGGTAGCTGATACGAGGTCGCCCCGAACTGTCCAGGGCCAGCAACGTAGCAGAGCCACTTCCCCCGCCCCCGCGCAGGCTGCGAATACTCACGTGAGCCACCGTCTCAATGTGCCAGACTGCCCCATCGTGCCAGGCGTACTTGAGGTCGTCGTTGGTAATGTCATAATAGCTGATGTGAGGCCGGTCGGACCCGTCCAGTTCCAGGGAGGTGTACGTGCCCACGTTATCCACGCCATCCACCGTCTCAATAGACCAACCTGTTCCATCGCGCCGGGCATATTTCAGGGTACCGTTGGTGCTGTCGTGATAGCTGATGTGAGGCCAGCCCGCCCCATCCAACGCCAGCGAGGCGAAATTGCCCACCCACCCTTCACTGTCCACAGTTTCAATCTGCCAGTCTGCCCCATCGTGCCAGGCGTATTTTAGATCCCGATGCGGGGCGTAATCATAGTAGCTGACGTGGGCATCTGTCATAACTTAACGGTCTCGAAGGTTTGCGGCGCGTCCGAGTTAGTCGGGACAGGTTTTTTCTTACGCAGTCGCTTGACCACGCCCAAGTCGCGGTTCTCCGGTGCAGCGAGGTACTTGACCG
>DAOTUB010000198.1:0-6144 GCA_034437455.1 Anaerolineae bacterium | reverse complement strand
CAGCTCATCAAGGACCGAGGTTACGTGATCTGCGGCGTCAACGCTGAGTTGGTCGGCTTTGGTTACATCAACCCGGCAGGCGAGTTCGAGGGGTTCGACGTTGACTTTTGCAAGGCGATCGCTGCCGCGGTCTTTGGCGACGCCACCAAGGTCGAGTACCGACCGGTGACTGCAGCCGAACGACTGCCGGCCCTTCAGACCGGCGAGATAGACGTCCTGATCCGCAACACGACCTGGACCCTCACCCGCGACACGGCGAACGAACTGGACTGGGGCGTGGTGACGTTCTACGATGGTCAGGGCATGATGGTCCGGGCAGACAGTGGTTTCAAGACCTTGGAGGATATGGAGGGAGCCACAGTCTGCTGCACGACGGGCACCACCACGGAGATGAACCTGGCCGACGCCTTCCGCATGCGGGGCGTCGAATTCACCCCTCTGCTCTTTGAGAGCACCCAGGACACGAACACGGCTTACGAAGAGGGACGTTGCGACGGAGAGACGTCTGACAAATCGCAATTGGCCGCGCTCCGCTCCGCCATGGCCGATCCCAACGAACACGTCATTCTCGACGTGACAATGTCGAAGGAACCCCTGGGGCCGCTGACGGCTCACGGCGACAACAAGTGGAACGACGTAGTGCGCTGGGTGGCCTGGGGAATGATGGAGGCGGAAGAGCAAGGCGTCGACTCCCAGAACGTGGACCAAATGCTCGGCAGCGACAACCCGACCGTCAAGCGCCTCCTGGGCGTCGAGGGCGAAATGGGCGCCTCGCTGGGCATCAGCAACGACTTTATGGTCAACGTCATCAAGCAAGTGGGCAACTATAAAGAAGCCTATGACCGACACCTGGGACCGGACGGCATCAACATTCCGCGCGGACCCAACGAGCTATGGATCGACGGCGGCCTGTTGTACCCAATGGCTTTCCGCTAGAACGAACAACCCCGACAAGGGGCAAAGAGATGCAGCCCGATATGTTCGACGAGGGCATGTCGGGCTGCATTCCCTGCAAAACGAAAGGGGGACAGGCATGAGCCAACACGTAGCAATGAGGGAATCTCGAAAAGCAGCGCCGTTCTGGCGTGACGAGCGCGTGCTCAAAGTGCTGGCCCAGATCGCGTTCGTGATCCTGGTGTTCGCCGCGGGCGCGTGGGCGCTCTCAAACTACCGGGAACGGGAGCTTACGTTCAGTTATAGCTTTCTGGACGAGGAGGCCAGCTTTCACCTGGCCGAGGGGATCGAGTTCAGCCCCACCGATTCGTACGCCCGCGCCTTTCTGGTCGGCGTGGTCAACACGATCCGAGTCGCCAGTCTGGGCATCGTCTTTGCCACGCTGGTGGGCCTGGTGACGGGGATTGCCCGTCTGTCCGACAACTGGCTTGTCAGCAGGATCGCCAGCGTATATATTGAGATCGTCCGCAACACTCCATTACTGGTACAATTATTCTTTCTGTACTTTGCAGTCATCTTGAAGCTGCCGAACATCCGGGATCCTCTCGTTTGGCCCGGCCCGATCTTTTTGAGCAATCGCGGCGTCGCGGTGCCGGCGCTCCGCACCACGGCCTCGTTCGGCTCGTGGTGGCCTTTTCTCATCGTGGCGCTGATCGGAGCAGGGATACTGCTCATCCTGCGGGGGCGCGGGATAGAGCACACAGGTCGCCCCAATTTCAACTTGCTGTGGGTGGGCGTTCCCCTGGTTGTCATCCCCGCGTTGGGCTGGCTGCTGATTCCCGGCCACCCGTTGTGGCTCGACCTGCCGGAGATGATCTCCAAAACCGGCGGCGTGCTCAAAGTCGAGGGAGGCGCGGCGCTCTCGTCCGAATTCACGGCGCTACTGGTCGGGTTGGTGATCTATACCGGCGCCTTTATCGCCGAGGTCGTGCGGGCCGGCATCATGGCCGTACCCAAGGGACAGACCGAGGCGGCCAGAGCACAGGGGTTCACCGGCGGGCAAATCCTGCGCCTAATCGTTCTGCCGCAGGCTCTGCGCGTGATCATCCCACCACTGATCAGCCAGTACCTGAACCTGACCAAGAACTCGAGTCTGGCTATCGGCATCGGCTTCCTGGATCTGTACGCCGTCTCCGCCACTATGCTGAATCAGTCCGGCCGGGTGGTCGAGGTCTTTATGATGATCATGGCCAGTTATCTAACCATGAGCCTGACCATCTCGTCGATCATGAACGTCGTCAACCGGCGCATTCAAATTGTGGAGAGGTGAACATGACCGCACAATCCGAGGTACTCAAGCCGCCACGCACCGAAGTCGGACTGCTGGGCTGGCTGAAAAAGAACTTGTTCAGCACGTGGTACAACACGCTGCTCACCTTCCTCTCGGTAGCCTTCATCTACGTCACGCTGCGCGGGATCCTTACCTGGGTCTTGCGGGATGCGCGTTGGGAAGTGGTCACGACCAACTTGAAAGTCTTTATGATCGGTCGTTACCCCATCAAGGATGCCTGGCGTGTGTTGGTCAGTCTGGGCATCGTCGTGCTCCTGGCCGTGCTCACCTGGATGTTCCGGAAAGCGGAAGGCGCGGTGCGGCGTTGGCTGGTGATCGGCTGGTTACTCTCCCTTCCCCTGATCGGCATTCTCCTGCGAGGGTTCTCGCGCGAGAGCGCGTTTCTGCCGCAAGTGTCGGAGGACGTGTGGAGCGGGTTGATGCTGACCCTCATATTGGCCGTCGTCGGGATCGTGGCCTCGTTCCCGTTGGGCGTCGTGCTGGCCCTGGGCCGCCGCAGCGAGCTGCCGGTCATCAAGGTGCTCTGCACGATGTACATCGAGATGATCCGAGGCGTCCCGCTCATCAGCGTGCTCTTTATGAGCCAGTTGATGCTGCCGCTCTTTCTTCCTCCAGAGATCCGGCTCAGCACCGTCATGCGCGCACTGGCCGGCATGACGCTGTTCAGCGCGGCCTACACCGCCGAGAACGTGCGCGGAGGGCTGGCCTCGATTCCCAGGGGCCAATACGAAGCCGCCAGGGCGGTGGGCTTGAACGAAGTACTGGTCATGATATTGATCGTGCTGCCCCAGGCGCTCCGCGCCGTGATCCCGGCCATCGTCGGGCAATTCATTAGCCTGTTCAAAGACACCACGTTGGTAGCCATCGTCGGCCTTTTGGATCTGTTGGGCATTGCCAAGGCTGTGGTCGGCCAGCAAGAGTTTATCGGCCTGCACAAAGAGGTCTATGCCTTTGCTGCGGTTATATTCTTTATCTTTTGTTATATTCTGTCCTACGCCAGCCGTCGCCTGGAGCAAGCGCTGGGTGTGGGGGAGCGATAAAAGTTGGTAGGTCTGGGAAGCCAATCTACGGAGGCTAGCATGCAGAACGAGAAACAGAACACAGCCAAAGATATCATCATCTGCCGGGACGTTCATAAATGGTTCGGTGATTTCCACGTGCTGCGGGGTGTGGACGCGACCATCAAGAAAGGCGAGGTGGTCGTCGTCTGTGGACCATCGGGCGGCGGCAAGTCCACCTTCATCCGCACCATCAACCGGCTGGAGGAACACCAGCGAGGCGACATCATCGTGGATGGCATCGAGCTGACCAACGACCTGCGCAACATTCACGCCATCCAGCGCGAGATCGGGATGGTGTTCCAGCAGTTCAACCTGTTCCCGCACCTGAAGGTGATCGATAACGTCATGCTGGCCCCGATCTGGGTGCGGAGGTGGTCGAAAGATAAAGCCGTGCAGGTGGCGATGAAGCTCTTGGAGCGGGTGGGCATCCCGGAGCAGGCCGAAAAGTACCCCGGCCAGCTATCCGGCGGGCAGCAACAACGGGTCGCCATCGCGCGCGCGCTGGCGATGCAGCCCAAGATCCTGCTCTTTGACGAGCCGACGTCGGCGCTCGACCCGGAGATGATCAAAGAGGTGCTCGACGTGATGGTCGAGCTGGCCCTCTCGGGGATGACCATGATCGTCGTCACCCACGAGATGGGGTTTGCCAAGCAGGTGGCGAACCGCATCATGTTCTTTGCCGACGGCAATATCGTCGAGGAGAATGCGACGGAAGAGTTCTTTGTGAACCCGCGCGAGCCGCGCACCCGGTTGTTCCTGAGCCAGATTTTGACTCATTAGCTAACATAATGAAAAGAACGCGCAATATCGAAATTTCGGGACACGCAAAAGATATGCTGCGTGAGCGAGACATTCCAGAGGAATGGATGTGGCGCGCTATAGACACTCCTGATCACACCGAAATCGGAGATGACAACAACACACATTACATCAAGGCTATCTTTGAACACGGTAACCGTTTCTTGCGAGTGGTTGTCAATCACCACGTTACACCGAAGCGAGTGATCACACTCTTCTTTGATCGCCGCTTGGGGAGGCAGAGATGAGATTAAAACTAGACAAAGAAAACGACACCTTATATTTTCGATTGGACGAGTCGCCGGTTATTGAATCGGAAGAAGTAAAACCAGGTGTGATTCTTGATTTTAACAAAGATGGTCGCGTTGTCGGTATTGAACTTCTTGCTTTAAGTACGCGCGCGGCTCCAGAGCAATTACGTGTTCTTCAATTTGAGACTGTATAGGTGTGCGGAGAACCTGAATGGACTATGAACCCGTCATCGGCCTAGAAGTCCACGCCCAGATTCACACCGCCTCCAAGATGTTCTGCCCCTGTCCGGTGGTGGAGGATACGGGCGACCTGGAACCCAACACCTACGTCTGCCCGGTCTGCACGGGCATGCCTGGCGTGCTACCGGTCATCAACCGGCGCGCCATCGAGATCGCCATCATGACCGGGCTGGCGCTCAACTGCCAGGTTCCTCCTTTCACCCGCTTTGCCCGCAAGTCCTACTTTTATCCCGATCTGCCCAAGGGGTATCAAATCTCCCAGTACACCCCGGTATTTCCGCCGCTGACGGTGAACGGCTACCTCGATATCGAGACCGAGGCGGGCGTCAAGCGTGTCCGCATCAACCGCGCCCACATGGAGGAGGACGCCGGCAAACTGTACCACGTGGACGGCGCCAGCCTGGTGGACCTCAACCGCGCCGGCGTGCCGCTGCTGGAGATCGTCAGCGAGGCCGACTTGCGCTCCGTGGAAGAGGTGCGGGCCTATGTGACCAAACTGCGCGCTATCCTCATCTATCTCGGCGTCAGCTCGGGAGATATGGAAAAGGGCGTGATGCGCTTCGAGGCGAACATCAGCGTGCGCCCCGCAGGCTCCGACGCGCTGAACCCGCGCCACGAGATCAAGAACCTCAACTCGTTCCGTGCTTTGACCCGCTCGACTACCTACGAGATCGAGCACCAGATCGCGGCGCTGGAGGAGGGCGAGCCCATCACCCAGCAGACGATGGGCTGGGACGAGGCGCGCGGGGTCACCGTGCCCCAGCGAGGCAAGGAGCACGCCCAGGATTATCGCTATTTCCCCGAGCCTGACCTCCCGCTTCTGGAGATCAGCCGCGAGTGGGTGGCAGAGTTACAGGCCCAACTGCCGGAGCTGCCCGACGCCAAGCGCGCTCGCTTCATCGCCGACTATGGGCTGGGCGACTATGACGCCGGGCTACTGGTCGCCGACAGGGGAGTGGCCGATTATTACGAAACCGTCGTCGCCGCCAACGTCGAGCCCAAGACGGCTGCCAACTGGGTCACCGGAGAACTGTTCCGGCTGATGAACGAGACGGGGCAAGAGATTAAGACTGTGTCGGTGACGGCTCAAGCGTTGGCGGAACTGATCGGATTGGTCGAGGACAACACGATCACCCAGAGCACGGGCAAAGAAGTGCTAGAGCACATGTTCGCCAGCGGCCGCGGCGCCCGTCAGATCGTGGAGGAACGCGGGCTGGCGCAGATCTCGGACACGGCGGCGCTGGAGAAAATCGTCGCGCAGGTGCTGGAGGAAAACCCCGCGCAGGTGGACGAATACCTGGCTGGCAAAAGACAGGTGATCGGCTGGCTGATGGGACAGGTGATGAGAGCCACGCGAGGCAAGGCGGACCCCCAGGCAGTGCAAAAGTTACTCCGGGATCAATTGGAAACTCGGCACACCGGAGCGAGCGCTGGTTGAGTAGATGTTCTAAGTCTTGTCAAGTGATTGAACCTTAAAATCTCGAATAGCAATTACCTGCCGCGCTTTGTACATAGGCCGCCCGATCCCCATCCCCATCTTAGTGGGGCT
>DAOTUB010000197.1:0-17749 GCA_034437455.1 Anaerolineae bacterium | reverse complement strand
TCGTCAACCACGAGGGATTTCCCGGTCTGCCACACCTGCCCGACCATGCCCTGGCCTGGCCTGGAGCGAGATCCAAGCAGCGGGCGAAAGACCCCCGTGCATACCTTACATTCGAGTTCTGCCGCCGCGCCATTGGTAGAGCCATCCAGAAAGATGTAGCCGTGCGACGTGCCCAGCAGTTGACCGGCGCGGACGACGATGGTTTCCAGGATATAGTTGATGTCAAAGCGGCTGATCAGGCCCAGGGCGGTGACGTGCAGGGCCTCCAGATATTCGTTGTGCCGGCGCATGGCCTCTTCTGCCTGCCGACGATCGGTGATCTCTTGCTCCAGTTGCTCGATGGCCCGGGTCAGCTCGACGGTGCGCTGCTGGACGCTCTGTTCCAGCGTGCGACTGTATGCTTCCAGCATCTCTTGCGCCCGTTTGCGCTCTGTCACGTCTCGAATGATGCCCTGGTACGCCAGTATGCCGCCGTCCCTGGCCCGTCGAACCGTGGCCGCGAGCAGGCAGTCCATCACGGTCCCATCTTTTTTGGAAAGTTGCACCTCAAAATCTCTGACCGAGCCGGACTGTTCTATCGCTTGTTGAAATCTGGGGCGATCGTCAAGATTGGTAAACGTGTCTCGAACGTCCAATCGCATCATCTCTTCCGAGCTGTAACCAAAGAGATCCAACGTCGCCTGGTTGGCGTCGATCAATGCGCCGTCTGGGGTGGCGATAAAGATGGCGTCCCGAGAGTCCTCGAATAGAGTCCGGTATTTCTTCTCACTCTGGGCCAGGTCGGCGGCGAGGGTTTCTGCAGCCCGATGTGCTTTCTGGTTCACGAGCGCGATGACGATGGACTGGAACAGGATAAAGATGGATAGGCCATATTGGGAGATGAAGGGAGTGGCGATCAGCATGCGGGCTTTCAAGAGGTCGTTGACCACGCTGAGCGCGAGGACGATGAACCCGGCCATGATCCACCAGGCCAGGGGATTCTTGCTTCTGACGGCGCGGATGAGCACGTAGAACCCCCAACCCAATGAAATCGCGGTAAAGACCAGGTAAAAGTTGAGGAGGCTCAGGTAGACCATCGCGGGCGTGACGAGCACCGCCGAAGAACAGACGGCGCCGATGGCGATCACGGCCCAGAAGAACTTGCCCGTCGCCTGCTCTGGGAACATGCTGCGGATGAAGAGCGCAAAAGTTGGGATGGCGAGATAAAAGCTCAGAATCTCGGCCATTTGATCCAGCCTCCAGACGTCCCGTCCCGGGAACATCAATTCGATGTACCGCTCTGTGGCGATGGCGCGCAGGGCCAGCTCGAGGCAGATCAACCCGAACCACAGAGGGGCTCTTTCGCGGGGGCGCAGGGCGAAGAGCACCAGGTGGTAGATTCCCATGACCAACAAAACACCGATGCTCAGCGAGTTGGTAAACTGCCTCGTCTCGAGTTCGCGGCGGAGTTGCCCCTCGCTGCCGAGCCTGGGGCTGTTTTCGGGGCCTGCTATCGGCACCTGAAAGTTGCTGATGCGCCACACGATCACCCATTCGGGCGCCGGGGGGACCGTGGCCGTATCTGGATAACGCTCGGGCCTGTGAGAGGCGGGATCCGTTCCCACGACGCCGCCCTGGATGGGCGCGGCGAGCGGGTTGCCGGCTCCATCGAATACTTGCAGGGCGTAGGCGGTCGAGGCGTATTTCAGGTAAATCTGGAGCGGCTCGCAAGGGTGGGGGGAGGGGCTCTCGGGGAGCAGCACGCGCAGCCGCAGCGTGGCGTAACCGAAGGGATCGAGGCGTCGTCCATCGGGCAGGGTGTGGCCGCTCCAGGATGCGGGCACCTCGAACAACCCGTCGGGCTGGATGGTCGTCCCCAATCCCGGCTCGGTACTCTCGTAGAGCGCCTTCCAATAGAACTCCCATTCACCGGCCAGATCGATCGGGCCACTGGCAAAATCCCAGCGACGCAGGTCGAGCACGCCATCAACGGCCTTGGGGATTCGGGTCGTTTCCCCATCCCTTACACAGCTCGCAGAGATGAGCAGCACGCTGATCATCAGGATGAGCAGTACTGAGCGATTACCAAGAAGTTTCCTCGTTGCCGTCATTTCGAGCGACCGTAGGGAGCCGAGAAATCTCTGTTGTCGGGCTTGGAGACCCTTCGACTCCGCTACGCTTCGCTCAGGGTGACGAATACACATAGTTTTTTGCTCACTGAAGAGCGCCGTGGCGCTGTGGATTATTCGAAAGGGTGATGCGTGACATGGTTTGATGGGTCATCTCAATCTGGTTGTTTTTTCTCCACCAGGAAATAGGTGTGCATGTCTCCTTTGCCCTTTACGGGGATCACACCCCGTTCCTCGAACAGGTACTCGTCTCGTAGCCGTTCATACGTCGCTTTTGTGACCTGAATGCGACCACCGGGGCTATGGGACTGTATGCGGTTGGCGGTGTTCACCGTGTCGCCCCATAGATCGTAGCTGAATCTACTCATGCCAATGACGCCCGCGACCACCGGCCCGGTATGAATGCCGATCCGCAACCGGAGCGATTCGCCATGGACCTCGAAGTGAGTTTTTTGCATGTCGAGCGCCATGTCTGCGATCGCTTCGGCGTGATCGGGCCGGGGCGTGGGCAGTCCGCCGACCGCCATGTAGGCGTCGCCAATCGTCTTGATCTTTTCCAGCGCGTGCTTCTCGGCCAACCGGTCGAACGTTGAGAACACCTCTGTCAGCAAGGCGACCAATTCTGTCGGCAACATGTGGGCCGACAACGGGGTAAAGTCGACGATGTCGGCAAAGAGGACCGTTGCCTCGGCAAAGCTATCGGCGACGACGCTCTGTCCCTGTTTCAACCGGTCGGCGATCGCCTTGGGCAGGATGTTGAGCAGTAACTGCTCGGACATCTCCCGTTCAATTTGCAGTTGTTTCAAGTAGGCTTGCTCCTGGTCGCGCAGCCACTTTTTCTCCAGGCTGGCTCCGATCCTGGCCCGCAGCAGCACCGGGTCGAACGGTTTGGACAAATAATCCTCCGCCCCCATTTCGATGCACTTGACGATGCTTTCCATCTCGTCGAGCGCCGAGATCACGATGACGGGAATACCCCGCAGCCCGTCGTCGCGCTTGATGCGCTCCAGTACCTGGTAGCCGTCCATCTCTGGCATGACGATGTCGAGCAGCACCAACTCGAACGACTCGGCCTGGATCATCTCCAGCGCCTCCCGTCCGTTTTCCGCCAGGGCGACGGTGTGGCCTTGCAGTTGCAGTCCCCGGGCCAACTGGAGGCGGTTCATTCGATTGTCATCTACCACCAGGATGTGGCCGTGTTTGCGCATCATTGTATGGTTCTCTCGAAATCGAATGCCGGTACGCGCGAATGCGCCCCACCAGGCGGGACGGTTGGGACAGAGAACTGCCAGCATCAATGTACACTACTTTTCAGCTTTCGTGGGTTACAGCTACGTTACAGTGCGATTTCACCGCTCCGATTTGCCATCTCCGCTCAAGCGCGGTATACTGGGGGTATCGCGATCATGCATTTCAAACATCTCAAACTTCAGGGCTACAAGTCCTTTGCGACCAAGACCGAGTTCCTGTTTCCCACAGGCGTCACGGCTATCGTCGGACCCAACGGATCGGGGAAGAGCAACATCGCCGACGCCATCCGTTGGGCGCTGGGCGAGCGGAGCATGCGCTCCCTGCGGGCCAAGTCCACCGCCGACATGATCTTTGCGGGCGGGCAGGGCCGCGCCCGAACCGGCATGGCCGAAGCGGCCCTGACCTTTGATAACTCCGACGGCGCGTTGCCCATCGAGTTCAGCGAGGTCACCATCACCCGCCGCGCCTATCGCTCTGGCGAGAATGAATATCTCATCAACGGGGCGCGGGTGCTCTTGCGCGATATCAACGAACTGTTGGCCGCCTGCGGCCTCGGCGAGCGCACCTACACCGTCATTGGCCAGGGATTGGTGGACGCGGCGCTCGCGCTGCAACCCCAGGAACGGCGCACGCTCTTCGAGGAGGCGGCTGGCATCAGTCTCTACCGCGACCGGCGGGAAAAGTCCGTCGAGCGCCTGGATGAGACGGAGCACAACCTGGAGCGCGCCCGCGACATCATCAGGGAAATCGCCCCCCGTCTGAAAAAGCTCGAAGAGGAAGTGCAGCGCGTGGAGGAGCACCGGCGGCTGAGCGCCCACCTGGAGCGGTTGCAGCGCACCTGGTACGGCTATCAATGGGGGCAGCAGCAGGACACATTGGCCCGCGTGCTGGAACGGGCGGCAAATCTGGAGGCCAGCCTGGAGGCGCGAAAGCGCGAGGCCACGACGTTGAACGAGAAGCTGGTCCAACTGCGCCAGCGGGAGAGCGAGTTGCGCGTCAAGCTGCGCGATTGGTATCGCGAAAGCGCCGACATCCACGACCGGGTCGACGCGGCGCAGCGCGAACTGGCCGTGGCGGAGGAGCGGGAGCGGTTGTTAAAGGTCCGGCGCAAGGAGTTGTTGGCCGAGATCGAGCCTTTGAGAACGCAGGAGCGGGATCAGACTCAACAGATCGATGAGGTCCAGGTTCAGGTCGAGAAACTGGCGCGAAAACTGGTGGCCCGCAAAGAGCGGCTGGGGGACGTGGAGCGGAAGTGGACGGCTGTACAGGCGCAGACCGAGGCACCCGACCGGCAGCGCGAGCGGGTCGAGCAAGAGTTGCGCGAACACCGCGCGCGGCTGGAACGTCTCAACCAGGCGCTCCTCGAGATCCGCGAGGAGACGTCCCGGATGGCGAGCGAGCAGGCCGTGGCAGAGGAACGGGCGCGACATTTGGAGGCTCGGCATCAAGAGACACTGCTCGAACTCGAACCGATGAGCGAGCGGGAGGCGTTGCAGGTCGAGCAGGTGGACCAGGCTCGCGCTCAAGTCGAGGAATTGGAGCGAAAACTGGCGGGACGCCAGGAGGAATTGGCGGAACTGGAGCAGGAATGGGCGACGCGATGCGATCTGAGCATCGTGCAGGCGGACGCACCCGCGCCGGAGTGGTTGCAGGCCAAGCAGGCATTGCAGGATCACCGCGAGCAGATCGAACAGCTGGAGCAACAACTGCGCGACGCCCGCGCAGAAGAGGCCCGCCTGCGGGGCGAGTTGGAGGCGCTCGACGGGATGCAGGCGGCCAGGGCCGCTTACGACAAGGGCGCTCAGGCGTTGTTCCAGGCCGGTCTGGACGGCGTGGTTGCTGAAGGGACGCTGGCGACGCTGATCCAGGCGCCGCCAGAGTGGGAGCGGGCCATCGAGGCTGCGCTGGGCGGCGACCTGCAGGCGATCGTCGTGGAGCGGGCGTCCGTCGTCGAGGAGGCGCGGCGGATCGTCGAATCCGCTGGCGGGCGATTGACGTTGCTGCCGCTGGATGAACTTCGCCCGCCCCCGTCGTTGCCGGCGGGCGCGCTGCGCGCCGCCGACGTCGTCTCCTGCGACGCCGGTGTGCGGCTGGCGGTCGAGGCGATCCTGGGGGCGGTCGCGTTGTGCGAGGATTTTGCGGCGGCTCGGGCCTTGCTCCCCGCCATGCCGCCAGGGAGCCGCTGCGTCACTGCCGACGGCGTCGTGTTGCGGTCGGATGGCGCGCTACTGGTGGGAACGGCGGGAGCTGGCGGCGTTCTCGCCGGTGAACGCGCCCGACGGGAATTACCCGCGCAATTGGAGGCGGTGCGGCAGCGTTGTCAACGCATGGAGGAGGAGCGGCGGGCTGGAGCGGCCCAGGTCGCGGCGCTCGAAGCGCAGTTGGAGGAACTGAACCGGCAGGCCGCGGCGGCCCGGGAGGAAGTCTCCCGCGCCTTTCAGGAGAAATTGGGCCAGGCCCGCACCGAGGTCGCGGTCGCCAGAGAGACGCTGCGCAGCCAACAGGCCGCCTTGCAGCGCGAGGAAGCGGCGCTGGAACAGCTACGCTCGCAGCGGGCGACGTTGCGAGCGCAGGCGAATAAATTGGAGGCGGAGCACGCCGACGCCGTCAAACGGGTCCGCGTGCTGCACGCGACCGTCTCTCGCCTGGAGGCGCAGTTCGATTCGGACGCGCAGGCTCCACTGGCGACGGACGAGCTGATCGATCAGGGGTTCCAGGCGCAGTTCGAGGAAGCGCGCGGGCGTGGCTGGGAGATCAAGAAACGGCAGCGTGTGGAGGCCGAGCGGATCGCCGCGTTGGAGGCCGAGCTGGAGCGGTTGGCTCGCCAGATCGCCGAGATCCGGGAGGAGGCGGCACGGATCGAGCGTGAGGAGCTGGGGGAGGCCCGTACTGAGGTCGCCGTAGCCGAAGAGGTCCTGCGCAGCCGGCGGGACGCCCTGGAGCGCGAGACGACGTTGCTGGAGCGGCTGCGGGCGCAAATAGACGCCCGGTTCCGGCGCACCGAGGAATTGGAGGCGGAGCACACGGCCATCGTCGCCCGCATCGAGGGATTGCGCCAGGGCGCCTCTCGGTTGGAGGGACAACTGCGCGGGGCGCGCACGCACATCCAGCCGGCCGAGGAGGAATTGGAACGTCTCGGCGAGGAGCAGGCCGCGCTGGAAAGACAGGCACAGCAGGCCCAGGATCGGGCGCGGGATGCGGATGCTCGCCATGGCCGCGCCCAGTTGGACGTCGAGCGTTGCCAGGACGAGCTGCGTCTGCTGGGTCAGCGCATCGAGGAGGACCTGGGGCTGGTCGAGCTGGAGCTGGCGAACGGCGTCACGGCGCAGACCCCGCTGCCGATCCACCCGCTGGTCTCTGAACTTCCCATCGTCGAGGAGCTGCCCGAGGGATTGGAGCAGGAGATACAGCTTCTCAAAACCCGGCTCCGCCGGTTGGGCGGGGTCAATCCCAACGCCCCCGAAGAGTACACCGAGGTTTGGGAGCGGCACGATTTTCTCACCGAGCAATCGGCCGATCTGGAAGCGGCCTCCGCCAAATTGCGCCAGACGGTGGCGGAACTGGACGAGTTGATGGAGGCGGCCTTTCGGGAGACGTTCGACGCGGTGGCGGCCAAGTTCTCCGAGATGTTCACCGTGCTTTTTAACGGCGGCGCGGCTCACTTGGAATTGACCGAGCCGGACGATCTGATGAACACCGGCATCGACATCGTCGCGCGGCCGCCGGGTAAGCGCGGGCAGCGATTGGCGCTCCTCTCCGGCGGGGAGCGGGCGCTGACGGCCTCCGCGCTCATGTTCGCCCTGCTCCACGTCAGCCCGACCCCCTTCTGCGTCTTTGACGAGGTAGACGCGATGCTCGACGAGGCGAACGCGGGACGCTTCCGCATGCTCCTGGAGGATCTCTCGCAGCAGACCCAGTTCATCGTCATCACCCACAACCGGGTCACGGTCGAGGCCGCCGATACGATCTATGGCATCTCGATGGGGGCGGACGCGGTTTCGCAGGTGGTGTCGCTCAAGATGGATTAGAGGAAACCATTTGTCAAAAACTCATCTCTACGTAGCGATTCTGACCACCGGCGGCACCATCGCCATGCAGCACGACGCGGCAGCCGGCGGGGCTGTTCCCACGCTCGGCGCGGCTGACTTTACTGCTGCGCTGCCTGCGGATCTGCCAGAGCTGCGAACCGAGGAAATTGTCAACCTGCCCAGCTCCCACTTTACGCTGGAAACGCTGCGAACCATCCGCGAGCGCGTAGCTGCGCTGGCGGATGACCCCGACGTGGCGGGCATCGTCGTCACGCACGGCACCGATACGATGGAGGAGACTGCCTACCTGCTCGATCTGACCGTGCCGGGAGAGACGCCCATCGTGCTCACTGGCGCGATGCGCACTGCCTCTGACGTGGGGTACGAGGGGTACGCCAATCTCCTGGCCGCTGTGCACGTCGCGGCGGCGCCACAGGCGCGAGGGCTGGGCGCTGTCGTCGTCCTCAACGACGAGATTCACGGCGCGTGCCGCGTCACCAAGATGCACACGCTCAGCACGGCGACTTTTCAGTCGCCAGGGTGGGGGGCTATAGGGCGGGTGGAGGGAGACGCCGTCATCGTCGAGCGCCGACCGGAGCGGCAGTTGCTCCCCTGGCGCGGCCTGGAACCGAACGTGCCCTTGCTCAAGCTGACGGTGGGTGTGGATACGGGTTTGCTGGAGGATGCGCTGGCGCGGGGCGCTCGCGGCCTGGTCATCGAGGCGTTGGGGGGCGGGCGTGTGGCTCCCTGGTGGCTGCCCGCCATCGAGCAGGCACGGAGGCAGGGAGCGCCGGTGGTGATCGCCAGCCGCTGCCCCTCCGGGCGGGTCTGGGATGGGTACGGCTATCCGGGCGCGTATCGCACGCTGGCTGACCTGGGCTGTCTGTTCGCCGAAGGATTAAACGGGCAGAAGGCGCGGATCAAGTTGATGGTCGTATTGGCAGCCGCGCGAGACGCCGACGAGGTTGCAGAGTTATGGTAGGAGGTGCGACACTGGATTCACTGGAGCTGGCGCGATATATTGTGGAACGGATCGCCGAAAAACAGGGCGAAGACATCTTGTTACTTGACATTCGAGACGTCTCTATCCTCGCTGACTATTTTGTCATCGCGAGCGCCCTTAGCGAGCGGCAGACCAAGGCCATCCTGGGCGACGTCAAGCTGGAGACCAAGCAGGCGCTCGACGTCCAGCCGCTTCAAGTCGAGGGAGAGCCTGCCTCCGGGTGGGTGTTGATGGACTATGGCGATGTGGTCGTTCACTTGTTCGCACCAGAAGTGCGCGCCTACTACAACCTGGAAGAGCTGTGGGAGGATGGACGGATCGTGGTGCGGATGCTGTGATCTCAGTACGCGTCCAGATCGAACAAAAAGTCTAGCAATTCCTCCAACAGATCCTCCACGCGCGCCTCGTCCCCGATACTCTGAGCCGCCTGAATCTCGGCGACCAGTTCCTCCATCTCGGCCCGTTCCTGCGGGTCGAGTTCGCCTTCGTCGAGAAGCTGCCTGGCTTGTTCGACCAGTACCGTCGTCTCTCCCGCAGGCGCGAGCGTCGTGGCCGTTGTCGTCTCTGTCACCCGCGTCTGGGCTGCCATGATCTCAGCCTCGTTCAGGCGCGCCATAGAGGCCTCCACCGTGACGTTCTTCTGCTGGCCTGTGTGGCGATCCTGCGCCGTCACGTTGAGGATGCCGTTCACGTCAAAGTCGAACCGCACGGTGACCTTGGCGGTCGCGCCGGGGTGTTCCGGTTCCAGCCCGGTGATTTTGAATTTATCCAGCAGCGTGTTCTCCGACGCGATGGGGCGTTCTCCCTGGTAGACCTGGATCTCGACCGTGTCCTGGTCCGGGAACAAGGTGGAATAGACCTCCTCCTTGGTCACCGGGATGGTGGTGTTGCGCCGAATGAGAACGTTGTAAAGGTCGGGGATGATGCGCCCCATGCGAACCTCGGCCACCTCGATCCCCAATGAGTGGGGTGTCACGTCCACCAGGATGGCGTCTATCGGCTCGCCGGCGATGATGCCGGCCTGCACTCCCGCCCCCAATGCCACTGCTTCCTCCGGGTTGATCGACATGTGCGGCTCGGTGTCCAGGTGATTGGCTGTCAACTCCCATATCGCCGGGATGCGCGTGGAGCCGCCCACCAGGAGCACGTGATCGATCTCCTCTGTCGTCACCTGGGCGTCTTTTATCACCTGATCGATGGATTCCAACGTTTCATCCAACAAGTCCCCGATCGCTTCGATGAACTCGTGGCGACCGATCTCGTATTCCAGGTGGAGCGGGACTCCTTTTTTCTCTGTGATGTACTCTTCCTTGATCCACGCAAAGGGGTGCGACGAAAGCTCGATTTTGGCCATCTCGGCGGCGCGGAACAGGCGCGCCCAGGCGCGGCGATCCTCCCGCAGGTCAACGTCGTGTTGCTCTTCGAACCGGTCGGCCAGCATTTCCGCCAGCCGTTGATCAAAGTCGTCGCCCCCCAGCCGGGTGTTGCCGTGGCTGGCGCGAACCTCGACGATGCCGCCCATCAGCTCGACCAGCGACACGTCGAAGGTGCCCCCGCCCAGGTCGTAGACCAGCACCAGTTGCTCCTCGGCCACGCCGAACGGCGTCAGCCCGTAGGCCAGGGCCGCCGCTGTAGGCTCGTTGATGATGCGGCGCACGTTGAACCCGGCGATCTGACCGGCGTCGTGGGTCGCCTGGCGCGCGGCGTCAGAAAAGTACGCCGGCACGGTGATGACCGCGTCCTGGACCGGTTGCCCCAGGTTTTGCTCGGCGATCCCCTTTAACTCGCGCAGGATGAAGGCGGAGATCTCCTGGGGGCTGAACTGCTGGCCGGCCAGTTCTACCCGTTTTTCCGTCCCCATCTCTCGTTTGATGGAGCGCACGGTGTTCTCAGGGCTGACGATGTACTGGTTGCGGGCGGGCATGCCGACCAACCACTGCCCTGTGGGCGAATATCCCACCACCGAGGGGATGATGCGCTCTTTTCCTTTGGGGAGCATCTGAGGCGCTCCGTTTCGCACGATGGCAGCGCCCGAATTGGTCGTGCCCAGGTCAATGCCGATGATTGTATTCAATTAATCCTCTTCTCCTTCTTCAGTCTGTGGCCGGTAGACGACGACTTCGGCATACCGCAATACCCCTGCGGGACAGCGATACCCGCGCCGTTCTTCGGCTACGATGATGCCCGCCGGTCCTTCTCCCTGCGTGGTGGCCCCGACGGCGGCGTGTAGATAGGGATCGAAGGGCTGACCGACGGTTGGAATGGGCGTCACGTCGCCCGCTTCCAGAATCGCCAGCAACCGCTCGTGGACCAGCCGCAAGCCGTCCAGCCAGCCGACCAGCATGGCCCGGTCGGCCGGCGAGACGAGCGCCGCCTGCGCCGGGGTGATGTTGGCCGCGCTGGCCGCTCTGTCGCGTATTTCCAGGTAACGCCGGCCGCTGGCGATGGCGTTCTCCAATCCATCCAGCGCCGGCAGGAACGCTTCCAGCAACTCGCGCTCGCGCGCGGTCGCCCGTTCCTCGGCCACTTTTTCCACCAATTGGCCCTGTTGTTCCCGCTCCCCCTGTGCCTCGGCGATGGCCTGCTCCCAGCGGGCGCTTTGATCCTCGGCCAGCGCGTTCGCCTTGAACTGGGCCTTTCCCAACTTGCGGATCTCGTTCTTCAGCTCCTCCAGCGCGGTGTTCAGTTGGGCGTCTCTGTCCAGCGCCGCGTCTGTTTCTTTCTTGAGCTGCGTGAGAAAGGCAGCCAGGGTCTCCCACATCTGGCGACGTTCGCTCATAGCTTGACCGGTCTGTAATCCGATTCAAAGTCCCTGCGTCCCAGATCGCCATGTTCTTGCAGCAGCGACCAGATGTCCTCCGAATGAACCTCGAGATCGAGCTTGCGCCGACGCTTGCGCGGCTTCCAGGGGGATGGAGGCTGGAACAAAAAGAGGTCGGTCTCTGCCTTGACGTCGGCTGTGCGCAGTTTCTCGTAGGCGGCCCGAATCAACTTGAAGGCATCCGGGTGTTCCTCCGGCGGATACTGGCGCACCAGGTCAAAGTAAGCGCGCTTGATCTCGCGCGGCGAAGCGCCGCGCATCAATCCCAGCACGGCGTAAGGATCGCTGCTGGTCAGGTTGGACGTCCTTTCCCGAGAGCGCGGCGCGGATTCCCGTCCTGGATCAGTCCCAGAAAAAGTCGTCATCATCCTCGTCCTCGTCGTAGAAATAGTCCGGTTCTGCAAAGGGGGAGCCGTCAAACGGTCCGCCCCCGAGGTCCATCAATATCCTCGCCAATCCGGGCGGTCCGGTGAATAGGATACGAGTCATCTCCACTCGTTCCATCAATTCCTCATCCTGTTTCCGGCGGGCGATGCTTTCGGCCTTTTTCCAGTGCTTGTCAGCCGCTCTATGATCGTCGCTTTGAGTGGCCAAGACACCCAGCAAAAGGTGGGCTTGCCCTGTTTCCTGGTCGGCCGCTATCGCTCGCTCCAGGTACTCTTGCGCGATCTCCCAGGCTTGGGCGCTGAAGGCCATCTCGCCAATGGCCATAAAGATGGGTTCACCAGGTAATGCCTTTTCGATGGCTCGCTCCAGCCAGGGACGCGCCAGTTCGCTTCTGTGGGGGAGGCAGTAGTACGCCTGAGCGATGTAGAATGCGGAAGGTATCGTATCAACAGCGGCTTCTGCTTGCTCCATCACGGCGAACGCCTGATCGGGTTCGTCCACGTCCAACCAGGCGTGGATGATCTCGTTGTACACGTTCAGATCTTTTTGCTCGTCGCTCAACGCCTGCGCCATATAGTATTGAGCGTTGGCCTGCTTGTCCATTCTCAGGTAGCAGCCTCCCAGCGCCGCCAGGATCGAGCTGTTCTTGGGTTGGTATTCGAGCGCCTGCTGGTACATCTCAACTGCGCCGGCATAGTTGCCCCACGAAAGCTCGGATTCCGCCTGATCCTGGTAAAAATCGGCCAGTAATTGGAGAGCGGTGGGGTGATCTGGTTCAAGTTGTAGCACTTTTTCCCAACAAGAAGTAGGGCTGTTCCACCACCACCAGCCTCCACTTGCGACGATGACTTCTCCCTGGCGCAGCAGCGCCGGGATGTTGTCCGGATCGCGCTCCAGGATGCGGTCCAGCTCGTTCTGCGCTGCCTGCACCTGGCCATTGGCCAGCAGTGCTTCCACCAACGTCAGGCGCGTCTCGACGTTGGCTGGATTCCATTTGACGGCTTGCCGGTAGACGTGCACTGCTTCGTCGTACTCGCCGGCCCTACTGTACGCCTCGGCGGCCCGCCGCCACAATTGGGCCACCTGCTCGTCGTCAATAGCGTCCGGATGATCGTCGCGGCGCGGGCGGCGGCGCAACGCCTCGCGCCATTTTTCGCCCGCGATGAGGAATTCTTCGGCGCGTTCGTGGGCCAACGCCAGATTGTAGGCCAGCCGAAAGCTTCCCCCTTCCGCTTCATCGGCCGCTTTCCAATGCTCCAGGGCAGTGGCCCACTGATCGGCAGAGGCGGCCTCGTGAGCCAGATGTTGATGTGCGTTGGATACGAGTTCGGCGAGCCTGTTGTCGTCGGGCTTGTGACGCAGCGCCTCGGTCGCGGCCTCCAGCGCGCCTTGTGCGTCTTTATCCATCAGGCGCTCTTCGGCCAGACGGTGGTAGACTTTGCCCAGGTTATCTGTCAGGCGCGGCGCCATAAAGCCAGCCGCGCGGGCGGCGTTCCAATGTCGGCGCGCCGTGTCCCAATCCTCATCCTGCGCCGCCAGGACGCCCAGATAGTAGTGAGCCATTCGTTGTTCGACGGGGTGAGTCGAGTTCTGTAGGACGTCGTCGAGGGTGGAGAGAGCCAGTTCCCGGTCGCCCTCGTCCAGCGCCGCCATTCCGCGCCATAGCGGCGGCGCGTTGGGCGGGAGGGTGTACGGCCGGCGACGGAACACGTCTGCCTGGCTCAACATCGCTTGCTCTGTCGCCGATAGAGCCGACCACTCCGGAGCAGCAGTCGGGTCCTCGCCGCTTTGGAACAGCGCCAACGCCAGGGGATAGGCCGCGCGGCTGGCAAACTCCTCTCCCTGTCCGAGAGCTTTCCGGTAGGCGCGGATCGCTTCCTCCAGATCGCCCTGACGGTGCGCGGCCAGGCCCATGTGATAGATATAGCGAGGATCGTCCGGTTGTAACTCGACCGCTTGCTTCAGGTCATCGAGGCCAGCCTGAGCTTGGCGAGTTTTGCCGTACAGGTGCTTCAATCCTCGGCGGAAGTATGCCTCGGCCAGCGCCGAAGTCGGTTGCATATCGGGAGTCTGCTGGCCCACTCGCTCCCACGTTTCAATTGCCTTGCTATAATCCCTCTTTTTGAATGCTTTTAACCCGTTCCGCCGCAAGGCGGCCGAGCTTTGTCTCTTGTGTCTACGTTTGGCCATTATTTTTTTGACCCGTCCTTTCAATCAGGCTATTATAAATGCTAATGGGCAAACTGGCAAACAGGCGCGCCACTTGTTGTCGTAATAAGCAGTAAAAACGATTTTGTGACAAAAATTAGTTTCCGAGGGAAGTAGCCTGAGCGGTTGCACAATTATCGTGTATTTCTTTAGGGTGCGTTTCAAATGAGTTGAGAGATGTTCGTAGTATGCGCTTCAGCGCGCTGTTGCGGCGATAAATCGCCTACTACGATCCAAATCCCAACTGAGGTGAAACACACCCATTTCTTTAATCCGTCGTCATCTGGAGACGTGAGCGGGCGCACTGTGTTGAGGAGCTTTATAGATTAGGTCGGTGACTTTTCCACCATTCGGGCAATAACTCGGCGGCCGGGCCGCGCAGTATCTCGTGGGCGTGGTCCGACAGCGGCGTCTCGGCGGGATTGACCTCGATCAATCGTGCTCCATTTCTCAACGCCACCATCGGCAGCGAGGCGGCCGGCTGCACCACCGCCGACGTCCCAATCACCAGCATCGTGCGGCAGCGAGCCGCCACTTCCCACGCCTCCTCCAGTATCCCCGGTGGGAGCGATTCTCCGAACCAGACCACGTCGGGCCGCAGCAATCCGCCGCATTCGGGGCAGTGGGGTGGGGTGGGGAGTGGCACGCTGCGATCTTCAGTCGTCGCACCGCAACCGACGCATCGGATGCGCCAGAGGTTCCCGTGCAGCTCCAGCACGTGGCGGCTTCCGGCCAGCCGGTGAAGCCCATCCACGTTCTGCGTGATGAGCGTAAAGTCGGGCAGTGCCGCTTCCATCTCTGCCAGCGCCTGGTGGGCGGCGTTGGGCGCGCAGTCGCCGATCAGCCCGCGCCGCCAGTTGTACCACTCCCACACCAGCGCCGGGTCGCGCTGGAAGGCGCCCGGCGTCGCCAGTTGCTCGGCCCGGTAGTTGCGCCACAGTCCTTCCTCGCCGCGGAAGGTGGGCACGCCGCTTTCGGCAGAGATCCCGGCGCCGGTGAGTACGGCCACCGGGGTTTGGATTGGTTCGGGCATAGTGACTCCTTTCTAGTATTGCAACGATACTTTTGAATAGTCGTCATTTCGAGCGGAACGGAGCGAAGCGGAGTGGAGTCGAGAAATCTCTCTGTGTCGAGCGTGGAGACCCTTCGACTCCGCTACGCTCCGCTCAGGGTGACGGAGGTAGCGAAATCTCGTTGTAGTACTGGTCGCTGGTAGCAAACGAAAAGGGGCGCCCATCACGCCCCTTTTGAGCGTCACGCTTACGGGCTAGGAGATTCAGGAGTGATGGTTACCCCTTCTTCTGGCTGCTCCTCGAAAGCGGGCAGAGGCATCAGCGGCGTGACTCCCTCGCCCGGCAGAATGCCCCACTGGACGTTCTGGAGGTTGCGGACGAATTCCCACTGGACCAGATCGGGGAATTGTTTCAGCGCCTCGCCCCGTTTTTCGATGCTGTATGCCTCGGCCTCGGCCAGGAGGCGCTGGCGCTCGGCATCCGCTTCGGCGCGCGCCTTGATGCTGTACGCTTCCGAGTCGGCCAGGAGGCGCTGGCGTTCGGCGTCTGCCGCTGCTTGGAGCTTGGTTCTTTCTGCGTCTGCCGCCGCCTGTAGCGTGGTTCGCTTCGCTTCTGCCTCCGCCAGGCGTATCTGCCGTTCCTTCTCGTACTCGGCGGCCTCTGAGGTGTATTGGGCGGTTTCGATGGCCTCCTGGGCAATCTGTTGTTGCTCGATGGCCTTGATGTAATCATCATCAAAGTCTATCTTTCGGACTAGAAACCGATCGAGGGTGACGCCGTACCCTTCAAACGCTCGCACGAGTGCATCTCGTACGGCGTACTCGTATTCAAAGATCCCCTCACCGCTGTACAGATCCTCGGCGGTGTATTTCTGCGCCCACATGCGCACCAGGTTCCTGGAGTTTGTTTTTACCACATTGCTTACGATGGCATCCATGCCGCCGACGGTTCGCAAAATACTCACGGCTTTCTCAGGCGGTATGAAGAACACCACAGTATACTTGATCGTGGTTTGCTGGCCATCTATCGTCTGTGCCGTTACGGGGATGTCTCGGTAGTCGGCAGTGGACCCTGTAGGCTCGTCGCTGGTTTCATACGTCCGAATGGCGGTGGGAATGACTACCATCCGGTCCACAAATGGCATGCGCCAGTGCAGTCCTTCTGTATAAACATCTCCCGTCAGCCCTCCAAACCGTTTGATCAACACTACCGTTCCAGGCTCGACGGGAGTGTAAGCCTGCCCAACAGCCATCAAACCAAAGAGGAGCACGAGCACTACTATCATTGCCACAGCCGGCACTCTCAACTGGCCGGCGGGTCTTATCGTTCGCGTCATTTTGTACCTCCTATGTATGTTGCTAAATCCTGGCGAAGGTTTACGCAATCTTTGCCAGGTGGTTGAGTGTTACTCAAATATCCAGCGGTCGGTGTCCCGCTCGTAGGAGAGAAGCTCATCCTCTGCAAAAAAGAGCGGCACTTCGATGGCTGCCGTCTCTGGCCCATCGGAGCCGTGTACCAGGTTGCGCCCGATCTCCAGGCCAAAGTCGGCGCGGATGGTGCCGGGGTCGGCCTCGGCCGGATTCGTCGCGCCCATCGTGCGCCGCACGGTCTCGATGACGTCGTTTCCTTCCAACACCGTCACCACGACCGGGCTGGAGGTGATGTATTGGATCAGGGGCTCGAAGAACGGTTTGCCCTCGTGGATGGCATAGTGGCGTCGGGCCAGCGGTTCGTCCACTTGCATCAATTTCATCGCCGCGATGCGCAGCCCTCGTCGCTCGAACCGGGCGATGATCTCTCCGATCAGCCCACGCTGTACGGCGTCGGGTTTGATGATGACTAGCGTGTGTTCCAAGTCTCTTCTCCTTTACGTCTACAGGGTTTCTAACGCTCGACGATATGTATCGAGTGCTTTTTGCAGTTGACCGTCTTTCATATAAGCGTCGCCCAGCGCCTGCCGGATGTTAACCTGGGGACGCTGCTCCAGGCATTTTTCTAAATCTGGGATCACGTCTTCGATCACTTTGCCGGATCGGATCAGGCTGGTGTACTTCTCGAGGGCTTGATCCCACTTACCGGCTTGCCATAATGTCTGGGCCAGCGATAGTTGAGCCTCGTAATCGCGTGGATGTTCCTCGAGGTAGGCTTGCTGGGCGGCGATAGATTCGAGGAGAGCCTCCAGGGCCTCTCCCTCGGGCACTTCTGGCATCGGTTCAGCTTCTTCGGCTTCTGGGGTGACTGTGATCTCCTCCGGCTGCATGACTTCTGGTTCAACTTCCTCTACCGGCGGAGCCTTTTCCTCTACAGGGACGACTTCGGGCGCGCCGAACGCCGTCCAGCCGAATACATCTGGATGGGCAACGATCTCTTCGACAGGTGGAACGGTAACTTCTTCTGGCGGCGCCGGTACAGGCGCTTCCTCTATAGCAGGAGCGAAGACTTCTTCGGGAGCTATGGATGGTACAGCTTCTACCGGCGGAGCCTCTTCCACTGGCGGAGCGGCTTCTGTTGGAATCTCTGGCTCAGCCTCAAGGGTGGGCGGCGCGATCTCAGGCTCAGCCGCCTCCGGTGGTGCAAGTTCTTGCAGCCAACCGGGGATTTCAGCCGCTTCTGGGGGTGGGAGTTCCTCTGGTGGCATCTCTGCTGGGATCTCTGGTTCAGCCTCCAGGGTTGGCGGCGCGATCTCAGGCTCGGCCTCTTCCGGCGGCGGCGCTTCCTCCGGCGCGATCTCGGCAGGAGGCGGTGCTTCCTTCGCCTCGGGGCGGCCCATGATCTGGGCCATGCGGGCCTCGGCCTCGACCTCGGCCTGGGCGCGCAGCTCGTCCTCCTTGCCCGCTGCCAGTTGCTCGAGCCAGGCCAGGGCGTCGTCGCCCGAGGGCATCGCTCCTTCTTCGAGCCATGCGGGCGGCGCTTCTTCTGCCGCCGCCTCA
>DAOTUB010000196.1:0-7771 GCA_034437455.1 Anaerolineae bacterium | reverse complement strand
ACGGAGCGCCGTCAAGCCCCACTAAGATGGGGATGGGGATCGGGCGGCCTATGTACAAAGCGCGGCAGGTAATTGCTATTCGAGATTTTAAGGTTCAATCACTTGACAAGACTTAGAACATCTACTCATACACTCGCCAGTACGGTTTTTCCGGCTCCCAGCGAGCGATGAATTCCTCCGGCGGAGGGGCCAGGAGCGCCTCGCACTCGGCGGTGACGACGCCGTTGGACAGGCGGATCTCGGCGGCGGCCCGCGCGCCCACCCCACTCGTCTGCTCGACCCAGGCCACAGCCGAAAGCGGGGTGCTCGTGGGGGTCGGGCGGCGGTAGCGGACGTTGAGACGGAGCGTCGCCATCAGATCGTCGTCGGAGCCGCGCAGCATCACGGCCCGCCCGGCAATCTCGTCCAGGATAGCAGAGACGATTCCGCCGTGGACGACGCCGGGATACCCCTGATACTCCTCCGGGATGGTGAACTCGGCCCGCACCAGGTCGGCCTCGCGGTCCTCGTAAAAGGCCAGCTTCAGCCCGATGGGATTCTGCAAGCCACAGATAAAGCACATTCGGGAATTGGGCTGTTTGTGCATCAACGTTACTCCTCGCTGGCAAAATCTTTCAAGTGGCGGTTCCACCCGGCGATGACGTGCTTCTCCGGCCCCTCGGCGCCCAGGCGGAGACCCAGGACCTGGCCCATCTCTCTCAGCGCCCCCTGGGCCGCCCGCACACCTCGCCCACGGCGAGCAGCATCCACGATCTGCTCGGCCAGTTGCTCCAGCGCCTTCAAGGCGAGCGGTGTATCGAGGTCATCGTCCATCGCCTCGGTAAAAGCCGCCCGCGCCGAAGAGGGATCCATCAACAACAGTTCGCCCAAGCCACCCGTAAACGTGGCCGCTTCCCGCAGCTTTTGGGCCAACCGATCCGCCTGTTCCAGCTCTTCGAGAGCGTGGCTCCAGGCCTCCCGGTAGTGATGGCTCGCCAGGTAAAGTCGCAGGGCGTCGGGCGACCAGTCCTCCAGCAGATCCCGCATCATCACCAGGTTGCCCAGCGACTTGCTCATCTTTTCCCCCTCGTGGCGCACCATGGCGGTGTGGACCCAGAAGCGAACGAAGGGCGACTGGGCCGTGGCGCACTCTGTCTGGGCAAGCTCGCTTTCGTGATGGGGGAAGATGAGATCGGTGCCGCCGCTGTGAATATCGATCGTGCTCCCCAGGTAACGCATGGCCATAGACGAACACTCGACGTGCCAGCCTGGCCGACCGGGGCCCCAGGGGCTATCCCAGGCCGGCTCGTCAGGAGCTTGCGCCTGCCAGAGGACAAAGTCGAGCGGGTCGCGCTTGTGGGGATCATCGGGATGGTTCCCGCGCTCGTTGGCGATGGGCAACATCTGGTCGCGGGGGATCTGGCTCAGTTTGCCAAACTCGGGCCAGGCGTCCACGTGAAAATAGACGTTGCCCTCCGATTCATAGGCCACCCCGAACCTCAGCAACCGCTGCACCAGGTTAATAATCTCCCGGATCGTGCCGGTAGCGCGAGGGAAGTGATCGGGTGGGCGCACGTTGAGCGCCCGCATATCGTGGATGTAACGGGCGGTCCAGCGATCGCCCAGGCGCTTCCAATTCTCGTTCACCTCCCCGGCCCGTTTCAGAATGTCATCGTCAATGTCGGTGACGTTCTGCACGTAAAGCACCTGGCGGCCCTGGAATATCAGGTAACGGATGAGGACGTCGATGGCCGCGTAGGTAAAGGCGTGGCCCAGGTGCGTGGTATCGTACGGCGTGATGCCACAGACGTACACGGTGATCGGCTCCTTCTGGGCCGTAAAGTTCTCTGTACTCTGAGAGAGTGTGTTGTAGAGTTTCATGCGTCCTCCAATGATTCCACTTTGCAAATTTGGCAGAGCAGCTCGATCAATATCCCACCTGCAAATCCACCCGGTTCGGCATCTCCTCTCCGCGTGCCGCCGCGTTAAGAAGCGCCGCCAGGTGGCTCATGCGCTGTATTTCCATCTCCTTCGATCCGCCCGCCCGGTGCGGACTCATCACGACGTTGTCCAGTTCGTGGAAGGGATAGGCCGAGGGCGGCGTGTGCGACCGGGCGGTCTTGTCGCCGGGGTAATTATACCACACATCCAGCCCGGCGGCATAGAGCGTCCCCTCGCGCAAGGCGTGGTACAGGGCACCCTCGTCCACGACAGGCCCGCGCCCCACGTTGACCAGCACAGCGTCCGAGGGCAACAGGGCCAGCTCCTCCGCGCCGATGATGCCCGTCGTATCTGGCGTATGCGGCAGGCAGATGACGAGCACGTCGGCCCGGAGCAGCAGATCGTGGAGCGCGTCCGCCGGATGGATCTCGTCAGCGGCATCATCCGGCGACGCAGGAACGTGCCGCCGAATGGCTACCACCTTCATACCCAGACCCCGGCAGGCGCGAGCCACTCGCCGACCGATAGCGCCATAGCCCAGGATCAACAACGTCTTGCCCTCCAGTAAAATGGCCGGGTTGGGCCGGTAGCGCGGAGTCCAATCGTGCGCGCGAAACGTCCGATCTATGGGGACGATGAACTTGGCCGCCGCCAGCATCAGCGCGACGGCCATCTCGGCGGCAGCGGAGGCGTTGTGGTGCAGGTTGTGGACGGCGACGCCGGGAAAATCGCGCAGCAGCTCGCGCGTCTCTGGAGGCAGGCCGGCCCACGGGATGATGAGCGCCTCCAAGTTAGGGCTGGCGGCGAGATGCTCGCGCTGCGGGCGACCGGCGACAAGAATGTCGTACTCGGCAGGCGATGGCAGATCGGGACCGAGCGTGAGCCGCACGTCCGGGTGGAGATCGGCGCGCAGGTGGGCCAAAGGCGCGGGATCGGGTGAACGAAGCACGTGGATGGATACCATCATCCTACTCTCCCTGAAAACAAGCTATGGGGCGTTATCGGAAACCAGCCCATTGACATCATCATTCCAGCACTCGCAGGCGACGCGCTCCTCGTCGCCGCGCGTCATCGTGCCCTCGTAAGGCATCACGTCCTCGTGGGCCGTCCAACCCGAAAGCACCATCGGTATCGGCCCGCTACCGGCGGGGATCCATTCGCCGTTGTAGCGGCGGGCAAAATGGAGATGCGTCGCTTCGGAAAACCCACCCTCGCAGGAGGGATGACCAATGACGTCTCCCCGCTGCACGTAAACGCCCTCCTGGACGCGATCCTCGACGTAGACGTGCATATAGAGCAGCGTCCATCCGCTCTGCTCAAAGCCATCGCCGTCCAGGTCCACGACCACCTCGCCGTTATCGCTGCGCAGCACCAATCCCGACGCGGCTGCCGTGACCCACGCGGACGAGGGCGCGCAACCGAGGATCTCGCCACCCGGCACAAAGTCGAGCGCCGCGCGGCCACTGCCGCTCCCCCAACCCCCATGCGGGCCGCCGGTAAAGTACCAGGTGTGCCCAGATTTCCACGGGAACCGCATCTCTGGTTGTTTGAGGTCGGGCGGCGTCAGTGGCTCCACCGTGTAGGCGAAGGGATTGCCGAAAAGTCGCTCGTAGGTAGCCAGGAAGCTCCCCCCCTCTGTCCCCCCCAAGGGAGGGGAAGAATCCGTCAGCGCCAGCCATTCGTCCCAACTGGAGGCCAGCCCGGCCAGGCAGTTCTGCACGCCCGCGGTGCCCGGGTTGAGTCCCGGCGCGACGGCGGCGCGGATCCCGTTCGCCACGCGCATCGTCGTGTGGTCGCCTCGCTTGTAGCCATAATATCCCTCGTTGAGCTGCACCGCCGCCCAACTCAATTGTTGGAACAAGCCTTCGTAATACGCCCGGACATAGCCCAGCGGGTAGGCGGGCCACGGGGTGGCCGGCTGCGGATCGGTGACCCACCCCGATCGCATCTCCAGCAGCGTCAGCAGCACGCGCGGCCCCACGCTGAAACGTTGCGACACGAGCTGGACGATCTCTGGGCCGGTAAGCAGACGGCCCTCGACCTCCTCGCCATAGTCGGCCAGATAACCTCCCTGCCCGGCGACGAAACCTTCCAGGTCAAAGTGAACGTAGGCCGGGCCGTAGACCAGTTCGCTATCGGAGAGCAGCTTGACGGCCGTGCCGGTCTCGGTAGCGCCTACGGGAATGTAGAGCGTCTGACCGGCCTGGATGCTGTCGGCGTGGGCCAGACCATTGGCGGCAGTGAGTTCCTCGATGGTGCAGCCAAAGACGGCGGCGATCAGGCTCAGCGTCTCGCCGGGCTGCACGACGTACGACTCGACGTTCGGCGTGTCAGCAGAGCCAACGAGGGTGGGATTGGGCGTGGGCGTGCCAACGTAGATACCAGGGTAGGCAGGGGAAGGCGTGGAAACCGTCGTGGACGTCGCCACCGGAGCGACAGGTGCAGAATCTCCCGTCCGACTGGTGGTATCGCCTTCCTCAAGCTGTTGCACGGGCGTGGGACGCGCGCAGGCGATCAGAGCGCCAATCACCCCGAGCAAAAGCATCCCTCGTCGCAGTCGTTTCACCCGTTTACTCATCTGCTTCCTGCCCAGCCGCCTCGCTGGCCAACTCGCCGGCCCACGACAGATCGGCAAGCGGCGCGTCTTCCTGAGCCAGCAACCAGGTGACGTGGTGCGGGCGGGCGGCATCGAGAAGCGCTTCCCACTCGACCCGGTTCGCGACCGGCTTGCCGTCCCGGGTTTTCCAACTGCGCGCCTGCCAGTTTTTCACCCAGAGCGAAGCCCCGTGGATCAGATATTTGGCGTCGGAGTAGAAAGTAACGCGGCATGGTTTGGTCAACGCCCGCAGCGCCTCGGTCGCGCCCCGGATGAGCATGGCGTTGGCGGTAGTTGCGGGCTCGCCTCCACTGAGCGTCTTGGTATGCCCGCCCATGCGCAACACAGCCCCCCAGCCGCCGCGCTTTTCAGCGCCCCGACACGAGGCCTTGACGCAGATTTCGACGACGGGGCGATCATCGTCGGTGGGTTCGGGCGCGCCCGTCCGATCGGGCGCGTCTGACCCGCGATGGAGCGCCCGCAGCGCCTCCGTCGCCAATCGGTCAACCCGCTCGTTGAGAGGATGCCCGGCGTGTCCCTTGATCCAGTGCCAGGTCACGTCGTGCGCCTGGGTCAAGCGGTGGAGCACGCGCCACAAGTCCTGGTTCTTGACCGGTCGCTTGTCGCTGGTGCGCCAGCCGCGGCTTACCCAGCCAGCCAGCCACTCGGTGATGCCCCGGCGCACGTATTGGGAATCGGTGTGCAGGTCCACCTGGCAGCGACCGAGCAGCCCTTCCAACAGCGCCAGGGACGCAGCCGCGGCGTGAAGCTCCATGCGGTTGTTCGTAGTGTCGGGGTCGTTGCCGCTGAGCACCCATTCTCGGTCGTCCCAGCGGACGATCGCGCCCCAACCGCCGGGGCCAGGGTTGGGGTCGCAGCCGCCGTCAACGTAGACACTGACCTGGGTGGGGATCGTACCGCTCAAGGTATCCGAACCGAACGAGATCAACCTCACCCTCCCAAGGCCTGCAAGAAACGCTCCACCACCTCCGGGTCCACGTTAGCGATCTCGCCCAACACACGCAGAGGGTTCGGCAACGGCTCCTGCCACAGCCACTCGACGCGCAGGCGGAAATCGGGCAACACCAGGGCGTGGTATTCGCCCTCCTCGCCGCTGAACACCGTGCGATAACGTTCGCCCTCCAACTGATAAAAGTCGGCCCACTGGATCTGGGGGTCAATCAACCAATACTCCGACACGCCGCCGCGCGCGTACTCGTAGAATTTTTCGCCTCGGTCTCGCCCCTCGCTCTCCGGCGAGACGATCTCCACCACCAGATCCGCCGGACCATCCAGGTAGGTCTCTTTCAATCTTCCCAGATGTTCCCGCGCGACAAAGAGCAAGTCCGGTTCCCGGCCATGCTCTAGCTTCATCTGAAAAGGGGTCACCAACACAACACCCAGGTCGCGCTGTTCGACAAACATCCCCAGCACCCTTTCCAGGAAACTCGCGAGCTGTTGATGGCGCTTTGACGCTGGACTGTACATCATCACTTTCCCCACTCCTCCCTCAAGGGCAATCCACTCAGCTAACGTATCCTCGCCAGCCCAGGCCAAGAACTCCTCATACGTCATCCTGGGTGGTTCCGCCGGGGCCAACAGCGCATCCAACAGCCGATGACGGAGATCGTCATCGAACATCACGGCGGCTGCCTTGCGCCCCGGCGTCTCACTCCGTGCGATCACAGCCTCTCGTTCGCTCACCTGTCACCCCCTCATACACTCAATTCTTCCATGTTGGAATTCTAGCATACTCCCTCATGGTGTCAACCAGTAGTCAGATGCCAGTAACCAGTAGTCAGACATCCGACTACTGGTTACCGTCCAAGAATGAGACGTTGAGGGTCTACTTCCTGGCGCAGGATGTGCAGCTCGTCAGCGGTGGGGGGATCGATCGGTGCAGCGCGGGAGAGATCGAGAGGGAAGCCGGTGTGAGCCTGGATAGCCTCGGGCGTGGCTCCGGGATAATACCGCTCCAGGTACATCTCTTTGCTCGTCTCGTCAAAGCGCAACAGAGCTTTGTCCGAGATGACGCAGGCCGGGCCGCCGTGAGGATAGCCCGCCCGTTTCCGACTGCCGGGACCGTCCAGATAGCCCGGCGTGGTCAAATAATCCAACCGCTCGACGAACCGCCGCCGCTCGTGCTGGATAAAGACGATGGTGCGGCCCACAAAGCTGCCCACGTCGCAAGCGCCGCCCGAACCAGGGAAACGCACGGTCGGATGGGCATAGTCGCCGACGCAGGTGGAGTTGAGGTTGCCGTAGCGATCCACCTGCGCCGCGCCCAGGATGCCCACGACGCGGGGGCCGAGGAACCGGTTCTGCATCGTGGCGAACGCCTCGGCCAGCCCCGCGTTGAGGCTGGCCCCATACATCACTCGCGAGTCGGCGACGGTCAGGGGAATCTCGCGCAGGTCGGGGTCGAGCGCGCCGGTCTCGAAAAAGATGATCGCGCCTGGTGCGTGGATGCGCTTGGCCGCCATCGCCGCCAGCAGCGAGACGCCGGTGCCGCAAAAGACGATCTCGCCGTCGTGGATCTCTCGCGCGGCGACGATGGCCATCAACTCGCGGGCTGTATAGTTCTCCATCTGCATCGTCACTTGATTGGCCCAAACTCGCGACGACTGATACCGAGATCGCGGAGAACACGGCGCAAGGTACCAGGCTTGACGTCCTTGTTTCCCCAGTCGGGAATGGTGGTGTAGCGGTCCAACGCGGGGTTATACCAGATACGATGCGAGCCAGCACCCGAACGGACGTACTCGCAGCCCAGATTGCGGAGACGTTTAGCCAGTTTGCGGTATCTCATACCGGCGCCAGCCGCAGCGCAAAGGGGCGTTGCAGGTTGACCTGCTCCAGTTCAGCAGGAAGGGGAGAACCGTTGTCGCGGCGAGCCTGAATCATTGCCCTGATATTGCCGGGTATGGCGCGCATCGCCTCGTCCAACGTCTCGCCCCAGGCGTGACAGCCCTGGAGCCAGGGGCAACTGACCTGGTAAACCTGATCCTCTTCCAGATAATGCACAGTAATGGGGATGGCGATTTCGTCAACAACAACTATATCACTCACCACGCGCTCCTTTGCAACCAGGCAATTCACTCGAAAGGAATTCAATGCCAATTATAGCTTAACTCCTGCGGATTTCAAGTGCGGATTTCAACCATCGGGTGTAAAATAGGGGAAAGCAAGCGCGAAGGAGAAATCCCATGCTCATTCCCGTCACAGGGTTACCCGATGATTTGGCCGAGTATCTGT
>DAOTUB010000195.1:0-3517 GCA_034437455.1 Anaerolineae bacterium | reverse complement strand
GGCTGTCGGCAGATTGGACATTGGCATTGATGAACATTCTTTTCAGACATATTGTCCCTCCAGGTAACGCGTTCACTGCAGGGCAATTATATCCGAAAAGTGCGAAGTTAAAAATGGACAACTCCTTAGGTTCTTCCTCTTCCGGTACTCGGCGCAGGAATTCAGAGAGACTCAGGGTAAATTTAGGCGATTCGTTGATTGTGTAGCACCCTTTCCTGACGACCTCTAGGTCACCAAAATTCTTGCCGAACGAGAATTCAGTAAGGTAGTACTTGCCGTTTGAATAGATAAAAAAGATCGGAACTATGTTTTTCCGAGACCTGTTAGACCATTCAAGGTACGGATAGTACAGTTGGCGTATATGAAAGCTATCATTCTTTCCTGCTTTCGCCTCAATCAAATAGATAGCGTCATCACTCTCGTACCCGGCATCGACTTCGATCTGCACACTAGAGACACTCACGTGATGTCTGAGTTCCCACAAGTCAAAACCAAAGGCGCCTGTATAAGACCTTCCCCGAATGGTCAATCTGAGGTTTTCATCTGCGGTAAAAGTCTTGAGTAGAGAGGATATAAAAGCAAAACTAATAGCTTGTGCTTCATTCAAACTCTGCCCACGCGGATAAGAGTCAAACGCTCTCAAATCTACTCGTGAATCGTACCGTTGGACAGGAATTCCTTCCAATTGGTCACCGAATTCAAAGTAACTCTTTCTGCCAGAATCCTCGAATATGATGTACTCCCCATTCTTCACCGCGAATATCGTCAGCGCTTTTTCCTCAAAAATTCTGGGACGCGAGTTCAAGGTGTCCAACTTTGTCATCAGTCTCGCTTCACGCTCTCCTAACTCTTTCAAATCGTTAGCGGTTACATATGTGTAGCCTTTCTTCTTGATCTCTTGCAGCGCCGGAGTTGCCTTGAAGTATTTTGACCACGCTTCATCGTTCAGTGTCATTGTCCGAACATCTCCATTTACACAGCAAAAGTTTCATAGTTCAAGATCACCAATTCTGAAACCCTGCCGCGCCCATTTCCTTTGCTGTTTATGGCACGTCTAGCATTGACCTCTTTTTGTCTGTATCCATTGTAAAGATCTTGAATGAAAGGAGTATACGAGTTGCTGAGCATAACTAGACACCCCTTCTCGGCAAGATGATGATAGGCTTCTGCTAATCTGATTTGATCCTCTTCCGTGAAATCGTCTTTCGTGTAACTGGTGAACGACGCTGTTTCACTGATGGGGTGATAGGGAGGATCCAAGTAAACAAAATCACCATGTTCAACTCGTTCGATGCATTTCTTAAAATCTCCCGAAAGTAGTTCAACTCCTTGCAAGGCCCGACTCACTGCCCGAAGATTTTCTTCATCACAAACCTGAGGATTTTTGTATCTACCAAAAGGCACGTTGAACTGGCCCTTGCTGTTCACCCGATACAAACCATTATAGCAAGTCCGATTCAAGAATATCGTGCGGGCAACTTGTTCGACTGGACTGCGATCATCAAAATTTGGCTGTCTGTCCCACTTCCGAACCTCGTAGAAATAATCCTCCTCTGTTTTATGAGGCTCGTGGCGGTGAAGTTCTTCAATTAACTCCTCGACTTGATCTCGGATGATCTCGTAACAATTCATCAAGCCTGGGTTCAGATCATTGAGGATAGCACCATTGGTGATGCGACCTTGGTTAAAAAGATGGAAGAATACAGCTCCACCGCCCACAAAGGGCTCAACATATCCATTGAAACGAGGGGGAAATAGAGGCTCGAATTGTTTCAGTAGTTGACTCTTGCCTCCTGCCCACTTTACAAACGATGTAGGTTGTACCTCTAACCCCAAATCGATGCGCTTTGCCTCAGCTTTCATAATCTCAATCTCCTGCACGAAGATAAATCGGTTTATACTTGGACGGAACCAGATGCATAGGATGGCGTACTGTTCGTCCCAAGATACTGGGGAGATAAAATGAGATTATAATCTACCGTCCAGACCTCGTCAAGCGCCGTCCCCAATCGAGCAAGGCGCTTCTCAACAGATTCACTTCCTCCATCCGCAGCAGGACCGCCAGCACGCCGTAGATGGCGATCCCCACCAGACCGACTCCCCCTACCAGCAGCACCTCGCCCACCAGCCCAGCCGGCACGATCCGCGCTGCTCTTCCGATGATCAAATATATCGCCCCGCCCATCGCCGCCGACGCAATTGCCGCTTTGAACAAGGCTCTCATGACCCCATGTCCACGCAGGCCGTCCACACCGCGCTGCAGGAGGAAAAGCATGAGCAACGCATGGGCCGCCCACTTGAGCGAGTTGGCCAATATCAGGCCGTTCAGCGTGAGCGGTACAAAGAACGTCGGGCCCAAAGCCAGAATCACGTACAGGAGCACCGTCGCCACACCGACCAGCGCCGGCGTCCAGGTATCCTTGCGGGCATAGAAGGCAAAGATGAGCGGTTGATCTACGGCGGCAAAGATCAATCCCACCAGGTGGCAACGCAACGCCCCGACCGTCGCCAGCGTATCGGCGGCGGTGAAATCGCCATGCTCAAAGACCAGCGCGACGATGGGAGTCGCCAGCACCCACAACCCAACCGTCGCCGGAATGGTCAGCATTAGCACCAAACGCAGGCCCTGGGCGAGAGTGGCTTTGAAAGGCTCCGGTTGTCCGTCAGTCGCCTGGCGAGAGAGAGTGGGCAGGATGGCGACGGAGACGGCGAGCGAGACCAACCCCAGCGGAAACTGGATCAAGGTGGCCGAATACTGCATCCAGGGGATGCTTTGAGCGCCGGTGCGCGACGCCAGATTGTAGCTGAGCGCCACGCCGAGCGTATCCACGGTCAGACCGAGCACGATAGGGATATACAGCCGACCGATGCGGCGCAGGGCGACGTGGCCGATGTCGAGCACAAAGCGCAGGTGGGCATCGCGCAGGCCCGGCCATTGCAGCGCCACCTGGAGCGCAGCGCCGAGCAGTAACCCCCAGGCCATGCTGGTCACTCCCAGCCGCCGGCCCAGCAGCAAGGCCAGCGCCACGATCGCGGCATTGTAAGCAGCCGCAGTAAAGGCGGGGAAGATAAAACGCTTCAGCGCGTAGAGCGCCCCGGCGACGATACCGGCCAGGTTGAGGAGCAGGATCGCCGGCAGCATGACGCGCAGCAACGCGGTCGCCTCAGCTTGCAGCGCCGAGTCGAACCCTCCCGCCATCAGCCAGACGATCTGAGGGGCCAGCAACTCGCCGAGCAACACGCAGGCCGAAAGTGCGACGACGGCCAGGCTCAGCAGGATGCTGACCAGTCGCCATAACTCGGCGCGGCGCTCTGGAGTAGCGTAATCGGAAAGTACCGGGACGAGGGCCGCGTTGATCAGCCCCCCCACCAGGAGATCGTAGACGATGGTGGGCACCCGTATGGCGACCTCCAGGGCGCTCACGTTGCCGCCCGCGCCAAAGAGATCCGCCTTGACGGTCTCCCGCACCAGTCCCAACAAGCGGCTGGCGACGTTGCCCAGCGCGATGATGCCGGC